>NZ_BAAGPS010000005.1:0-182520 GCF_054783935.1 Streptomyces pseudoechinosporeus
ATCTGGCGTTGATTTTTGGCACGCTGTTGAGTTCTCAAGGAACGGACGCTTCCTTTGTACTCACCCTCGCGGGCTTTCCTCCGGGCTTCCCTTCGGTCTTGCGTTTCCGACTCTACCAGACCCTTTCAGGCCCGATTCCCAGTCGAATGTGGGTTGTCTTCGCGGCCGTTCGGGCCGTTCCGACGAGTGAGACTTTAGCGGAATCTCCGGCCCCGAGCTAATCGGGGGTCACGCCCTTTCGAACGCGGATTCCTCATTCCGTAAACACGCATGAAAACGAGCCGACGACGGGTCGTCGATCGTTAGGTGCTTACTGCGGAATGGCTGTCCGGGGACCGACCGGAGTCGGCGCTCACGTCGGACAACTCGGAGAACAGTACGGAGCGGGTTGGGGCGTGTCAACTTGACGCCGGAGAGCACCCCCGAGGGGTAGTCTCGGGCGTATGACGACGCATGCGTGCACCCAGTTGTGGTGGGCCGCCTGAGGGCGGCCGTGCTCACGTATGTACTCAACGGCCGCCGCCTCGGCGGCCGTTCTCGTATCTCCCTCCTGGAGACCCCGGCCGGCGGGCAGCGGCGGTCCTGACCAGGAGGTGGAGAGATGACGCGGATCTTCAGTGGGGTCAAGCCGACGGGGCATCTGACGCTGGGGAACTACTTGGGGGCCGTACGGCGTTGGGCCGATGTCGATCAGCACCGAGCCGACGCGCTGTTCTGTGTCGTCGACCTGCATGCGCTGACCGTGGAGCACGCTCCAGGGCGGGTGCGCAGGCTCAGTCGGCAGGCGGCCACGCTGTTGCTGGCCTCGGGGCTCGATCCCAAGCTGTGCACCGTCTACGTACAGAGTCATGTGGATGAGCACGCGCGGCTGTCGTATCTGCTGGAGTGCGTCGCTTCGGACGGCGAGATGCGGCGGATGATCCAGTACAAGGAGAAGGCCGCGCGCGAGCGGACGCGGGGTGGGAGCGTACGGCTGTCGCTGCTGACGTATCCCGTGCTGATGGCGGCGGACATCCTGGCGTACGGGACGGATGAGGTGCCGGTCGGGGACGACCAGACGCAGCATGTGGAGCTGGCACGGGATCTGGCGGTGCGGTTCAACCAGCGGTACGGGCATACGTTCGTGGTGCCTCGGGCCACGCGTCCGGTGGTGGCGGCGCGGGTGATGAACCTGCAGGAGCCGACGTCGAAGATGGGGAAGTCCGAGGATGTCGGGCCGGGGATCGTCTATCTGCTCGACGAGCCGGATGTGATCCGGAAGAAGATCATGCGGGCGGTGACCGACAGCGGGCGAGACGTCGTGTACGACCGGGAGGGGCGGCCGGGGGTCTCGAATCTGCTGGAGATCCTCGCGGCCTGTGAAAGTGGGAACCCCGAAGGCCTGGCCGGTGTATATGAGTCGTACGGATCTTTGAAGAAGGACACCGCCGAGGCTGTGGTCGAGCTCCTCAGGCCCGTACAGGAGAGGCACAGGGAGTTGTGCGCGGATCCTGCGTATGTGGAGGGGGTGTTGCGGGATGGTGCGGAGAAGGCCAGAGAGATGGCGAGGCCGAGGGTGGACGCGGCGTACCGGGCGATCGGGTTGCTGCCGTCGGCGTGACCGCTGAGTCACTGTGCCCTTGGCGCCGGGTGTCTGGACGGGGGGCCAGCCCCGGCGCCGGGGGGCGGCGTCAGGTGTTGTTGCCTGATGCCAGTTCGCGGCCGCGGTCGCGGGCTGCCTCGATTGCGGCGATGAGGGCGGCTCGTACGCCGTGGTTCTCCAGTTCGCGGATGGCGTTGATCGTGGTGCCCGCGGGGGATGTGACGTTCTCGCGGAGTTTCACGGGGTGTTCGCCGCTGTCGCGGAGCATCACGGCGGCGCCGATCGCGGACTGGACGATGAGGTCGTGTGCCTTTTCGCGGGGCAGGCCGAGGAGGATGCCCGCGTCGGTCATGGCCTCGACCAGGTAGAAGAAGTACGCCGGTCCCGAGCCGGAGAGGGCGGTGCAGGCGTCCTGCTGGGACTCGGGAACGCGGAGCGTCTTGCCGACGGCGCCGAAGATCTCCTCGGCGTGGGCGAGGTGCTCGGCGGTGGCGTGGCTGCCGGCGGAGATGACGGACATGGCCTCGTCGACGAGGGCAGGGGTGTTCGTCATGACACGGACGACGGGGGTGCCCTGGGCGAGGCGCTCCTCGAAGAAGGAGGTGGGGATGCCCGCTGCGCCGCTGATGACCAGGCGGTCGGCGGGGACGTGTGGGGCCAGTTCGACGAGGAGGGTACCCA
Source organism: Streptomyces pseudoechinosporeus (assembly GCF_054783935.1). Lineage (NCBI taxonomy): Bacteria > Bacillati > Actinomycetota > Actinomycetes > Kitasatosporales > Streptomycetaceae > Streptomyces > Streptomyces pseudoechinosporeus. The sequence goes on from NZ_BAAGPS010000005.1 coordinate 2,264, forward strand.
TGTCCTGGGGCTTCACCGTGAGGATCAGGGTGTCGGCGGTCTTGGCTGCCTCGGGGTTGGTGACCGGGGTGACGCCGTAGCGGGTGCGGAGCTCTTCGGCTCGCTCCGGGCGGCGTGCGGTGACCAGGAGGTCGGCGGGGGACCAGCCGGCTCGGATCATTCCGCTGAGCAGGGCTTCGCCGATCTTGCCGGTGCCGAGCACTGCGACTTTCTGGGTCATGTTCGGTTGCCCTCCGGGCGGGGGTGCGTCGTCCAGGGCCCATCCTCGCATCGGGCTCGCGGAGTGGGCCGCCGTGTCCGCTGGGCGGGATGGATGGCGAACCGAGGCGGGCGCTGAGCGGCCTTGCCGCAGGCCGGTGCGGTACGCGCCCCGAGAGGGCCGCAGGCCCCCAGGGGCGCGGGGCTGTGACACATATGCGGCTCCGCCGCGTGGGCGTGACCAGCCACGACGGACCCGCAGCTTCGAACCGCATTTCCAGCGGAGCGCTTACGCCGTGCGGCGGCGGAGGGTGGCGGCGCCGAGGGTGAGGACCAGGAGGGCGCAGGCGGCGACGATCAGGACGTCGCGGATGAAGTCGGCGGTGACGTCGGTGTGCATGAGGACTTCGTTCATGCCGTCGACGGCGTACGACATGGGGAGGACGTTGGAGATGCCTTCGAGGACGGGGTGCATGTTGGGACGGGGAGTGAAGAGGCCGCAGAGCAGGAGCTGGGGGAAGATCACCGCCGGCATGAACTGCACGGCCTGGAATTCCGAGGAGGCGAAGGCCGAGACGAAGAGGCCGAGGGCCGTTCCGAGGAGTGCGTCGAGGAGAGCCACGAGCAGGAGAAGCCAGGTCGAGCCCGTGACGTCGAGACCCAGGGCCCAGACGGCGAGACCGGTGGCGAGGGCGGACTGGACGATGGCGAGGGCGCCGAAGGCCAGGGCGTAGCCCGCGATGAGGTCGGCCTTGCCGAGGGGCATGGCGAGGAGGCGTTCCAGGGTGCCGGAGGTGCGTTCGCGGAGGGTGGCGATGGAGGTCACCAGGAACATCGTGATCAGCGGGAAGATGCCGAGGAGGGAGGCGCCGATGTTGTCGAAGGTGCGCTGGCTGCCGTCGAAGACGTAGCGCAGCAGGAACAGCATCACGCACGGGATGAGGATCATCAGCGCGATGGTGCGCGGGTCGTGGCGGAGTTGGCGCAGGACCCGGGCCGCGGTGGCGGTGGTGCGGGAGGCGTTCAGCGCACTCGTCGGGGCGGGCGCCATCGTCGTACGCGTACTCGTGGTCGTGCTCATCGCGTCGTCTCCTTCTTGCGGCCCGCCGCGACCGCCTCGTCCACCAGGTGCAGGAAGGCCGCCTCGACCGTCTCGGAGTCGGTGCGGTGGCGCAGGGCGTCGGGGGTGTCGTCGGCGAGGATCTCGCCCTCGCGCATGAGGAGGAGGCGGTGGCAGCGCTCGGCCTCGTCCATGACATGGGAGGAGATCAGGAGGGTGGCGCCGCGCTCTGCGGCGATGGAGTGGAAGAGGTTCCACAGGTCACGGCGGAGGACGGGGTCCAGGCCGACCGTGGGCTCGTCGAGGACCAGGAGTTCGGGGGTGCCGAGGAGGGCCACGGCCAGGGAGACGCGGCTGCGCTGGCCGCCGGAGAGGTTGCCGGCCAGGGCGTCGGCGTGGCTGGTGAGGTCGACGTCGGCGATGGCGTGGGTGACGTTCTCGTGCCGTCGCTCGGCGGAGGCGCGGCCGGGGTCCAGGATCGCGGCGAAGTAGTCGAGGTTCTGGCGGATCGTCAGGTCGTCGTAGACGGAGGGGGCTTGGGTGACGTAGCCGATGCGGGTGCGGAGGGTGGGGTGGCCGGCGGGGCGGTCGAGGACGTCGAGGGCGCCGGTGACCTTGGCCTGGGTGCCGACGATCGCGCGCATCAAGGTCGACTTGCCGCAGCCGGAGGGGCCGAGGAGGCCGGTGACCTGGCCGCGCGGAACGGTGAAGTCGAGGTCGCGGAGTACTTGGCGGGTGCCGCGTACGACGTTCAGGGCCTCGGCTCGGATGGCGGGGTTGTCGGGGGGTTCGGACCGAACGGAAGAGTAATTCATCATGTGATGAATAATGCTCCGGTGAGGGTACGGCGTCAAGCGCCGCGGGGGGGGCGCGGGGTGGGGCGAGAGACGGCTGGGTGGGTCGGGTACCCCGGGCGGCGGGGCCGACTGCATCCTGCGGGGAGGTGATTGCGCGCGGGGTCGTGAGGGTGTACATGCCAGGCACGCAGTTCGCCCGCCCTGCCTGGCTCGGCGCTGCGCTGGTGTCCGAGGCCGTATGGGGAGGGCGAGCGTGAGGAGGGGCCGATGACGCTCGGTGGTCGTGGTGGGGCGAGGGGGTGTTCAGGAGGTGATGGCGACCAGCAGCTCTACGTCGTAGACCTCCTGCACAATCCCGTCCGGGAAGACGGCCAGCAGGCGGACCCGCTCCTCGGTAAGAAAGGCGCAGCTGTACTCCTCGCCCCGGACCAGGAAGGCCGAGTGGCTGCCGATGTTGGCCAGGTGCGTGTCGACCGGGACGCGGCGGCTCCAGCGGACCCGGCGGTGCGCGAAGTCGAGGCGCCCGGAGGGGTCGGCCACGCCGGAGTCGCTCGCGTCTTTCTTCCAACGGGCGGCGTCTGCGTCGAAGCGCTGCTGGATCCGCAGCTGCTGCTCGCCGATCCACGGCACGTCGAGGGCGCTGGTGTTCCACCACAGCGCGAGCGCGCCGCCCGGGCGCAGGACGCGGAGCGTCTCTGGGACCGAGCGGGCCGGGTCGGTCCAGTGCCAGGACTGGGCGTAGGTGAGGAAGTCGAGGGAGGCGTCGGTGAAGGGGAGGGTGTTGCCGTTGCCGCGGATGATCGGGAGGTCGGGGAGGGCGCGGCGGAACTGGGCCGCCATGCCGTCGCCGGGCTCTACGGCGACGACGTCGGCGCCGCGGGCGTGCAGCAGGGCGGTCGCTATGCCGGTGCCGGCGCCGATGTCCGCGACGCGGGAGCCGGTGAGGGGGTGGCCGGCCAGGTCTTCGATCGCGTCGAAGAGGGCGGGCGGGTAGGAGGGGCGGTTGGCGGCGTACTGGGCCGCGGCGGCGTTGAAGGAGTGGGCTCGGGTGGGTGTGGGGAGTGGCGGGGGCGTCGTGGGCATAGGGCCATGGTGGCCGGAGGTAGGTGCAGCTGACAGTGAGTTTTCGGTGAGAGATGGAGGGGGCGGTGGCTGGTCGGCGAAAGCTGCGGGCCCTCCGTTGCTGGGTGCTACCCCACTCTCGGCTTCGCTCGAGGGGGACCCCCATCGCGGCGGAGCCGCATGTGTCACAGCTTCGCGCCCCTGAACGGTCGCGGTACCGCGCCGGACTTCGGCGAACCTGCTCAGGAGCGGCGGCGTTTCTTCGTTGGGTTGCCCGTGCGGCGGGTGGTGCGTTTCTCGTGCTGCTTGCGGGCCGTCTCGTATTCCTCACGGTGGAGTTTTTCGCCCGGGGCCTCGGTGAGGGAGCGGAAGAAGTACGCGAGGAGCGAGCCGACGAACCCGATGGCCATCAGGCCCCGCAGGCGCGCCTGCGTCTCCGGGTCGGCCCGCTCGCGGAACCCCTCCCAGGTGCGGCGGAAGGCGATCGCGCTGCACACCGCGAACATTACGACGACGAGCAGGTTCACCAGTCCGCCGACGGCCGCGATCTGCAGCCCTTCGTGGGCGAGCCGCAGCACCAGGCTCGCGGCAGCGGCCGCCGCGAGCGCCCCGACGGCGACCCCGGCGCGGCGCGCCGCGTATCCACCGTCGTGCTGCACCCAGGTCGTGCCGAAGAAGCGGAGGGGTTCGGGCTGAGGGCCCGCGGGGACGCCGGGCCCGGTTTCGTCGCTCATGGGCCGATTATCGTCCCCGCAGCTGGATGTCGAGCCGTCCTCCGACCCGGGCGATGGCCCTGCCGACCGATGGGGACGCTAGTTTGGGTGGGCACGATGTGACGTACGGGGAAGGTGGAGCGGCTGTGCATCTCCGCGCAGGAGATCCGGAGGAGATCGGCGGCTACCCGCTGGAGGCGCGCCTGGGCGCGGGCGGGATGGGCACGGTCTTCCTGTCGCGTACGGCATCGGGCCGACCGATCGCGATCAAGCTGATCCATCAGCAGTTCGCGGGCGACGAGGAGTTCAGGACCCGCTTCCGGCAGGAGGTGTCGGCTGCCCGGCGGGTCAGCGGTGTCTTCACCGCCGCCGTGGTGGACGCGGACGTCGAGAGCCACCACCCGTGGATGGCCACGGCGTACATCTCGGGCCCCACACTGGCCCAACGCATCAGTGCGGACGGTCTGCTGGGCGGAGCCGAGCTGCGCACGCTCGCCATCGGGCTGACCGAGGCACTGCGCGACATCCACCGCGCCGGGGTGGTGCACCGCGACCTCAAGCCGTCCAACGTCGTGCTGTCGCCGGAGGGACCACGCGTCATCGACTTCGGCATCTCGCGCGCCGCCGACCACCAGACGCTGACCATGACGGGCCGGGTCATCGGCACTCCCCCGTACATGTCGCCCGAGCAGTTGCAGGCGCCGCGGGAGGTCGGCCCCGAGTCGGACGTGTTCTCGCTGGGCACGCTGCTGGTCTACGCGGCGACCGGGCAGGGCCCCTTCGACGCCGACAGCCCGTACATGACGGCGTATCAGGTCGTGCACGAGGCGCCGGCGCTGGACCGGGTGCCCGACGCACTGCGCGCGCTCGTCGAGCCCTGTCTCGCCAAGGAGCCGAAGAACCGCCCCTCCGCCGACGAGTTCCTGAAGCAACTGCGTACCCTCCCGAAGGACTTGGGGCAGCCGGAGTCAGAGGGCCTCGCCGGGCCAGGCACGGATACGGACACCCGGCTGCTCTCCGCGCGTCCCAAGGAGCCCACGAAGGACCCCGCGGATCCTGCGGGCGCCCGCGATGGCGGTCCCCTCGTCGGCCGTACGCTGCGCCGCCGCTGGCGCACCGTCGTCGCGTGCGCCGCGGCGGTGGCCGCCATTGCGGGCGGGGCCGCTGTGCTGCAGTCCGGCACCGGGACGACGGCGGGGCAGGACACCGTCCCCGACGGCGACCGCCGGACCGTCAGCGCGTCCGACGCCCAGTTGCCCGACGGGTTCCGGCCGTGGCAGGTGACGGTGCGCGGCGGACGGAACATCCCCGACGAGATGCGCTGTGCGGCGCGGGGCGACTCCGTGTACTGCGGGGGCGGCGGGGTCGTCGCCACGCGGATCAATATCGCGGACGGCACCCGGGTGTGGAGCCGTACGAATCCCGGGGTGCCCGTGCACAACATGCACTTCGTCGGCGTTTCCGGGGACACCGTGCTCGGTTACCGCACCGGGGACGACGGCGGCGCGGAGGAGGTGGTCGCCCTGACCGCCGCGGACGGCGAGGAGCTGTGGTCGGCGCCGCTGGGGAGCGACGCGACCGCTCTCGTCGGGCAGCCCGCCGAGGCCGTGCTGCTGGGCTTCTCGGTGTACGCGGCCGACGCGTCCGAATCCCGGTTGGTGGCCCGCGAAGCCGCCACCGGGAAGACGCAGTGGAGGACGCCCTTCCCGGCCGGTTCCACGTGCACGCCGCTGGTCGCGGGCGAGCGCGTCTACGCGGTGTGCGCCCAGCGGTCCGAGGTCGACGCGCTCGAGGTGACCAACAAGTCCTTCCATACGGTCGACGTCGCGACGGGACGGCTGGGGAAGGCCATGCGGGTCACGGGCGACGTGCTGCCGCTGGGCGGCGCGGCCGACGGCTCACTCGTCCTGCTGGAGGAGCACCGCACGGGCGTCGCAACCGACGGGTTCTCCAAGGTGATACGCCTCGATCCGCGGACCGGCCGGGTCACGTCCGCGGCGCTGCCGAGCCGGTACTCCGGCGCGGTTCCGGGGCTGGCCGGAAACAGCGTCTACTTCTCCGGGACCGCGGGTCTGATCACCGCGGTGGCCCCGGCGACCGGCAAGGAGGTCTGGGCCCGCCAGACGGGCGTGGAGGCCGCGTCCGGTCCGACGGCCTCCGGCGGCGTCCTGCACTTCAGCTCGGCCAGCGGGCGCGTGACCGCCCTCGATCCCGACGACGGCCGCGTCCTGTGGACGTCGGACCCGCAGGGGGCGGGCGGCGGTCTCGCCGACTCCATGACCAGCGGGCGCGTCGTGTTCTCCGGGCGGGCGCTGATCGGGACGGCGAGCGGCAACACGGTGTTCGGCTTCGACGTGCGGAAGCCACCGAGGGCGGGGTGACGCCCCGGCGGCCCCCCACAGCCGAACGGCCGAGCGTCCGGTGTCAGCAGCGCGGCGGTCCCGTGTCAGCAGCGCGGCGTCCGGTGTCAGCAGCGCGGCGCGACGTAGCCACTGCTTCCGGTCCGGACATAGGTGTCGCTGACGTAGCGGCCGCTGCCTACGCGGTCCCAGATGTTGGAGGTCCCCAGCGGGCCCGTGATGTTCTGACCCGGGGTCTGGCAGTAGATGGTGACCCTGGTTCCGGCTGACAGGCGCCCCACGATGGCGTACGAGGTGCTGGGACCGGAGCGCACGTTCACATCGGCGACCACGGTATAGGTGGCCGCTGCCGTCGCCGTGGCGGACAACTCCTCGGTGCCCGTCTCCCCCGCGGTGCCTGCCTGACTCTCGGTTCCTATCCCGGCGAGCTGCTCACTCATTCTGTTCTCCCCCGTTTGCGGACGATACGCGGAGACGTACCGTCACTTGGCATGCTCTGCACACATAAGACGCCCCTCGCAGCGGCACAGTTGCGCTGCGAGGGGCGTCTTTTTACCTACGTCTTACGAGGGGCGTACGGGACGTCAGCCCAGCATCGAAACGTCCCGCACCGCGCCCTTGTCCGCGCTCGTCGCCATCGCGGCGTACGCGCGGAGGGCGGCCGAGACCTTGCGGTCGCGGGCGGCGGGGGCGTAGACACCGTTCAGGGCGGCGCGGCGGGTTGCCAACTCCTCCTCCGGGACGAGGAGGTCGATCGAGCGGTTCGGGATGTCGATGCGGATGCGGTCGCCGTCCTGGACCAGGGCGATCGTGCCGCCGGACGCCGCCTCCGGGGAGGCGTGGCCGATCGACAGGCCCGAGGTGCCGCCGGAGAAGCGGCCGTCGGTGATGAGGGCGCAGGCCTTGCCGAGGCCGCGGCCCTTGAGGAAGGACGTGGGGTAGAGCATCTCCTGCATGCCGGGGCCGCCCTTGGGGCCCTCGTAGCGGATGACCACCACGTCCCCTTCGCGCACCTGCTTGGCGAGGATCTTCTCGACGGCCTCCTCCTGCGACTCGCAGACCACCGCCGGACCCTCGAAGGTCCAGATCGACTCGTCGACGCCGGCCGTCTTCACGACACAGCCGTCCACGGCGAGGTTGCCCTTGAGGACGGCCAGGCCGCCGTCCTTCGAGTACGCGTGGGCGACATCGCGGATGCAGCCGTTCGCCGCGTCCGTGTCGAGTTCCTCCCAGCGCTCGGACTGGGAGAAGGCCTCGGCGGAACGCTTGCAGCCGGGGGCCGCGTGCCACAGCTCCATGGCCTCCTCCGAGGCCGAGCCGCTGCGGATGTCCCACGCGTCCAGCCACTCCTTGATGGAAGGGCTGTGGACGGTGTGGACGTCCTCGTTCAGCAGTCCGCCGCGGTAGAGCTCGCCGAGGATCGCGGGGATGCCGCCGGCGCGGTGCACGTCCTCCATGTAGTACGTCCGCGTCGCCGCGACGTTGGGCGCGACCTTCGCCAGGCAGGGGACGCGGCGGGAGACGGCGTCGATGTCGTTCAGGTCGTAGCCGGCCTCGGCCTCCTGGGCGGCGGCCAGCAGGTGCAGGATCGTGTTGGTGGAGCCGCCCATGGCGATGTCGAGGGCCATGGCGTTCTCGAAGGCCGCGTGGGTGGCGATGGCGCGCGGGAGGACGGAGGCGTCGTCCTCGTCGTAGTAGCGCTTGGTCAGCTCGACGACGGTGGCGCCTGCCCGCTCGTACAGCTCCTTGCGGGCCGTGTGCGTGGCCAGGACCGAGCCGTTGCCGGGGAGGGACAGGCCGATGGCCTCGGTCAGGCAGTTCATGGAGTTGGCGGTGAACATGCCGGAGCAGGAACCGCAGGTCGGACAGGCGTTCTCCTCGATACGGAGGATGTCCTCGTCCGAGACCTTGTCGTTGACCGCGTCGGAGATCGCGTCGATCAGGTCGAGCGTACGGACCGTGCCGTCGACCAGCGTCGCGCGGCCGGACTCCATGGGGCCGCCAGAGACGAAGACCGTCGGGATGTTCAGGCGCAGGGCTGCCATGAGCATGCCAGGGGTGATCTTGTCGCAGTTGGAGATGCAGATCAGGGCGTCGGCGCAGTGGGCCTCCACCATGTACTCGACGCTGTCCGCGATCAGGTCGCGGGACGGCAGGGAGTACAGCATGCCGCCGTGGCCCATCGCGATGCCGTCGTCGACGGCGATCGTGTTGAACTCGCGCGGGATGCCGCCGGCGGCCGTGATGGCCTCGCTCACGATCCGGCCGACCGGCTGGAGGTGCGTGTGGCCGGGCACGAACTCGGTGAAGGAGTTGGCGACCGCGATGATCGGCTTCCGGCCGATGTCCGCGCCCGGTACACCGGAGGCGCGCATAAGGGCGCGTGCGCCCGCCATATTGCGGCCGTGGGTGACTGTGCGGGACCTCAGCTCGGGCATCGTCGCTCGCTCCTTCGGAGAGTTCTGGCAGGTTTCGAGCGTACGCCGGTGCTCCAGGTTCCCGACGCCTCGTCCGGAATACGGGATACGTGTCTCGGTCGGCGGCCGGGGTGAGGGGGCTCCGGAAGCCGTACCGCGAGGGCTCGTTCACGGCCCCGTCAGATGCCCCTGAACCACCGGCGCGATCCGCGCGATGACCTGTTCCGGGTCCGCCGACGCCAGTGGCTCGATCTTGATCACGTACCGCATCATCGCGACCCCCACGAGCTGGGCGGCCGCGAGTTCGGTGCGCAGTTCCGCGTCCGGGACGTCGAGCCGGCCGGCGATGCGGCGCATCAGCTGCGCGGCGACGAGGCGGCGGAAGACGGCGGCCGCGGTCTCGTTGTTCACCGCCGATCGGACGATCGCGAGGAGCGGCGTCCGGGTCACCGGGTTCTCCCAGAGGCCGAAGATGACGCGGGTCATGCGCTCACCGACCTCGTCGAGGGAACCCTCGAGCACTACGTCCCGCACCTTCAGGGCGGGCGCGAAGGCGACCTCCACGGCCGCCTCGAAGACCTGCTCCTTGGTGCCGAAGTAGTGGTGCACGAGGGCGGAGTCCACACCCGCCGCCTTGGCGATGGCGCGTACGGAGGTCTTGTCGTAGCCACGCTCGGAGAACTCCTCGCGGGCCGCCGTCAGGATGCGGTCACGTGTCGCGGGGGCGTCCCCCGACTGCGTACGGGAGGGCCGTCCGCGGCGTCGGGGAGCCGTGTCGGTCATGAGCCGGCGACCCGCAGCGCCGAGGCGAGGTGGAGCCGGGTGAAGGCCAGGGCCTCGGCGAGGTCGGCCTCGCGTTCGGCGCTGGACATGGCCCGGCGGGTGTTGACCTCGATGACGACATGGCCGTCGAAGCCGCTCAGGGCGAGCCGCCCCAGGAGCTCGGCGCAGGGCTGGTGGCCGCGCCCCGGGACAAGGTGCTCGTCCTTCGCCGAGCCCCGGCCGTCGGCCAGGTGGACGTGGCCGAGGCGGTCGCCCATGCGGTCGACCATCTGCATGGCATCGCTGCGGGCCGTGGATGCGTGGCTCAGGTCGATCGTGAAGTGCCGGTAGTCGTCCTTCGTCACGTCCCAGTCGGGGGCGTACGCGAGCATCTCGCGGTCGCGGTAGCGCCAGGGGTACATGTTCTCGACGGCGAACCGTACGTCCGTCTCGTTGGCCATCCGCCAGATCCCGGTGACGAAGTCGCGGGCGTACTGGCGCTGCCAGCGGAACGGCGGATGCACGACGACCGTGGAGGCGCCCAGCTTCTCGGCGGCGGACCGGGCGCGCTGGAGCTTGACCCAGGGGTCGGTGGACCAGACGCGCTGGGTGATGAGCAGGCACGGGGCGTGGACGGCCAGAATCGGGATCTGGTGGTAGTCGCTGAGCCTGCGCAGCGCCTCGATGTCCTGGCTGACCGGGTCGGTCCACACCATGACCTCGACCCCGTCGTACCCGAGGCGCGCGGCGATCTCGAAGGCCGTCGCTGTCGACTCCGGATAGACAGAGGCCGTCGACAGCGCGACCTTCGCATCCGGGATGCGGACCACTGGTTCTGCCACGAGGGACAGAGTACGGGGTGCCTCCGGCGGTTGTGCGGGGGCGGCTCGCCTTAGCCGAAGGGTGCCGGTTTCTTGTCGCTGGGTTCGCCTAATCGCCGTTGGGGTTTGCGCCGCGGGTGCGTGCGGGTTCGTTGTGGCTTGTCGCGCAGTTCCCCGCGCCCCTGTCGGGGCCCCGGCCCCTTCGGGACCAAGGGCCCCTCCTCCTACGCCGAAGCCATGTGATCCAGGCGCCGGAGGATCACTCCCTCCCTCAGTGCCCACGGGCAGATCTCCAGCGTCTCCACGCCGAACAAGTCCATCGCGGCCTCTGCCACCAGGGCGCCTGCCGGGAGTTGGCCTGCTCGGCCCTCGGAGACACCTGGGAGTTCGGCGCGTTGGTCTGTGGTCATGGTGGCCAGCTGGGGGACCCAGTCCTCCAGGGACCTGCGTTTGAGTTCGCGTTGTACGTAGAGGCCGTCTGCCGAGCGGGCGGCTCCCGCGATGCGGGCCAGCTGGCGGAACGTCTTGGAGGTGGCGACCACGTGGTCGGGGGAGCCGAAGCGGCTGAACTCGCCGACCGTGCGGGCGATCTGGGCGCGTACATGCCGACGCAGCGCCTTGACGTCCGCGGGGTCCGGTGGATCGCCGGGCAGCCAGGCGGCCGTCAGGCGTCCCGCGCCGAGCGGCAGTGACACCGCCGCGTCGGGTTCCTCGTCGATGCCGTACGCGATCTCCAGGGAGCCGCCGCCGATATCGATGACCAGCAGCTTTCCGGCCGACCAGCCGAACCAGCGGCGGGCGGCGAGGAAGGTGAGCCGGGCCTCCTCCGCGCCGGTGAGGACCTGTAGTTCGACGCCCGTCTCGGCGCGTACCCGGTCCAGTACGTCGTCGGCGTTGCTCGCCTCGCGCACGGCGGAGGTCGCGAACGTCAGGAGGTCCTCGACGCCCTTGTCCTCGGCCGCGTCGAGCGCCTCCCGGACGACGGAGATCAGTTTGTCGACGCCCTCGGGGCCGATCGACCCGTTCTCGTCGAGGAGTTGGGCGAGCCGCAGCTCCGCCTTGTGCGAATGCGCGGGCAACGGGCGCGCGCCAGGGTGTGCATCCACCACCAGCAGATGCACCGTGTTCGAACCCACGTCGAGGACACCGAGTCTCATGTACGAACGCTACTGCGAGCCGGCCCCCCTGCTGGTCCCCGGAGTGGTTCCCAGCGACTTACCCTGGACACGTGCCAAAGACGAAAAAGGCGAAGACCGACAAATCGGCAGGCTCGGCCACCTCAGCCAAGGGTTCTTCGCAGGCGAAGGCGCCCGGCAAGACCAAGAAGTCCCCGAAGCAGTCTCCGAAGAACTCATCCAAGAACTTCCCGAAGAAGGCCGCTGTCCCGGCGTCCGAGCCGGACGAGAAGGGGCTCGACTTCGCGCGGGCGTGGGTGGAGTTCCCGGATCCGGCCGACGACGAGCAGGTGTTCCGCTGCGATCTGACCTGGCTGACCTCTCGCTGGAACTGCATCTTCGGCAGCGGCTGCCAGGGCATCCAGGCGGGTCGCGCGGACGACGGGTGCTGCACGCTCGGCGCCCATTTCTCGGACGAGGACGACGAGAAGCGCGTAGCAGGGCATGTGGCGAGACTCACGCCGGAGATCTGGCAGAACCACGACGTCGGCATGGAGACCGGCTGGGTCTCGAAGGACGAGGAGGGCTCCCGGCAGACCCGCCCGTACCAGGGCTCGTGCATCTTCCAGAACCGCCCCGGCTTCCAGGGCGGCGCCGGCTGCTCGCTGCACATCCTGGCGCTGAAGGAAGGCCGCGAGCCCCTGGAGACCAAGCCGGACGTCTGCTGGCAGCTGCCCGTGCGACGGACGTACGACTGGATAGACCGGCCCGACGACACGCGCGTACTCCAGATCTCGATAGGCGAGTACGACCGCCGCGGCTGGGGCCCGGGCGGCCACGACCTGCACTGGTGGTGCACGTCGGCGACGTCCGCGCACGGCTCGGGCGAACCGGTGTACGTCACATACCGGCCCGAGCTCATCGAGATGATGGGCAAGGCCGCGTACGACCGGCTGGTGGAGCTGTGCGAGGAGCGGCTGGCGTCCCAGCTGCCGCTGGTGGCACCGCATCCGGCGGATCCGGTTGGCTGACGGGGGTTGTGGGGCGTACCGCGTCCCCTGGGGGCTAGCTTTCCGAAGGGCTCGGGGTGCTGCCGTCGCTCGGTGGCGGGGGCGAGTCCGTGGGTTCCGTGGGGGCCGGGTCCGGCTCGGACGGGGGCGGGCTGGTGGGCGTGGGCTCGGGGGCCGAGGGGGTCGAGTCGCTTGGCGTGGGGCCGGGGGCGGACGGCGCGGGAGCGCTCGGGGTCGCGTCCGGAGCAGGGGCCAGGTGTGACGGGCCCGCCGTTCCGTAGCCGCCGATGAAGACCACCGCGCTCGCGGGTGCGATCGACACCCGCGCGCTCCAGGGGCCGTTCGGCTCGCGGAGATGATCGACGTACACCTTGATCGTCAACGACTCGCCGGGCCGCAGCGTTCCCGACGACTGGCTCAGATAGAGCCAGGAGGCGCCGGTGCGCGCGGACCAGTGGACCGGTGAACTGCCGGATGCCCTCAAGGTGATCAGCGTCGTGTCGCCGCTGGAATCGGCCTCTACGGAGAGGCCACTTTTCTGCTCGCCGGTGACCTGGACGGAGACAGGGACTTCGGACGAACGTTTTCCCTCGCCGGTTCCCCCACTGAGCTGCGCGTCCGGCTTCGCGCTGGCGCTGCCCGCGTTCTCGTAGTCGCCCGCGTGCTCGCCGCCGAGTGCGTCGGGGCCGTGCGCCTCGCTCGCGGTGATCGGACGGCCCGGCGAGCCCTCTCCGGTGAGGGGGGCGCCGCGGTAGGCCACCCACAGGGCGAGTACGGGAGCCGCCACGACGGTGGCGACGACCGTCGTCGTGATGGCACGCGCGCGCAGGCGGTTACGGCGGGCCGCGTCGTCCTTGGGGTCCAGCGGGAAGCCGCGCCGGTCGAAGCGCGGAGTGCCGCCCCGCGCGCGTGGGGCATGCGCCATCGCCATGTGGAGGGCGGCGCGTGGGGCTTCGAGTACGGGGAGCTCGGCGGGCGTGACGTTGGTGCCGGGCCAGGAGCCGGGGATCGCGCGCTCGGCGGTACGGCGGCAGCGCGGACAGTCGTCGACGTGCCGGACCAGTTCGCGGCGCAGGGGCGTGCTGAGGACCAGCCTGTCGCCGGTGAGCCGGGCGACGGCCGGGCAGGCGCCGGTCTCGACGACGGCGAGGGCCGCGCGGGTGCGCTCGACCTCGCAGGCGGCGGCGGCGAGGAGTTCGCGGGCGGCGAGCAGGTCCATGCCGAGGACGGCGGCGACCTCGCGGACGGCGAGCTGGTGCCGTATGGCGAGTTCGAGCGCTTCGCGCTGCTCGGGCGTGGTTCCGGCGGCTTCCGGCCAGGCGAGCAGGGTGAGTTCGCGACGGCGACGGTCTTCTTCGGCGTCCGGCGCGCGCGTCCCACGACGTTTCTGCCGGACGGGCTTGGCCTGCCGGAACTGGCGATTGGGCTGCCGGCTGTTGCCCTGCCGGTTGTCGCCCTGCCGGTCCTTGTCCGTGGCCTCGGCGAGCTTGCGCAGGCAGGCCCAGCGGGCGAGGGCGTACAGCCAGGCCCTGCGCTCGTCGGATGCCTGCACGCCGCGCGGGCCACGGCGCTCGGCGAGCGCGAGGGCGTCACCGAGGGCGGCGACCGCGGCGTCGTGGTCGCAGAGCACTGAAAGGCAGTACGTGAACAGGCCGTCCAGATACGGCTCGTAGCGCGGGGGCGGGCACTGCGCCGACGTACGGACCGCCGCCCGGTCGGGTGCGGCACGGGGCGCCCGGCTCGCGCCGGTGGTGTGCATGGTGGTTTCCGGACTGCGGCTCATCACGCGAGCGACCGTAGGCGCCGGGCGGCGACCCCTTCTCCCTGCGTGAGCACTTTTAATCCATACGGGTGAAACGATCCCCCATAAGGGTACAGGAACCTTCAATTCCGCTGCGCGTTCCGGATCGGTTGCGGCCGGTTTGCGAAGGGTGCCCTGATCTTGGCGACGGGGCCGGAAGCACGTGGTGGTGGGCGGGGACGGCGTTGTCAGTGGTGGCGGTTACGGTTCGTGCATGGCTGCCCGTACGAAGACCGCGAAGGACCGGCCGTCCTACCGCTGCACCGAATGCGGCTGGCAGACGGCCAAGTGGCTCGGCCGCTGCCCCGAGTGCCAGGCCTGGGGGACGGTCGAGGAGTACGGCGCGCCCGCGGTCCGTACGACGGCACCCGGCCGGGTCACGACGTCCGCGGTGCCCATCGGCCAGGTCGACGGCCGCCAGGCGACCGCCCGCCCCACCGGCGTACCGGAGCTGGACCGGGTGCTCGGCGGCGGACTGGTGCCGGGCGCGGTCGTGCTCGTCGCGGGCGAGCCGGGCGTCGGCAAGTCCACACTGCTGCTGGACGTGGCGGCCAAGTCGGCAAGTGACGAACATCGCACGCTCTACATCACCGGCGAGGAGTCCGCGAGCCAGGTCCGCCTGCGGGCCGACCGCATCAAGGCGATCGACGACCACCTGTATCTCGCCGCGGAGACCGATCTGGCCGCCGTCCTCGGCCACTTGGACGCGGTGAAGCCGTCCCTCCTGATCCTCGACTCCGTACAGACCGTGGCCTCTCCGGAGATCGACGGCGCCCCCGGAGGCATGTCCCAGGTCCGCGAGGTGGCCGGCGCCCTGATCCGCGTCTCCAAGGAGCGCGGCATGTCCACACTCCTTGTGGGCCATGTCACCAAGGACGGCGCCATCGCGGGCCCCCGCCTCCTGGAGCACCTCGTGGACGTCGTCCTGAGCTTCGAGGGCGACCGGCACGCGCGCCTGAGGCTCGTACGAGGCGTCAAGAACAGATACGGCACGACGGACGAGGTCGGCTGCTTCGAGCTGCACGACGAGGGCATCACCGGACTCGCCGACCCCAGCGGCCTGTTCCTCACCCGCCGCGCCGAGCCGGTCCCCGGCACCTGCCTGACCGTCACCCTCGAAGGCCGCCGCCCCCTGGTCGCCGAGGTCCAGGCGCTCACCGTCGACTCGCAGATCCCCTCCCCCAGGCGTACGACCTCGGGCCTGGAGACCTCCCGCGTCTCGATGATGCTCGCCGTCCTGGAGCAGCGCGGCCGGATCAGCGCCCTGGGAAAGCGGGACATCTACTCCGCGACGGTCGGCGGCGTGAAGCTCTCCGAGCCGGCCGCGGACCTGGCGATCGCCCTCGCCCTGGCCTCCGCCGCGAGCGACACCCCGCTCCCCAAGAACCTCGTGGCGATCGGCGAAGTGGGCCTCGCGGGCGAGGTCAGACGGGTCACGGGCGTCCAGCGCAGACTCGCCGAAGCCCACCGTCTGGGCTTCACGCATGCGCTCGTACCGGGCGATCCCGGCAAGATCCCTCCCGGTATGAAGGTCCTGGAAGTGGCCGACATGGGGGACGCTCTGCGGGTGCTTCCGAGGTCGCGTCGTCGAGAGGCCCCACGGGACGAGGAGGAGCGCCGGTAGACTTTGCCCAGGTCTCGACCGTCCGTACGAACGAAGTATGCGAAACGGGAGCGCCCCAGAACCTGCGACCGGAGGAGTGCAGTGGCAGCCAATGACCGGGCGGCAGCTCCCGGAAAGTCCGGTGGGAGCTCCGGTGCCGATGGGCTGATGCGCGCCTCGCTGAGCGCCGTGGCACCCGGCACGGGTCTCCGCGACGGCCTGGAGCGGATTCTCCGCGGCAACACCGGCGGGCTCATCGTGCTCGGCTGGGACAAGACGGTCGAGTCGATGTGCACGGGCGGCTTCGTCCTGGACGTCGAGTTCACGGCGACCCGGCTGCGCGAGCTGTGCAAGCTCGACGGCGGCATCATTGTCGACAAGGACATCACCAAGATCCTGCGGGCGGGCGTACAGCTGGTACCCGACCCCACCATCCCCACCGAGGAGACGGGCACCCGGCACCGCACGGCCGACCGGGTCTCCAAGCAGGTCGGCTTCCCCGTCGTCTCCGTCTCCCAGTCCATGCGCCTGATCGCGCTGTACGTGGACGGACAGCGCCGCGTCCTGGAGGACTCGGCGGCGATCCTCTCCCGCGCCAACCAGGCCCTGGCCACCCTGGAGCGCTACAAGCTCCGCCTCGACGAGGTCGCGGGCACGCTGTCGGCGCTGGAGATCGAGGACCTGGTCACCGTCCGGGATGTCTCGGCGGTGGCCCAGCGTCTGGAGATGGTGCGCCGGATCGCCACGGAGATCGCCGAGTACGTGGTGGAGTTGGGCACGGACGGCCGCCTTCTCGCCCTCCAGCTGGACGAGTTGATCGCCGGCGTCGAGCCCGAGCGCGAGCTCGTCGTACGGGACTACGTTCCGGAGCCCACCGCCAAGCGCTCCCGCACGGTCGACGAGGCCCTCTCCGAACTCGACGCGCTCACCCACGCCGAGCTGCTCGAACTGCCCACGGTGGCACGGGCGTTGGGCTACACCGGCTCACCCGAGACGCTCGACTCCGCGGTGTCACCGCGCGGTTACCGGCTCCTCGCCAAGGTGCCGCGGCTGCCCGGCGCGATCATCGACCGCCTGGTCGAGCACTTCGGCGGCCTGCAGAAGCTACTCGCCGCGAGCGTCAACGACCTCCAAACGGTGGACGGCGTCGGCGAGGCGCGGGCACGGAGCGTTCGGGAGGGGCTTTCGCGGTTGGCGGAGTCGTCGATTCTGGAGCGGTACGTCTAGCCGACGGCTGGGCGGGGTGCCTACGGGGGTGGGGTGTTGGGTTCATGGGCGACCGCGGGTCCGTCGTGGCTGGTCGCGCCCACGCGGCGGAGCCGCAAATCGACACAGCCCCGCGCCCCTGAAAAGCCTGCGACTGTCCGCGCCCCGAAAGCACGCGCCCCGGAAGAGCCCGCACCCCCCACGTGCCCGCAGCCTGCCACCGGCGGGAGGGGCCGTGGGCCGGTGCGTCGTATGCCCGTCGCTTAGGTTCTGTCTCAGGCCACCCGCACCCTGTACCAGCAAAGGGCCGTACGCCCCGCCTGCGACGGGCTGACGCACCGGCCCACGGCCCCGACCCACCCACCGGACCCCAGGGGCGCCCCTAGTCCTTCTCCAGGACGAATGACGTCCGGGCCGTTGTCAGGCCCGGAGCCGTGGCCTCCACCAAGTACGTGCCCGCGCTTGCCGAACCCGCCGGGGGCGTCGCGCACTCGGGGGCGCTCGCCTTGCGGTTCCACTCCAGGTTGCGGGTGACGCTGTCGTTCGCCGGGATGCGGTACAGGACGCTGCCGGCGCCCGTCGGGCAGTCGGCCGAGGACCACAACTCGTCGTCGCCGCCCGCCTGAGTGATCGTCAGCACCGCTTCCTTCGGGCCGAGATCGAGCTTGCAGTCGGTGGCGGAGGAGTTCGTGACGATCAGCTCCAGCTCGGGCTGCTCGTCGGGGGAGTACGCGTTCTGGACGCTGCGCAGCGTCAACTGCACCGCTCCGGGCGTGCAGTTGGGAAGGCTCGACCCGGCAGGAACCGTATCCCCGGAGACACCGCCACCCCCGACGCCGGCCGAGCCACCACCGGTACCGCCCGCGCCACCGGAGGAGCCGTCCGCCCCACCGGAGCCCGCGGAGCCACCACCGGAGTCCTCGGACCCGTCGCTTCCTCCGCTCCCCCCACTGCCACCGCTCCCGCCAGTCTCGTCGCCCGACTCGTCGCGTCCGCCCGGGGCTTCGCTGATCGCGGGCCCCGAACTGGTGGGGCCGGGTGTGATGGAGGGCGCGGGGTTCTTGCCGTTGGTCCCGTTCGCGTCGTTGTTGCCGCCTCCGTCGCCGGAGGTGACGATCCAGGTGACCAGCAGCGCCAACAGCGCGGCCAGGGACAGCAGAACGGCCCTCCGACGCCAGTAGATGGAGGAGGGAAGCGGCCCGACAGGATTGCGCAGAGATCCCACGGCGCAAACCTTACGAGAGATCCGCGAGTTCGCTGTCCCCACCCGCCGCCCTGAGCCCCAACTTTTCCGGATCATCATCCTGGACAACGGCCAGGCCCACCCCTGTCTTTCGTCAGGTCGAGGTCCCGACGATCGCAGGATGTGACGACGAACGACCCTCGAATACCGTCCGTGACCATGGACGCCGACCTTTACCGAGAGATCACCGACGCCGCCCACGACACCCCGACGTGGCTACAGCACTTGGCCGAGTTATGGACGGAGGCCGGACTGCTGTTCTACGGCGTCCTCTTCGTCGTCGCCTGGTGGCGTCGGCGGCGGAGCGAACCGGGGGCTTTCGCGATTGCGGTCCTCGCGCCTCTGGCCACGGCCGTGGCGTACGTGTGCAGCGAACTGCTCAAGTCCGCTGTCGACGAGGAACGCCCGTGCCGAGCCGTCGCCGACGCGACCGCCCCACTCGTCGACTGCCCGCCGCACGGCGACTGGTCCTTCCCCAGCAACCACGCCACGATCGCGGGCGCCGCGACGGCAGCGCTCGCGCTGACCTGGCGGGGCATCCTGTGGCTGACGGCTCCGACGGCCCTGCTCATGGCCTTCTCCCGGGTGTTCGTCGGCGTGCACTACCCGCACGACACGGTGGCGGGCCTGGCCCTCGGCACGCTCGTCGCCTTCACCTTCGTACGCCTGACGACGCGTCCGGCGGCACGGGTGGCGGAGGCGATGCGGGGATCGGCGGCGGGGCCGGTGCGGTGGTTCGCGGGCCGAAGCTGAGGGGACGTCACTTGCTCGGCACTTACTCGGCCAAGCCCGCCTCATACGCCACGATCGCCGCCTGGACGCGGTTTCTGACCTCCAACCGGTCGAGAATCGCGCTCACATACGCCTTCACCGTGCCCTCCACGAGATGCAGGCGGGCGGCGATCTCGGGGTTCGAGAGGCCGGCTCCGAGCAGCCCGAGGACTTCGCGTTCGCGGGGAGTGAGCGACGCGACGCGATCACGGGCGGCTGCCTCGCGACTCAGCCGCCGCCCGGCGCCGAAACCGTCGATCACGTGCCGGGCCACCTTCGGCGAGAGGAACGCGGCCCCGTCGGCGACCGCCCGCACCCCCGCGACGAGTTCGTGCGGATCACCGGACTTCAACAGGAAACCCGTGGCACCGCCGCCCAGCGCCCGGGCCACGTACGCGTCCTCCGAGAAGGTCGTCAGGATCGCAACCGCCGTTCCGGGCACGGTCCGTACGATCTCCTCCGCGGCCGCGAGCCCGTCCAGGCGCGGCATCCGGATGTCGAGCAGCGCCACGTCGGGCCGGTGAGCCTGCGTCAGCGCGACAGCCTCGCGTCCGTCGGCGGCCTCCGCGACGACCTCGATGCCGCCCCCGCCTCCGGCGTCGAGGATCGCCTTCACACCGGCGCGGACCATGGCCTCGTCGTCGGCCAGCAGTACGCGGATCACCGCACCCACTCCTCCTTCTCCTCCTCAGGCACCTGTCCGGCCGAACTGCCTCTGGGGACCACGTCCTTGGCGACCAGCCGCCCCCTGTCGTCGAAGCACAGTCTGAAGTGTTCGACGGGGACGAAGAGTTCGCCGCTCGCGCGGTAGTAACGGCAGTCGGTCCCCTTCGGCGCGGCGGGGGCGCGTTCCACCGGTGGGTCGCTCACCGTGCGGTCGGGCAGTACGTGTTCGGCCTCGTCGAGCGGGGTTCCGAGGCGCAGTTCGGCGTAGTCGCCGGGCTTCAGGATCGAGTGCGTCTTCGTGTACGCGTACCAGGCGAAGGCTCCGCCGAGGAAAACGGCTCCAGCGGCGACGGCACCCGAGAACGCCAGGAGCACGCGGCGACGGTCATGCGCGGGCGGGCTCGGTGGGAAGTACGCGACGGCCTCCTCGCCCGGAACGATCGGCGCGGCAGGTACGTACGCCACGACCCGGAACCCCTCCCCGTACGGCCCCGCCTCGAACCGACCACCGACACCCTCGACCGCCGTCCGCAGCCCCAGCAACCCCGTACCCCCGGACGACGACGAACCCCCTTCCGTGGACGCCGCCCCGTTGACCACGCTCACCTCCGTACCGTCGGCCTCTCGCCGCACCGCGACGGTGACAGCCGCGCCGGGCGCGTGCCGGGCGGCGTTGGTCAGGGCCTCGCGTACGACCCGGTGGACGATCCGCTCGACGAGCGAGTACGCACCGGCCGGCCCCGTCCCCTCCCAGTGCACCCGGAGGCCCGACTCCGCCGCCCGCGCCACGAGTTCCTCGACACTCTCGTCGGCCGGGGTCAGCGGGGCCGGCTCGTCGTCCTCCTCCCTCAGCAGGCCGATGATGCGGTGGAGCCGTTCCGTGGCGTCGGAGGCGGCCTCGCGGAGGTCGGCGACGGCCGTGCGGTGGTGCTCCGCGAGGTCGGGGGCGAGTTGGAGGGCGCCGGCGCGCAGGGCGATCAGGCTCAGTTCGTGGCCGAGGGAGTCGTGCATGTCCTGGGCGATACGGGCCCGTTCGCGCAGTCGCGCCCGGTCCTCGGCGAACCGTTGCTCCCGCTCCAGTTGTTCGCGGCTCTGGCGCCAGTACCGGCCGCCGAGCCAGGGGAACACGACGCCGAAGAGCAACGTGCCGATGAGTACGGGGTATTGGGCCGCCGGGTCGACTCCTCGTACCGCGATCTGGAACGTGCCGAGGACGCCGACCGCGCCGAATGCCGTCAGTGCGGGGCGGGTTTGCTGTGCGTGCCGGCCGAGTAACAGGGCGAAGGCGGCGAGGGCTGGGCCGTACGAGAGGGTGAGCAGGGCGGGTTCCGAGGCGAGGCTGAGGGCTGCGGTTGCCGCGAAGGCCGTCAGCGGGCTTCTGCGCCGTATCGCTACGGCTGCGGCCAGGGTTGCGATGCCCGCGAGTTGCTCCGCCGGGGTACGGGGTTCGTTCAGGCCGATGCGGTCGACTGTGACGACCGGCACGGCCAGTGCCGCCCACAGCAGGGCGTCCGCGGCCCTCCTCCGACGACGTTCCATTTCCCCGACGCTACAAGCGGGCGGGCGGCTGCCGCCCCTGCCGATCGTCAGGGGTTCCGCCGCCGCGGGGGCTGGGCTGAAGGGTTTTTCTTCCCCAACCCCGCCCCTTCCCGAAACGGGGGGGGCTGCCGCCCCCGGGCCCCGCAGTCGGCCTGACGGCCTCGTCCTCAAGCGCCGGACGGGCTGGTTGTGCCTGGGCGGTGGGTGGGGCGCCTATCGGGGTGGGGCGTTGGGATCGTGTGCGGCTGCGGGTGCATTGTGGCTGGTCGCGCAGTTCCCCGCGCCCCTGAAGGGGCGCGTCCCTGGAGCCGCCAGCCATCATGTTCACCAGCCACCACGTGCCCGCAGCTTCCCACCGGCGGGAGGGGCCGTGGGCCGGTGCGTCGTATGCCCGTCGCTTAGGTTCGGTCTCAGGCCACCCGCACCGTGTACCAGCAAAGGGCCGTACGCCCGGCCTGCGACGGGCTGACGCACCGGCCCACGGCCCCGACCCACCCACCGGACCCCAAGGGGCGCGGGGAACGGCGCGACCAGCCACAACGCACCCGCAGCCGCCCAACCGCCGGAGGCACCCCGCGGGGAACGGCGCGACCAGCCACCCACAAACCCGCACAAGACAACGAACCCATTCCGCCCAACCGCCGGAGGCACGTGGCAGGATCGGTGCCGTCATGACTGCGCCCACCGAAACCCTCCACACCCCCGTAATCCACTGGTTCGAAGAACACGCCCGCGACCTCCCCTGGCGCCGCCCCGAAGCCGGCCCCTGGGGCGTCATGGTCAGCGAGTTCATGCTGCAACAGACGCCGGTCAACCGCGTGCTGCCGGTCTACGAGCAGTGGCTCAAACGCTGGCCCCGCCCCGCCGACCTCGCCAAGGAGTCCCCGGGCGAGGCCGTCAGGGCCTGGGGACGCCTCGGTTACCCACGGCGCGCACTGCGCCTGCACGGAGCCGCCACCGCCATAGCGGAGCGCCACGGCGGGGACGTACCCACGGATCACGCGAAGCTGCTCGCCCTGCCCGGCATCGGCGAGTACACAGCCGCCGCCGTGGCCTCGTTCGCGTACGGGCAGCGCCACGCAGTCCTCGACACGAACGTGCGCCGCGTGCTCGCGCGAGCCGTCACCGGCGTGCAGTACCCCCCGACCGCCACCACCGCCGCCGAACGCAAGCTCGCCCGCGCCCTGTTGCCCGAGGACGAGCACACGGCCTCGCGCTGGGCCGCCGCCTCCATGGAACTCGGCGCGCTGATCTGCACGGCGAAGAACGAGAGCTGCGTACGGTGTCCGATCGCGGCCCAGTGCGCCTGGCGCCTGGCCGGCAAACCCGCGTACGAGGGCCCGCCGCGCCGCGGCCAGACGTACGCGGGCACGGACCGCCAGGTGCGCGGCCGGCTCCTCGCGGTCCTGCGCGACACGCCCGGCCCGGTCCCGCAACCGGTCCTCGACCGCGTCTGGGACGAGCCCGTCCAACGCGCCCGCGCCCTGGACGGCCTGGTCGCCGACGGCCTGGTCGAACCCCTCCCCGGCGGCCTGTACCGACTCCCCCTCACCTGACGCGTACCACCTCTCCCCCCTCAATCGATCTCAGCCGACCCACAGGTTCCGCAAGGCGAATCACAGGTTCCCCTCAGCCCACTGACACACAACGCGGCAACACCCCCGGTAACCCCGGCAGGCAAATCACCTCATTCACACCCAATCCCCCGCGCCTCTTTACTCCCGCCCTACTTCCGTTACACAACCGACGGACAGCCGAGCGCTCGCCGCAGGCTCGCTCGGACAACCCCGTGACAAGCCCTCCGTAGCTTCATTGGCGTACCGCGAACCAGCGGCACACGAAGCGGAGTACAGCCGACAGCAGGCAGGTCGGAAACGGGGATCGGAGGCGGTTGGACATGGCGCACGGCGAGGTGCTCGAGTTCGAAGAGTACGTACGCATCAGGCAGGACGCGCTGCTGCGCAGTGCCCGCCGCTTGGTGCCGGACCCGGTCGACGCCCAGGACCTGCTCCAGACGGCGCTGGTCCGCACGTACGGCCGCTGGGACGGAATCGCGGACAAGCGCCTCGCGGACGCCTATCTGCGCCGCGTCATGATCAACACGCGTACGGAGTGGTGGCGGACCTGCAAGCTGGAGGAGGTCCCCACCGAGCAGCTGCCGGACGCGAGCGTGGACGACTCGACCGAGCAGCACGCGGACCGTGCGCTGTTGATGGACATCCTGAAGGTGCTGGCTCCGAAGCAGCGCAGTGTCGTGGTGCTGCGACACTGGGAGCAGATGTCCACGGAAGAGACAGCCGCCGCCCTCGGTATGTCGGCCGGAACGGTCAAGAGCACGCTGCACCGGGCCCTGGCCCGGCTCCGCGAGGAGCTGGAGAGCCGCGGCTATGAGGGGCGCGCGCTCGAACCGGGCAAGGCGGGCAGGGACAAGGCGGGTAAGGAGCGGGAGCGTTGCGCGGCCTAGGCACAGGCCCGGACACGGAGCCCTCACGGGCCCGTGGGGCGCTGAAGGCGGCGATCACGGCAGTGGCCGTGATCGCCGCCATCGGCCTGTTGGTATCCGCCTGCGGGACGGGTGGCACCGGCGCCCGGGACGAGGGCCCGGCCCGTTCCGACTCGGTGTCGGTGGGCGCCGCGACGCCCTCCGCCTCGCCCTCCACGGCCGCGCCGAGCGTGGACGCGGTCCGGCTCCTGCGGGCCGACCCGGAGGTCAGCGCGGCGGTCAAGCGCGATCTGCGGCCGTGCGTCGCCGACGAGTACCCGGTCGACGTCTCGTACGGCAAGCTGACGGGCGGGTCCGCGAACGACATCGTGGTCAACGTGCTGACCTGCGGCGACGCTGTCGGAGTCGGCTCGTATGTGTATCGCGAGCAGGGCGATGAGTACAAGAACGTCTTCAAGGCCGAGGAGCCTCCGGTCTACGCGGAGATCGACCGGGGCGACCTGATGGTCACCCAGCAGGTGTACGAGAAGGGCGACTCGGTGGCGCTCCCGTCCGGCGAGGAAGTGATCACGTACCGCTGGACCACGGACCGCTTCATAGAGCGGGACCGCCAGCACAACGACTACAGCAAGGTGGGCGGCGAGACGCCGACCCCGGCCGAGGACTGACCGACAACTGACTCTGACCGACAACTGACCGACGGAGAACTGAGAGCACCGGATGGCAGAGCAGACCCACGTCCTGTTCGTCGAGGACGACGACGTCATCCGCGAGGCCACCCAGCTCGCGCTGGAGCGCGACGGCTTCGTGGTCACCGCCATGCCCGACGGACTGGCCGGCCTGGAGGCGTTCCGTGCGGACCAGCCCGACATCGCGCTCCTCGATGTGATGGTGCCGGGCCTGGACGGCGTCTCGCTGTGCCGCCGGATCCGTGACGAGTCCACGGTCCCGGTGATCATGCTGTCGGCCCGCGCCGACTCCATCGATGTCGTACTGGGCCTGGAGGCGGGCGCCGACGACTACGTCACCAAGCCCTTCGACGGGGCCGTCCTGGTCGCCCGTATCCGCGCGGTGCTGCGGCGCTTCGGGCACGCGAGCGGGCAGCGGGCCGCCGCCGAGGCCGAGCGTTCCTCGTCCGTCGACGGCGGTGTGCTGTCGTTCGGTGACGGCGAGCTGGAGATCGACACGGAGGGCATGGAGGTCCGCAGGGGCGGTACGCCGGTGGCGCTGACGCCCACCGAGATGCGGCTGCTCCTGGAGTTCTCGTCCGCCCCGGGGACCGTGCTTTCGCGCGACAAGCTGCTTGAGCGGGTGTGGGACTACGGCTGGGGCGGCGACACCCGCGTCGTCGACGTCCATGTGCAGCGGCTGCGTACGAAGATCGGCCAGGACCGGATCGAGACGGTCCGCGGTTTCGGCTACAAGTTGAGGGCCTGACCGGATCATGCGGGGGACGAGCAAGAATCCGAGCGGGACTCCGGAACGCCGCCGGAGATTCACGCGGCCGATGCTGCGTACGGGCCTCAGGTGGAAGCTCAGCGCGGCGATCGCCGCGGTCGGGGCGCTGGTGGCCATAGCTCTGAGCCTGGTCGTGCACAACGCCGCCCGGTACTCGATGCTCTCCAACGCGCGTGACCTGGCGGACGAGCGTGTGCAGATCGCGCAGCGGAACTACGAGACCTCCGGGCGGGCCAACTTCCCCGGCATCAAGATCGACGATCCGGACCTGCCGAAGGACCTGCTGGCGAAGGCCACGGCCGGCCGGCGGGCGACCTATGTGGCGGACGGACCCAGCGGAGTGCCCGACATCTGGGCCGCCGTACCGCTCAAGGACGGCCGGATCCTGTCGCTGCACACGGGGTTCACCGACCGCAGTGCCGCAGTGCTGGACGACCTTGACGAGGCGCTGCTGATCGGTTCGATCGTGGTCGTCTTCGGCGGCTGCGCGCTCGGCGTCCTCATCGGCGGCCAGCTCTCGCAGCGGCTGCGCAAGGCGGCCACGGCGGCCCGGCAGGTCGCGCGGGGCGAGACGGACGTACGGGTGCGGGACGCCATCGGCGGAGTCGTACGCGACGAGACCGATGACCTCGCGCGGGCCGTGGACGCGATGGCGGACGCGCTCAGCCGACGCCTGGAGGCCGAGCGTCGGGTGACCGCCGATATCGCGCACGAGCTGCGTACGCCGGTGACCGGGCTGCTCACGGCGGCCGAGCTGCTGCCGCCGGGGCGGCCGACGGAGCTCGTACGGGACCGGGCGCAGGCGATGCGTACGCTCGTCGAGGACGTCCTTGAGGTGGCGCGGCTGGACAGCGCGTCGGAGCGGGCCGAGCTGCAGGACATCCTGCTGGGCGAGTTCGTGGCCCGGCGGGTGGCGGCGCGGGACGCGGACATCAAGGTGCGGGTGGTGCACGAGTCGCAGGTCACCACCGACCCGCGGCGCCTGGAGCGGGTTCTCATCAACCTGCTGGTCAACGCCGCCAAGCACGGCAGGCCGCCCATCGAGGTCACGGTGGAGGGCCGGGTCATCCGCGTACGCGACCACGGGCCCGGCTTCCCCGAGGAGCTGCTCGCCGCCGGGCCGAGCCGCTTCCGCACCGGGAGCAAGGACCGGGCGGGCCACGGCCACGGCCTTGGCCTGACCATCGCGGCAGGCCAGGCCCGGGTGCTCGGCGCGCGGCTCACCTTCCGCAACGTACGCCCCGTGGCTGCGCCGGAGGACGTGCCCGCGGAGGGGGCGGTGGCGGTGCTGTGGCTGCCGGAGCACGCGCCGACGAATACGGGGAGCTATCCGATGCTGCCGGAGTAGGGCGTCTGTGCGGCACCCCGCTTCAGCACTTCCTCGGGGCTGCGCCCCTGGACCCCGCTGGGGGCTGCGCCCCCCAGACCCCCATCGGCCTGAACGCCTCGTCCTCAAACGCCGGACGGGCTGAAATCAGCCCGTCCGGCGTTTGAGGACGAGGGGGCCGGGGGCTGGCCCCCGAAACGGGGTCCGGGGCCAGGCCCCGGGACGGGTAAGGGCGGCGGGGCGAAATCAGACGGTCTCCGCCACCGTCCCCTTCGCCGAAACGTCGTCCCCCGCGTCCTCTCCCGCCTGCTGCGCCGCCCCCTTCAACGGCACCTCCTTCACGAACACCGCCGCCACCAGAGCGACAACAGCCACGACCGCCCCCAGCAGGAACGCCGTATGCGTACCGGAGGACACCGCATGCTTATAGGCCTCCTGAGCCGCCTCCGGCAGCCTCGCCATACTCGCCGCATCCAACTGCGCCGACTGCTCGGTGACCGCGGACCCCACTGCCCCGGCCCGCTCGGCCATCACATCCTGGACCCGGCTGTTGAACAGCGCCCCCATGATCGCGACCCCGAAGGACGCCCCGAGCGTACGGAACAGGGTCGTGGAGGAGGACGCGACGCCCATGTCCTTCATCTCGACGCTGTTCTGCGAGACCAGCATGGTGATCTGCATCAGACACCCCATGCCCGCGCCAAGGACCGCCATATACACACCGGACGTGACCCGCGACGTATCCGTGTCCATCTGCGCGAGCAGGAACAGCCCGACGACCATCAGCACACTGCCCACGACCGGGAACACCTTGTACCGCCCGGTGTTCGTGGTCACCCGCCCAGCGACCATCGACACGATGAGCATCGCCCCGAGCATCGGCAGCAACAGCAAGCCGGAGTTCGTCGCGGACGCCCCCTGCACGGACTGCTGATACAGCGGCAGGAACAGCACGGCCCCGAACATCACGAACCCGGTGATGAAGCCGATCACCGACATCAGCGAGAAGTTACGGCTGCGGAAGATGTGCAGCGGCATCACCGGCTCGGCCGCCTTGGTCTGCACGAAGACGAAGCCCACCAGCGCCGCGACCCCGATCGCGATCAGCTCCATGATCACGGCGGAGCCCCAGGCGTACTCGCTGCCACCCCACGTGGTGACCAGCACGATCGCGGTGATCCCCACGGCCAGCAGCCCGGCACCCAGGTAGTCGATCCGAGCCTGCGCCCGCTTCTTGGGCAGATGCAGTACGGCACTGATGGCGAGGAGCGCCACGGCGCCGAGCGGCAGGTTGATGTAGAAGGACCAGCGCCAGCCCCAGTTGTCGGTGATGGTGCCGCCGACGAGTGGACCGCCGATCATGGCGAGCGCCATCACGCCGGCCATCATGCCCTGGTACTTGCCGCGTTCCCGGGGCGGTATCAGATCGCCGATGATCGCCATGACGCCGACCATCAGACCCCCGGCACCGAGCCCCTGTACGGCCCGGAACCCGATCAACTGCCCCATGTCCTGGGCCATACCGCTCAGGGCCGACCCGATCAGAAAGAGCACGATCGAGGTCATGAAGACGCCCTTGCGCCCGTACATGTCGCCGAGCTTGCCCCAGATCGGGGTGGAGGCGGCGGTCGCGAGCGTGTACGCGGTGACGACCCACGACAGATGCTCGAGTCCGCCCAGTTCGCCGACGATGGTCGGCATGGCGGTCCCGATGATCATGTTGTCGAGCATCGCGAGCATCATCGCGATCATCAGCGCGCCCAGGACGACGCGTACGCTCCGGGGTTGCTTGCCCCCGTCGTCCACCACTGCCTCGGTGTCCGCCATTGTCCCCACTCCCCTGATGACCGCCCCGCTACTTACTTGCCGACCGGCAAGTTGACTACACTCGGAACGTAGGTCCGCAACTAGCCGGGCGTCAAGTAAGTTTTTCTTTACCCGCCTCTTTACCCACCTATGAAGCGCTAGGAGCAGCCACGATGGGCGCCAGCAGGCAGCAACGGGGACACACCCGCCAGCGCATCCAGGACGTGGCCCTCGAACTCTTCGCCGAGCAGGGCTACGAGAAGACGTCCCTGCGGGAGATCGCGGAGCGGCTGAACGTCACGAAGGCGGCGCTCTACTACCACTTCAGGACCAAGGAAGACATCCTCATCAGCCTGTTCCAGGATCTGACGAAGCCGATGGACGAGCTGATCGAGTGGGGCAAGCAGCAGCCGCGCACCCTGGAGACGAAGCGCGAGATCCTCAACCGTTACAGCGAGGCCCTCACCGAGGCGGCCCCCCTGTTCCGCTTCATGCAGGAGAACCAGGCGACCGTGCGTGAGCTGCGTTCCGGCGAGGACTTCAAGGACCGCATGCTCCGCATGGTGGACCTGCTCAGGGAGCCGGACGCCACGATGACCGACCAAGTCCGCACCGTCACCGCGCTGTTCTCCATGCACGCCGGGATGTTCGCCCTGCGGGACCTCGAAGGCGACCCCGAGGAGAAGCGCAAGGCCGTCCTCGAGGTCGCCACCGAACTGATCACCCAGGCCAACACTCCCAAGGAGTCCGCTTAGAGAGTGACGCCCTTGGTGCGCAGGAAGCGTACGGGGTCTATCGCGGAGCCGTAGTTGGCGGACGTACGGATCTCGAAGTGCAGGTGCGGACCGCTGGAGTTGCCGGTGTTGCCGGAGAGCCCGATGCGCTGACCGGTCGCGACGATCTGGCCGGCCTGCACCTCGACGCGCGACAGGTGGGCGTACTGCGAGTAGGTCCCGTTGCCGTGCCGGATCACGATGGCGTTGCCGTACGCGGGCCCGTCACCGGCGCCGTTGCCGCCGGCCTTGACGACGGTGCCGCCGTGCGTGGCGAAGACCTTGGTGCCGGAGGCGACGGCGAAGTCCTGGCCGGAGTGGGTCGAGTTCCACAGATTGCCGGCCTGGTTGAAGCTGGCGGAGAGCTTGTACTTCTGGACCGGGTCGACCCAGGAAGGCTTCGAGGCCTTCTTGACGGCGGCCTTCTTCGCGGCCTCGGCGACCTTGGCCTTCGACGCCGCCTCGCCCTGAGCCGCGGCCTGCTCCCGCACGGACGCCGCAGCGCTCCCCTGCACCGCCCCGGCGCTCGCCCCATTACCGGCGGCGACCGCGACCCCGGCCCCCAGCGCGACCGACACCCCCAGCCCGGCGGCCATGACAGCCGCCCGGGCACGGAGCGGGGACGTACGGAGAACGTGGGACTTGGTGATGCGCTGCGACATGGGGACTACCTCCGGAGGGATGGGCACGAACGCACCCGGCGCGCTGTCGATGCGCCGGGTGAGGTCCCTTGGTAACCCGCGATCCCGCTGTCCCACAAAAGGCTCATCTACGACTCAAAGTCGTACTTGACTCCGAAACTTCCACCTTCTTGACACGAACACCATCCCGTATTGAATCCTCCGTGTTTTCTACTGGAAGTCTGGTTTAACCCCACTTCACAGCCATCCGCTTGCGCCCGAACACGCCCCTCCGAGCCAGGTCCGGCCGACACCGAGGCGCCCACCCACCCCTCGACCCAAAGGTCCGTTTTGCCCCATCGCGCGTCACCACTACTCGCCCTAGTACCGGACAAATCGCCTGTGCGTCATGTCACCGATCGGCAAGATCCAGACGCTCTGGGATGTGACGCGCACTACGCTGAGCGGTCTGGTTCACGGCTCTCGGGGGGACGTCGCATGGATCCCGCGGTCATCGGCATGCGCCTGGCGTCAAGCGTGGTCGCTCCGCTGGTGAAGAAGCTGTTCCTAAGGGATGGCCCAGGCGCAGGGCTGGTCGACAGGCCCGTACGGCTGTCCGCGCTGGTGTCCTTCCGGGGCGAGCAGCGGACGCTGACGGAGAAGGACGTACGCAGGCTCGCCGCCTCTCTCGTACGGGAAGCGCTGGATTCGCCGGGCGAGCGCCCGTTCCCTGCAGACGAGGACACTGCGGTCACCGACGCCCTCGCCGACATGCTGCTTGCGCTGGGCGATCTGGACATGGACGACGTCCAGGCCGTGAATGTCGGCTACCGCCAGCTGGCCCGCAATCTGCACAGCCGCGCACCCACACGGGGACTGTCCGCGGACGCCTCCTACTTCCTGGACTCCCTCACGGAATGGGCCTGCGTCCACATCATCAACTTCTTTACCCAAAGATCCACCTTCGTGGCCCGCACACTGGTGGAGCAAAGCCGGGGTCAGACCGAACTCATCACCAAGCTGGATGAGTTGATCACGCGCACACCTCGGCAGGACGCCAGGGACACGGCCTTCGAGCGCCGTTATCTGTCACACATCGCCAAGAAGCACAGCAAGCTGCTGATCTATGGCATCGACCTGGTCAACTCGCCGGGGCGGTGGCCGCTTGACGCAGCGTATTTGAGTCTGGAGGCGACGGCCCAGGAGACATCGGAGATCAACGCCTTCTTACTCAGAGATGTCGAAGCAGGCCGCAATGCCGCAGAAGCGACTCACGCGGCAGCTCTCGCAGAACAGCAGGCCACTTCCCCCGACGAACGATGGGCCGCCCAGCGCAAAGCGCAGGATCTGGTCGCCGCCCTCGAGATATCCAGGGCCCGCTTCGCCGCTCTCCAGGGCCCCCAACCCGCCGACCAGGCCCTGACCCATCACGAACGCATCCTCCTGCGTGGCGAAGCTGGCTCCGGCAAGACGACCCTCGTCCAGTGGCTGGCCGTCTCCACCGCTCACCGGGACCTCGACGGACGCATGGCATACCTCTCAGGCCGCATCCCCTTCGTGCTCCCGCTTCGCACCCTGACCCGGCACGGCGAGCGCCTCCCCGCCCCCAAAGACTTCCTTGCGGCAGTGGGCTCGCCGCTCACCGGGGAGCAACCGGCCGGCTGGGAGGCCCGCGTGCTCACCACCAGCCGCGGCCTCGTCCTGATCGACGGCATCGACGAGGTCCCTGAAGGCGAGCGGGAGCGTGCCCACACTTGGCTGGCAGACCTGATCGACGCCTACCCGGGCAACCGCTGGCTGGTCACGTCCCGTCCGCCGGCCGTACGCGAGAATTGGCTCGCCGACGAGGGCTTCACCGAGTTCACACTCACGCCGATGCGGCCGGGAGACGTCGCGTCGTTCATCAGGCGCTGGCACAGGGCCGCGCGAACGGGCCAGCACGAGGAGGACGCAGGCATCGCCTCCTACGAGACCCAGCTCCTGCAAGCGGTCCGGGCCAAACCGGACCTAGGCCGCCTCGCCACCAACCCCCTGATGTGCGGCCTGATCTGCGCCCTGCACCGAGACCGCCGCGGGTTCCTCCCGCTCGGCCGCAAGGAGTTGTACGAGGCCGCGCTCACCATGCTGCTGGCCCGTCGCGACCGGGAGCGCGGCATGTCGGGTCCCGAGCTCAGGGAGGAGCCCCAGCTCCAAATCCTCCAGCGGCTCGCGTACTGGCTCATCAAAGACGGCCGCACGGAGATGGAGCGCGAGCGCGCGCTCGCCGAGATCGACAAGGCGCTCCCCGCCCTGCCGGAGATGGCCGCGCTGGGCAACGCCGAGACCGTACTGACGTACCTGGTCAACCGAAGCGGACTGCTGCGCGCGCCCTCCGCCGACACGATCGACTTCTGCCACCGCACCTTCCAAGACTTCCTGGGCGCCCGTGCGCTTCTGGACGAGGGCACTTTCGGGATGGTCTGCAAGCATGCGGCGGACGATCAGTGGGAGGACGTCATCCGCATGGCGGTGGCTCAGGGCCGTCCGCGTGATCGGGTACAGATCCTGCGCGAGCTGCTGCGCGACGGTTCTGTGCGGGCCCGGCTGCTGGCAGCGTCTTGTCTGGAGCAGGCCGCGGAACTGGATCCGGTGGTGCGTGCCGAGATCGAGCAGGGTGTCGCTCGGCTGGTCCCGCCCCCGAACCTGGAGTCGGTCCGTGAACTGGCCTCGATCGGTCCCCTCATCCTCGACCTCCTGCCCGGCCCCAAGCAGCTAGCGGGTATGCATGAGCAGAGGGATGCCAATACCCACGAGCTGGCACACCTGTGTGTCATCACGGCCTCCCTGATCGGAATCGACGCGGCGATCCCATACCTGGCACGCTTCAGCAAGCACCCTTCCTGGGAGGTGCGCAAGCAACTCGCCGGAGCCTGGCACCGGTTCGACACGGAGACGTACGGCCGTGAGGTCATCGCCCGCCTCCGCTACGACGACCTATACCTCGTCGCCTACTCCCCCGCGGAACTCCGCGCCCTGCGCGACATGGGCGGTCGCCCCTGGATGCAATTGGAGGGCGACTTCCCAGCCGAAGCGCTCTTGGCCGACCTGGACCCCGAACAGCTCAGCCGCCTCGACCTGCGCGGAACCGTCTCCGACATGTCCGCACTGGCTCAGTTCTCTCGACTGAAGACCCTCTACATCACGGACTGCCCGGACGACGCCCCGCTGACAGGGCTGCAAGAGCTGCCGGAGCTGTACCAGCTGGGGCTGCGGGCACAGCATGCCGCCGCGGCCGCCCGAGCGGGCCTCGTCCTCCCCCAGGTTGGCACCCTCTACGTCTACGACCTCAAAACTGACGTACAGCTAACGCCTCTCCCACATGCTTTCCCGTCCCTCGATATCCTCCGTGTGTTCATTCAGCCGGGACACGACCGCCGCGTGAACCGCGATCGCCTCTCCGCCCTGTTCCCGAACACCTCAGTACGCGTGACCGATTTGGCACGCCAGGACACCAATCACGAGTAGCAGCTCGGCGGTCAAGGCCCCGTGACCGCAGTCAACTCGCCTCAGGCTGCGCCCGCCCGCAGTCGAGCCGAAACCACACCCCCTTCCCCGGCTCGACTTCGGTTACCCCGAACCCATCCGCGAGCGAGGCCACGAGCAGCAGCCCGCGCCCGCCCTCCGCGTCGCCACCAACCCGCCCCTGTGGACAGGGGTGCACTGGATTCCGGTCGTACACGGCGACGCGAACTCCCCCATACTCGACGGTGGTTCTAATGTGCACCTCGCCCCGCACGTGCTGATGCACGTTGGTCACCAGCTCGGATGTGCACAGGGCAGCGGTATCAGCTAGCTCCCCGAGCCCGAGGGTCTCCAATGTGGAACGTACGAAATCCCGGCAGACCTTGGGCGAGGTCACGATGGCAGGGGTGAACAGGGTGTAAGTGAGCGGAAGTTCCATGGCTGACGCCTCCAAGGTGGTGTGACACGGACGCAGGAATCTGGACTAGAAGGACTGCCTCGTCGACCGACGCCGGCCGCGGTGTCTCTGCCGCCCCATGGGCGCGCCCCGCCCGGTACGGGGTCGCTGATCAGCGGTGCACTTCCGCGACACGGCGTCCGTGTACGCATACGTCGACGCCGAGGCTTCCGACATCACTGCGTGAGCGTCGCCGCACTCAACGTAGCGAATGCAGGGTTACTTGTTCAACCTGAACTTCAACCTTGCTGGACCCTGCGCCCTCACCCCGGCAAACTGATCCCCACCTCATCGAGGAGAGACCGCGTTGGCTTTGCGTACCCGCCCCACCGCCCGGCAGCTACGACTGGGCGCCGAGCTCAAGAAGTTGCGCGAGCAGGCCGGAATGACCCTGAACGAGGCCGGAGCCGTCATCGGGATGGGTCGCGTGCACCTCACCCACGTCGAGAGTGGCCGAACTCCCCTCGCATCTGACCGCATGCGTACCCTCTGCACGACATATGGGGTCACTAGTTCAACCTACGTCGAGAGCCTCGTGAGCCTGGCCGAAGCCAGCGGCAAAGGCTGGTGGAGCTCCTATCGGGACCAACTCCCTGCTTCGGCCCTCGACTTGGCCGAGCTGGAGGAGGCCTCCACCGAACTCCGCTCGTACGAGTCACTGTTCCTGCCCGGGTTGTTCCAGGTGTCGGCGTACACCCGCTCCATCTTCGAGGCGAGCGATGCCGTGCGCACCACAGCCGAGATCGAAGCCGCGGTGCACTTCCGTCAGGAACGTCAACGCATCCTCACCGCCGACCAGCCCGCTCACCTTCACGCTGTGATCCACGAAGCCGCGCTCCACATGCGCTTCGGCGGCACATCAGTCATGCGCGAGCAACTGCTGAGGCTCGTCGAACTGGCCGAACTTCCCCACGTGACCATCCAGTTCGTGCCGTTCACCGCCGTCGCGGTCTCGGCGCTGACCACGCCGTTCTGCCATATCGCCTCGCACGGCGGCGAGCTCGAGACCGTACTCATGGAGCACCCGGCGCAGTCGATGTTTCTGCACGGCACCGACGAAGTCACCAAGTACCGCCGCCAGTTCGACCGCCTCAGCACCGCAGCCCTCCCACCCATCGACGCCACGGTGATCCCGGTAAGGCACGCGGCCAAGGACTCACTCAGCCTCGTACAACACATCCTGTACACCCTCTAGGGAGCACCAGCATGTCCGCCCTCGACTGGCAGAAGTCATCCTTCAGCGGCGACCAGGCCAACTGCCTCTACGTCGCCGCCACCCCCGCCGGCACCGTCCACCTCCGCGAAAGCGACACCCCCGACACCATCCTCACCACCACCCCCACCGCCCTGGCCGCCCTCATACGAACACTCGCTCCAGCCTCACCCGTTCGGGTGACATGAAACGGTTCGCCCCCGCGTAAAGATCACCGTGCGCAAGCCTCACCTCATGCACGAGAACGTCGAGGCCCTGCCCTCCTGGCACAAGATGGCCCGCACCCGGCCGGAGCCAAATAGTGCAGCAGCCTGCTGCACTATTGCCGTGGGGCCACCCGCAGCTTCGAACCGCGTTCCCATCGGAGCGCTCAGCGCTGCGACGACCGCATTGCTTCACCGGATCGTTCGGACGCCGCTGCCCCGCTCCCTGCTGTCACACCAGCAACCTGCTCCGCCACCGCCCCGATCTTCGCCAGCCGAGCCAGCGTGGGCCTCGACAGAACCTCCCCTATGTCATGCAGGGCCACGATCAGCTCGTCGACCCCGTCCAAGGGCGCGTCCTTGCCCGCGTACAGGAGGATCCCTCGGTACTCCTCGGGCGAGATGGTCCGGCCCGGCAGTTCGATCTGCTCCGCTTCCGCGAGGAACAGCGCGGGGACCGAGGTGTCCAGGGCCAGGGCGATGGCGGTCAGCTCGGCTGCCGTGAAGGCGCGGCGGCCCCGTTCGGCCTGGTGGACGGCCTGGCGGCTCCAGGGGCGGTCGAGATACTGGCCCATCGCCTCGCCCAGTTCCGTCAGCGACAGCCGTCGCGCCTCCCTGAAGCGTGCGATCTGCTTTCCGATGGCCTCTTCGACCCGCACCCGTGCTCCCTCGCGTCATCCCCCACAATCCGCAACGTCATCCTTCATGATGACAGCGAAAGTCCACCATTGACAAGGCTCACTACTCGTCCTAGCGTAGTTCCACACGACTCGCTGTCATTCCACGCAATGACGCCGCAGCGACTGCACAGTGACCACTCGATGACGACCCAACGCCCACACGGGAGACCGACGTGCGTGATTTACACCTGAACTCCCTCACCGCCGGCGGCAACTGCGCCGTCCTCCAGGTCGCCGGCGAAATCGACGTCTATACGGCTCCGACGCTGCGCGGAGGCATCATCGATCTCCTCGACAAGGATGTCGTCCACGTCATCGCGGACATGCGAAACGTCGATTTCCTGGACTCGACCGGCCTGGGCGCCCTCGTCGGCAGCCTCAAGCGACTGCGCACCCGCGAAGGCTCACTCAGGCTCGTGATCGACAGCGACCGTATCCACCGCATCTTCCGGATCACCGGACTCGACCGCGTCTTCTCCATCCACTCCTCGCTCCATGAGGCGATCACTGCCGACGGACACTGGCGAGCGGCCGTAGAAGGCGGCGGCCACAGCATCGAAGAGTGGTGCCGACAGCACGAGTTGCTCCCGGACTAGCCCTCCAGCGGCAACGCCCCAAACGCATGCCCCCGCCAAACCCCCCGCGACCCCTCCTCCGGATACGCCGCCACAGCCGGACTCGTATCGAAGAGCTGGACGAGCCGCCGCTCCAGGTCGTACGCGGGCCAGCCGGGCCCCTCGCCCGACGCGAACCCCGTCCACGCGGAGCGGAAGCGCGCGGACAGCTCCTCCGCCTCCGCAGGCGGCGTCTCGCCGAGCAGCATCGCGGGCAGACCCCCGCTCAAGTTGCCGAACACCAGCGGCACATCCAGCCCATGGCAGGCGCCGAGCCCTCCGCCCATACCCGGCGCGGACCACGTCAGCTCGTAGAAGTGCGCACGTCCACCCGCCTCGACCTGCGCCTCGGCCAGCCGCAGCGACGGCATACGGAACAGCCAGTCGGAGTTGACGAGTTCGTACAGTTCCTCGGGGCCGGCGTCCGGGAACGCGGCCCGGTACGCATCCTCCCTACCGGGAGCGAACACCCCCAGCGCCACAGCCGCCTGCTCCTCCGTCACCTCACCGAGCATCCCGCCGAGCGCCATGAACAGCCGGAACTCGTCACGCGTGTGCCCGACGACGAGCTCGGTCTCCCGCCCGGCCCCGGAGGCCAGCGCCTGCCACGGGTCGACCGGCAGAACCTCTCCGTCGACGACCGGCGCGACCGGTATCGACGTATGCGCCACCGGCCCCCACCGCTCCGCGAACCGGTGCATGGAAGCACCCACCGCATCCGCCGCGGCGGGCAGCCGACTCGGCGCCACCGAGCCCAGCTCGGCCACCGTCGGCCGCAGCCCCAGCTCATCGGCGAAAGCACGGGTGAAATCGGCCGCGAGCTCGGCCGAGAAGAACGTACCGGGCACACTCTGCGCGACAGCCCGCCGAAAGAGCCCGGCCGCGCGCGGCATCGCCAGCAGCGCGGCCACCGATCCGGCCCCCGCGGACTCGCCGAACACCGTGACCTGGTCCGGATCGCCGCCGAAAGCCCGGATGTTCTCGCGCACCCACTCCAGCGCGGCGACCTGATCGAGCAGCCCCCGGTTGGCCGGCGCCCCCTCGATGAGCCCGAACCCCTCGATCCCCACCCGGTAGTTGAGCGTCACCACGACCACGCCCTCGCGCGCCAGCCGCCCGCCGTCGTACTCGGGCAGACTGGACATCCCGATGCTGTACGCACCCCCGTACAGCCACACCATCACCGGCAGCCCGGCACCCGAACCCGGGTCGGACGTCCACACGTTGAGCGTCAGCCAGTCGTCACCCGTGTCCTGGGACAGCGCGTCCATTCCGAACGCCGACGCCTGCGGAGGCGGCGGCCCGTACGCCACAGCTTTCCGTACGCCGTCCCAGCCCCGAACGGCCCGTGGCGCCCCGAACCGCAGCGCACCGACCGGCGGCTGAGCGAAGGGAATCCCGCGGAACACCGCAAGCCCCGCCTCCCCTTCCCCTCGCAGCACCCCTGCTGTCGTACGGACTTCGGGTTCGTCGGCGCTCATCGCGGCTCCCTCTGAAGGCAGGTCGGACACCGCGGATCCTCCCGCGACCGTGCCTCCGGAGCCAATGCATTTACCAGCTACGCTGATCACCCACCCGCCATGCCCTCGGGGGAGCGACATGGAACCAGCGTCCGTAGGCGTCCGGTTGGCGTCGAGCGTGATCAGCCCGCTCGTCAGAAAGCTGTTCGTGACGGAGGGTCCGGGAGCGGCCCTGGTCGACAAGCCCGTACGCATCTCGGCGTACGTCTCCTTCACCGGCGAGAAACGGTCCCTGACCGAGAAGGACGTCACCAAGCTCGCCGCCGAGCTGGTCAAACGCGCCCTGAAGAGCGGCGAACGCCCCCTCCGCGCCGACGAGGAGCAGGCCGTGGTCCACGCACTGGCCGACACCCTCCACGCCCTCGGCGACCTCACCATGACGGACGTACAGGCAGTGGAGCTCGGCCACTCGGGCCTCGCTCTCCACCTGCGCCAGGCCGCCGGAAATCCCGACCGTGACCTCGCCTTCGACTCGGCGCTCTTCTACGAGCGACTCCTCGACACGGCCTGCCTGCACATCCTGCACTTCTTCACGCAGCGATCGACGTTCGTACCCCGCACGCTCGTCGAGCAGACCCGTCGCCAGGTCGAACTCATCGCGAAAATAGACGAGTTGCTGGCACGGACTCCGCTTCCCGGCAGAGCAGACGAGGTCTTCGAACAGCGCTACCTCGCATACGTGGCGACCAGACACAGCCAACTCACCATCTACGGCATCGACTTGGCCAACTCCCCCGATCGCTGGCCCCTGGACGCCGCGTACCTCACACTCCAGGCCCTGCGCCCCACCGACGACCAGGAGCGGGAAGGCGGCGGCTATATCGCCTCGACCGGCAGCCCGCTCCCTGCCGAAGAGGCCTTCGCCGACCACGACTTGGTCCTGCTGCGCGGCGTGGCGGGCTCGGGCAAGACGACGCTGGTGCAGTGGCTCGCCGTGACGGCGGCGCGGGGCGAGCGCGGGGACCGCGTCCCCTTCGTACTGCCGCTGCGTACGCTCGTCCGCCGCGCCGACGGACTGCCCGCGCCCGCCGACTTCCTGGCCGCTACCCGCGTCCCCTTCCACGGCGCGGCCCCGGACGGCTGGCCGGACCGGGTGCTGACGGCGGGCCGCGGGCTGCTGCTCGTGGACGGTATCGACGAGATCCCGGAACCCGACCGCGAGCGCACCCGCCGCTGGCTGCGCGACCTGATCGACGCCTACCCGGGCAACCAGTGGCTGGTCACCTCGCGCCCCTCGGCCGTACGCGAGGACTGGCTCGCCGCGGACGGCTTCACCGAACTCGCCCTCTCGCCGATGAACCCCACCGACGTGGCCGCGTTCATCGAGCGCTGGCACACGGCGGCCCGCATCGACGCCCCCGACCCGGAACGCCTCACCGCGTACGAGACCTCCCTCCTGGAGGCCGTACGCACCAAGCCGGACCTGGGCCAACTCGCCACCAATCCCCTGATGTGCGGCCTGATCTGCGCCCTGCACCGCGACCGGCGCGGCTATCTCCCGCACGGGCGGCAGGAGTTGTACGACGCCGCTCTCTCCATGCTCCTCGCACGCCGCGACCAGGAACGCGACATGATGCCCGAGGCGCCGAAGGACGGCATCCGGCTCACCGAACTCCCGCAGATCCAGCTCCTCCAGCGCCTGGCCTACTGGCTGATCCGCAACAACCGGCTGGAGATGGACCGCGAGCGCGCCGAACGGATCATCGCGGACGCCCTGCCGTCCCTGCCGGCCGTCGCGAGCCAGGGGGACGCCCCCGCGATCTACCGCTATCTCCTCATCCGCAGCGGACTCCTGCGCGAACCCGCCCTGGGCACCGTCGAGTTCGTCCACCGCACCTTCCAGGACTACCTCGGCGCGAAGGCGGCGGTGGAGGACGGCGACTTCGGGCTCCTGGTCCGGAACGCGTCCGACTCCCAGTGGTCGGACGTGATCCGCATGGCGGTGGCCCATGCGCGGCCTCGCGAACGGGCCGTATTTCTGGACGACTTGCTCAACTCAGCCTCGGCCGACCACATCGGCCGCGGCGCCCGTGCCCGCATCCGGCTCCTCGCCCTCGCCTGCCTCGAACACGCCACCGAACTCGACCCGAAGGTCCGGGCCGCCGTGGAGGAACAGGCGGCCACGCTACTCCCACCGCGTACGACGGAGGAGGCCAAGGAGCTGGCCTCCGTGGGTCCGTTCGTCCTGGAGCTGCTCCCCGGCCCGGAGGGCCTGTCCGATGCGGAGGCCAGGGCAGTGGTGGTCACCGCCTCGCTCATCGGCACGGACGCGGCCGTCCCGGTCCTGGCCCGCTTCCGCACGCACGCATCCCTCTCGGTGCGCGCCCAACTCTCCTGGACCTGGAAGCGGTTCGACACCGAGCAGTACGCTGCCGACGTCATCGCCCATCTACTGCCGGACGAGCTCAACTTCGTCGCCCACTCGATCGCCCAGCTGCGCGCCCTGCACTCCCTCGGCGGCCGACCCCAAGTACAGGTCATGGGGGACATCGAGTCGGCGGAACTGAGCTCCTGGCTCGTGCCGGACGAAACACGCCAGCTCGCCCTGCGGAACAACCAGAAGCTGCGCGACCTGAGCTTCGTTTCGCGGCTGAGCAGGCTCGACTACCTGGACATCAGCAGGAGTCCGTACGTGGACGACCTGGCGCCCTTGGCCGAACTGCCGCTGAAATGGCTGGCACTGGACGTTATGGAGGGCCTGGAGAGGCCGGAGGCGCTGGCCGCGCTTTCGGCCTCGGCCACCCTACGCGATTTCGACATCGGCGTTCCTCTCCACGGCGATTCCGTCGATGCCGCACTTCCCGAGCTACCGCTGACGTATCTGCGATTCACCAAGAATGCCCTCGAGTTCACCGGACTGCGCGGACTGCGTCATATGCGCTCGGTGAAGACGTTGAGCCTGGCTCGTCTCTTCGAACCGCTCACCCCCGAGGACTACCAAGAGGTCGCACTGCTCCCGGAGCTGACGCAATTGCGCCTCAACTGGACCGCGGTCCCATGGACCGAGGGACCCGTCCTGCCAGGCATTAGGCACCTTCACTTCAACAATTTCACCGGAAACGAAGATCTCTCGGCGGTACCGGCTTTGTTTCCAGGGTTGGAGTCGGTCTCATTCCTCCTCGCCCAGGAGGCGACGGAGGTCCCGGAGCACGTCCTCGCGCTCTTGCCCGGAACGCACACCGTCCGGAAACACCACATCGCGCAGTAGCCCGGCGCAGCCCAGCACCGACCCCTAGCCCAACTCCACTTGGGCACCCTACAGTTACCAGCCGGTAATACCTTGGCCTCCCTGTGGCCTCACACGCCCGTGACGATGCAGCGCGACCCATGTCCCGCAGTGCTTCGCGCAGCGCTCCGCGCGGTGCTCCAACGCGATTCAGACGCGAGAGGAACCCCCCATGACAGGAAGAAGCTTCAAGCGCCTCATCGGCGTGACCGCCGCCGCCACGGCCGTCGCGGCGGCCCTGATCACCCCGGCCGCCGCCGCGAGCCCGGCAGCGGCACCGGCCGCGGCCACCACCGCCACCACCGCCGCGGCGGCGGCGGCCGACGTCGACTACGACACCTGGCAGAAGGACTGCCAGGCGGTCATGGACGAGGCACTCCCGTACCTCAAGCAGCGCATCGCCGACGCCGCTGCAGGCGAGAAGCAGGCGATCGTCTTCGACATCGACAACACCACGCTGGAGACCGACTTCGGCTTCAGCTACCCGTCGCCGGCCAACGCGCCCGTCCTCGAAGTCGCCAAGTACGCCCAAGACCACGGCGTCGCCCTGTTCTTCGTCACCGCGCGCCCGGACATCATCGCCTCCGTGACCGACTACAACCTCAAGCACGTCGGCTACAAGGTGTCCGGGCTCTATGTCCGCAACTTCGGCGATCTCTTCAGGGACAAGGCCGAGTACAAGACCGCCAAGCGCGCGGAGATCGAGGCCAAGGGCTACACGATCATCGCGAACATAGGCAACACCCCCACCGACCTCTCCGGCGGCCACGCGGAGAAGACGTACAAGCTGCCGGACTACGACGGGCAGTTGTCGTAAGCACCCCATGGGCATGCGAAGGGGGCCGGTGCTTACAAAGCACCGGCCCCCTTCTTCGACTCTCGGCTCAACCCCCGGAGGGTCAGGCCTCCTTGCTCAGGTTGGGACCAGCCCCACCAGCGGCCTGCTCGATCGGCGGGACGTCCGGCAGCGCCGCCTTCTCCTCGCCGCGGAAGGTGAAGGTCTTGGTCTCGCCCTCGCCCTCCGTGTCGACGACCACGATGTGACCGGGACGCAGCTCGCCGAAGAGGATCTTCTCCGACAGGCTGTCCTCGACCTCACGCTGGATCGTGCGACGCAGCGGACGCGCGCCGAGCACGGGGTCGTAACCCTTCTTGGCCAGCAGCTCCTTCGCGGACTGGGAGAGCTCGATGCCCATGTCCCGGTCCTTGAGGCGCTCGTCGACCTTGCCGATCATCAGGTCGACGATCGCGAGGATGTCGGCCTGGGTCAGCTGCGGGAAGACGACCACGTCGTCCACGCGGTTGAGGAACTCGGGGCGGAAGTGCTGCTTCAGCTCGTCCGAGACCTTGTTCTTCATCCGCTCGTAGTTGGACTTCGTGTCGCCCTGGGCGGCGAAGCCCAGGTTGAAGCCCTTGGAGATGTCCCGGGTGCCGAGGTTGGTCGTCATGATGATGACCGTGTTCTTGAAGTCCACGACCCGGCCCTGGGAGTCGGTCAGGCGACCGTCCTCCAGGATCTGCAGCAGCGAGTTGAAGATGTCCGGGTGGGCCTTCTCGACCTCGTCGAACAGGACGACCGAGAACGGCTTACGGCGGACCTTCTCCGTGAGCTGACCGCCCTCTTCGTAGCCCACGTAACCGGGAGGCGAACCGAAGAGACGGGAGACCGTGTGCTTCTCGCTGAACTCCGACATGTCGAGGGAGATCAGCGCGTCCTCGTCACCGAAGAGGAACTCGGCGAGCGCCTTGGACAGCTCGGTCTTACCGACACCGGACGGACCGGCGAAGATGAACGAACCACCGGGACGCTTCGGGTCCTTGAGGCCCGCGCGCGTACGCCGGATCGCCTTCGAGAGCGCCTTGACGGCGTCCGTCTGGCCGATGACCCGCTTGTGGAGCTCGTCCTCCATGCGCAGCAGGCGGCTCGACTCCTCCTCGGTCAG
Organism: Streptomyces pseudoechinosporeus; assembly: GCF_054783935.1. Lineage (NCBI taxonomy): Bacteria > Bacillati > Actinomycetota > Actinomycetes > Kitasatosporales > Streptomycetaceae > Streptomyces > Streptomyces pseudoechinosporeus. The sequence continues at coordinate 45,192 of NZ_BAAGPS010000005.1, forward strand.
CTTGAAGACCGGGATGCCGGTGGCGGTCGCGAGGACCTCGGCGATCAGCTCGCCGTCGACCTCGGCGACGACGTCCATGTCGCCGGCCTTCCACTCCTTCTCCCGCTTGGCCTTGGCGGCCAGGAGCTGCTTCTCCTTGTCACGGAGAGAGGCGGCCTTCTCGAAGTCCTGCGAGTCGATCGCGGACTCCTTGTCGCGGCGCACGCCCGCGATCTTCTCGTCGAACTCGCGGAGGTCCGGCGGCGCGGTCATCCGGCGGATACGCATCCGGGAGCCGGCCTCGTCGATCAGGTCGATCGCCTTGTCCGGCAGGAAGCGGTCCGAGATGTACCGGTCGGCCAGCGTCGCGGCCTGGACGAGGGCCTCGTCCGTGATGGACACACGGTGGTGCGCCTCGTAACGGTCGCGCAGGCCCTTGAGGATCTCGATGGTGTGCGGCAGCGACGGCTCCGCGACCTGGATGGGCTGGAAGCGGCGCTCGAGCGCGGCGTCCTTCTCCAAGTGCTTGCGGTACTCGTCGAGCGTGGTGGCACCGATGGTCTGGAGCTCACCGCGGGCCAGCATCGGCTTCAGGATCGAAGCGGCGTCGATGGCGCCCTCGGCGGCACCCGCACCGACCAGCGTGTGCAGCTCGTCGATGAACAGGATGATGTCGCCGCGGGTGCGGATCTCCTTGAGCACCTTCTTCAGGCGCTCCTCGAAGTCACCGCGGTAACGGGAGCCGGCGACCAGCGCGCCCAGGTCCAGGGTGTAGAGGTGCTTGTCCTTGAGGGTCTCGGGCACCTCACCCTTGACGATGGCCTGCGCCAGGCCCTCGACGACGGCGGTCTTGCCGACGCCGGGCTCGCCGATGAGCACGGGGTTGTTCTTCGTACGACGGGACAGCACCTGCATGACCCGCTCGATCTCCTTCTCGCGCCCGATGACCGGGTCGAGCTTGGACTCACGAGCGGCCTGGGTGAGGTTCCGGCCGAACTGGTCGAGGACCAGGGACGTCGAGGGGGTGCCCTCGGCAGGCCCACCTGCGGCGGCGGTCTCCTTGCCCTGGTAGCCGGAGAGCAGCTGGATGACCTGCTGCCGCACCCGGTTGAGATCTGCGCCCAGCTTGACCAGGACCTGGGCGGCGACGCCCTCGCCCTCACGGATCAGGCCGAGCAGAATGTGCTCCGTGCCGATGTAGTTGTGGCCCAGCTGAAGGGCCTCGCGGAGCGACAGCTCCAGGACCTTCTTGGCACGGGGGGTGAAGGGGATGTGCCCGGACGGGGCCTGCTGCCCCTGCCCGATGATCTCCTCCACCTGCTGGCGGACCGCCTCGAGCGAAATCCCGAGGCTCTCCAGGGCCTTAGCGGCGACACCCTCACCCTCGTGGATCAGGCCCAGGAGGATGTGCTCGGTGCCGATGTAGTTGTGGTTGAGCATCCGGGCTTCTTCCTGAGCCAGGACGACAACCCGCCGCGCGCGGTCGGTGAACCTCTCGAACATCGTTAATCGCTCCTCAGAGCGGTCAGGCAGTAAGGGGACGCTCCCCTCCCTGTCCTTCCGCAGCTTAGTCCCGCAAGCGGGGACCGCTCATTCCATCTGCCGACACCCGTCCCTGGCCTCCCAATCGCCGAACGCCGACATCTGCTCCAACTCAAGCGTGCGAGACGATGTTCCCGCAGGCCAGGCAGATACCCTCACCATCTGTACGCCGATGGCGAACGTGAGATGCCCGAGCCTTGCGTGTCGCCCCTTCCCACTAGGGATGTCTTACCCGTACGCACTGACAGTCCATGCCGCGCGCACCCATTCCCTCCGCTATGGGCGAACATCCTTGCGCTGCCGAGCGCTTCCACACGCCCCCGTTTTGGACACTCGGCGCGCACATGCGAACACTCGGCGTAACTCGAAGCCTGTTCCGGCGGTTGCTTCTGGCATGGCCCACCCGTCTCCCGACCACCGCCCCTCATCGAGGCTCCCCCAGACTCCGTCCGGGGGTACCCCCAGCGCGCCACACCCACTTGTCGCCGCTCTTCTCCCTCGCAGGCCACTGGACACCGACGATCAGGTGCGCCATTGGTACGAGAACGAACTGGGCTGGGCGACCGTGCCCGGACCTCCCGTCGAGCTGCTGACGGGCCTGCGCTTCGACGTCCTGGAGGTGCCCGCGGAGGCGGGTTACGCGGCGCTGAGGCATCTGGTGCCGGGTTCTCCGGTGGCCATGCGGGCGGACCGGATGCGGCTGCTGGTGGCCGCGGGAAGCGCGGACGAGCTGCCGGGGCTGCTCGACTGGCTGGAGTGGGGATCTCTCGCGCTGGATCTCAGGGCGATCGGCGCGGGCGGGCGCATCGAGGCGCCGCTGCCGCGAAGTACACGAGGCACGCGAAGCAGCGCGGTGGACGGCTCGCAGGGGGCCGCCGTCTGGCTGCGGCCCCCCGAGCCGGACTGCGAGGTGGAGCCTGCGTTGCCGACCCTGTCGGCGCTCGGCGGGGGCGGTGGGGGCGCCCCCGATCTCGTACGACTCGTGGACACGATGGCAACGCAGTGCCACCGGATCCGCCTGCGGCAAGGTCGCTCTCAGGCGTTGGCCTTCTCGTAAGCCTCGCGAATGGACGCCGGAACACGGCCACGGTCATTGACCTCGTATCCGTTCTCCTTCGCCCAGGCGCGGATCTGCGCGGTGTCCTGACTCCCACCGGAAGCGACGCGCGCCTTGCCACGCCCGCCGGAGGCGCGGCCTCCGGTACGACGACCGCTCTTCACGAAGGGCTCGAGAAGGCCGCGGAGCTTGTCCGCATTGGCAGTCGTGAGATCGATCTCGTACGTCTTGCCGTCCAGCGCGAACGTCACGGTCTCGTCCGCCTCGCCGCCGTCGAGGTCGTCGACAAGAAGGACCTGAACCTTCTGTGCCACCGGATTTCCTTTCATCGATAACTTCAGGGCCGAGGGTCCGCGGCGGATGCCGCTGTTTCATGCCCCCTGTTATATGCACTACTGCAGTACGTCCGAAAGCAAACCGCTTTTGCTGGAAAAACACAAACCCCTGGGAGAGACCGGGAGAGACCGACCCGACCCGAGAAGACCGAAAACGTACGCGTTTCGGACATAGAGCCCCCGGGCAAGGGGTGCCGGGCGTATTCCTTCGCCGACGATCACAGATGCAGAAGCATCCGGCTGTTGCCCAAGGTGTTCGGTTTCACTCGTTCGAGACCGAGGAACTCTGCCACGCCCTCGTCATAGGAACGCAGTAGCTCGGCGTAGACCTCGGGGTCGACGAGTGTCTCACCGATCTCCACGAAGCCGTGCTTCGCGAAGAAGTCGACTTCGAAGGTCAGGCAGAATACCCGGCGAACGCCGAGCCAGCGGGCGGTTTCCAGCAACTTCCCCAGCAACTGATGGCCGACGCCGGCGCCCTTGAGCGCGGGATCCACCGCGAGAGTACGGACTTCCGCGAGGTCTTCCCACATCACGTGCAGTGCGCCGCAGCCGACCACCTCGGACCTTGGTCCGGCATCACTCGACCCGGCATCACTTGAGACGGCATCCCGTTCCGCGACCCAGAACTCCTGGATGTCCTCGTAAAGCGTCACCGTCGCTTTGTCGAGCAGGATGCCGCCGCGGACGTACGCGTCAAGGAGGCGGCGTACCGCGGGGACGTCGCTGGTCCTGGCGCGGCGGACAGTGAGGGCTTTACCGGTGGTGACTTCGGGCTGCTCTGCTGGCATGACCGGACGTTATCGCCCGGTGTCACCCTTGGTGGCAGCGGGGTTCTCGCCCGTGGTGCTCTGGCGGGTGGAGGTTTCGCCGGGGGCGGTTTCGCCGGTCGTCGATTCACCCGAGGAGGTTTCGCGGGCCACGCTTTCGCCGGTCGTCGTTTCGCCCGTCGCGGTTTCGGGGCCTTCCACGATGCGGAGGGCGTCGCGCAGTGCCGCCCGCTGTTCCGGGGACATCATGCCGAAGAAGGCGACGAGTGCGGCGGCCTGGTTGTCGCTCTGTGACCAGGCTTCGTTCATCAGGGCTGCCGCGTAGGCGGCGCGGGTGGAGACCGCCTCATATCGATAGGCCCGGCCTTCCGCTTCGCGGCGTACCCAGCCCTTCTGATGGAGATTGTCCAAAACGGTCATCACCGTGGTGTACGCGATGGACCGTTCCTGCTGAAGATCTTCCAGGACTTCTCGAACGGTCACCGGGCGGTTCCACTTCCACACCCGCGACATGACCGCGTCTTCGAGTTCTCCCAAGGGGCGAGGCACGCTCAGTACCCTAGTGGGATATTTCAGTCGCGGCATAACAGACGCGACCCTGATGGACATTTGGCAACAAAAGGGGCGCACGAGTTCAGACGTCGGTGGTGCGATCGCGGTCGCCGGAGGCCTGACGGGTGTTCTCGGCGCGCGCGAGGGCGGCGTCGACGACCGCGTCCTCCTTGGCCTTGTTGGCGCCGCCCTGGGTCTTCACGATCGTCACGATCAGACCGGTGAAGAACACAGCCATCACTACGGGGGGCAGAAGCGCGGAGACGTAGTCCATGCCTTTCAGAGTAGCCACGGTGCCGGGGCGGGCGGATCGGGGGCGTGGCCTAGACGGCCGTGAGCTGCTGTGGGGGCTTGGCCGGTGGGGTGGGCGGCTTGCGCCTGGGCGGGAAGACCTCGCCCGGGGTGGGGATGGGGCGGTTCGGGTGTGCGGGCTTGGGGGAGCGCTGCGGTTCGGTCTTCGGCTGGGGGGCGGGCTTTTCCGCCGGCTTCTTTTCGGGGTCCTCGGCGTCTGCACGCGCGCGCGTGCAGACGTTTGCGGCGAGGCCGCCGGGGAGGGCCGTCAGGTGGAGGCGCTGCGCCGCGCCGTTCCCGCGAGCCAGGAGGGTGGCCGCCGCGGAGTTGCCGCGCAGGGCGCGCAGGGCGGAGAGGTCGTCGGGCTCCAGGCTGTACCCGGCGCTGAGCGCCTCCTCCAGGAGCGTCAGGTACCTGGTTGCGGCGCCGGGCAGCGCCGCGCGGTAGCGGGCGAGGTCGGCCATCAGAAAGGCGCGCAGCCGGGCGCCCTCGCGGGCCGCCTCGTCAACGGACTCGGCCAGGCGGAGACATTCCTGGACCTCCTCGGCCGAAACGGGCGTGGGGTGAAGGGCGAGGGCGAGCGCACGGCGGAGCACACGCAGCTCCTCCGCACCGAACGCCATGCCGCCGCGGGATCCGTAAGGCGTGGGCATGCGGCGACGATACGCGCTAATCAGAAAAAAATGGGACAGAACGCCTCCGGCGGTTGAGCCGGTTGGGTTCGTGGGTTGGTGCGGGTGCGTGGTGGCTGGTCGCGCCGTTCCCCGCGGGGTGCCTCCGGCGGTTGGGCGGCTGCGGGTTGAGTGTGGCTGGTCGCGCCGTTCCTCGCGCCCCTTGGGGTCCGTGGGGGTGCGGGGCCGTGGGCCGGTGCGTCAGCCCGTCGCAGGCGGGGCGTACGACCCGGTGTCGGTACACGGTGCGGGTGGCCTGAGACCGAACCTACGCGACGGGCATACGACGCACCGGCCCACGACCCCTCCCGCCGGAGGGAAGCTGCGGGCGCGTAGTGGCTGACGGCTCCGGGATCGCCCCGTTAGGGGCGCGGGGAACTGCGCGACCAGCCACCACGAACCCCGCACTCGCCCACGAACCGAACCCACCACCCCCGTAGCCCCCGCCCAACCGCCGGAGGCAAACGTCACGTCCGCGAGACGTTCCGCTCGTACACCAGCCGCAGCCCGATCAACGTGAGCCAGGGCTCATGCTCGTCGATCACCGAGGACTCGCCCAGAACCATCGGCGCAAGCCCACCCGTCGCGATGACCGTGACATCGTCCGGGTCATCAGCCAGCTCGCGGGCCACCCGGCTCACGACCCCGTCCACCTGGCCGGCAAAACCGTAGATGATGCCCGACTGCATCGCCTCGACGGTGTTCTTGCCGATCACGCTCCGCGGCCGCGCCACCTCGATCTTGCGGAGCTGGGCCCCCCGCACGCCGAGCGCCTCGACCGAGATCTCGATGCCGGGGGCGATGACACCGCCCACGTACTCCCCGCGCGCACTGACCGCGTCGAAGGTCGTCGCCGTACCGAAGTCGACGACGATCGCCGGGCCGCCGTAGAGCTCGACGGCGGCGACGGCGTTGATGATGCGGTCGGCGCCGACCTCCTTGGGGTTGTCCATCAGGATCGGTACGCCCGTCTTGACGCCGGGCTCGACGAGGATGGCGGGGACGTCGCCGTAGTAGCGGCGGGTCACCTCGCGGAGCTCGTGCAGGACGGAGGGGACGGTGGCGCAGATCGCGATGCCGTCGATGCCGTCGCCCAGTTCGTCTCCGAGCAGCGGGTGCATGCCCATCAGGCCCTGGAGGAGTACGGCGAGTTCGTCGGCCGTGCGGCGCGCGTCCGTCGAGATGCGCCAGTGCTCGACGATGTCGTCGCCGTCGAAGAGGCCGAGGACGGTGTGGGTGTTGCCTACGTCGATCGTCAGCAGCATGGCCCGTACCTACTCCGCCGCTCGTAGGTCGAGGCCGATGTCCAGGATCGGCGAGGAGTGGGTGAGGGCGCCCACGGCGAGGTAGTCGACGCCGGTGCGCGCGTACGCCGCCGCGTTGTCCAGGGTGAGGCGGCCCGAGGCTTCCAGGTACGCGCGGCCGTCGACGAGGGCCACGGCCTCCTCGCACTCGCCGGGCGTGAAGTTGTCCAGGAGGATGAGGTCGGCGCCCGCGTCCAGGACCTCGCGGAGCTGGTCCAAGGTGTCGACCTCGACCTCGATCGGTACGTCCGGGAAGGTCTCGCGTACGGCCTTGAAGGCCTGGGCGACGCCGCCCGCGGCGACCACGTGGTTGTCCTTGACCAGGGCCGCGTCCGAGAGGGACATGCGGTGGTTGACGCCGCCGCCGCAGCGCACCGCGAACTTCTCCAGGGAGCGCAGTCCGGGCGTCGTCTTGCGGGTGTCGCGTACGCGTGCCTTCGTGCCCTCCAGAACGTCCGCCCACGCGCGCGTGGCGGTCGCGATGCCGGAGAGGCGGCACAGGAGGTTCAGAGCGCTGCGTTCGGCCGTCAGGAGGTCGCGGGTGCGGCTGGTGATGCTCAGGAGCTTCTGGCCGGCCGCCACGCGGTCGCCGTCGTCGACGTGGCGCTCGACCTCGAACTCGTCTGTGCAGACCACCGAGACGACCGCCTCGGCGATCCTCAGGCCCGCCACGACGCCCGCCTCACGGGCGGTGAAGTCGGCGGTGGAGACGGCCTCTTCGGGGATGGTCGCGACCGTGGTGACGTCCACGCCGTGGTCGAGGTCCTCCTCGATGGCCAGGTGCGCGATGTCCTCGACCTCGACGGGGTCGAGCCCGGCGTCGGCGAGGAGTGCCGCGAGGGCCGGGTCGAGGCCGCACTCCAGGGGGTCGATGTCGTACTCCTCTTCGGCACCTTCGGCACCGCAGCCGCAGCCGTCGCCGCAGCCACCGCCGGTGAGGAGGGGAAGGTCGGGGGTGCTCACTACTGTCACTGCTCCTGGGGACTGGGTGTCGGCCGGGGCTGCCGGGTCGGGGGGAAGTCTGCTGTGTCGGTGGTGTGTACGGCGAGGGTTCGGTCCGGATTCAGCCGTACGACGATGTGGCGGGACCAGTCGGTGTCGTCGCGGTCGGCGTGGTCCTCGCGCCAGTGGCAGCCGCGGGTCTCCTCGCGCAGGCGGGCGGCGGCGACCAGGACGCGGGCCACGCACAGGAGGTTGGTGGCCTCCCAGGTGTCGACGCCGGGCTCGGCCGTCTTGCCGTTCTCGGCGAGCGCGTCGCGCGCGTCGGAGTGCAGTTGCTCGAGGCGGTCGGCCGCGGTCTCCAGGGACTCGGCGGACCGCAGGACGCCGGCGCCGTCGCTCATGACCCGCTGGATCGCGAACCGCGCCTCGGGGTCGAGGAGCGGGTGGACGGGCTGCTCCGGGTAGGCGACCGGCGCGGGCACGCGCGCGTAGAGGCGGTTTTCCTCGTGGCGCGTGGCGATGTCGGCGGCGATGCGCTCGGCGTAGACGAGGCCCTCCAGGAGGGAGTTGGAGGCGAGCCGGTTGGCGCCGTGCACACCGGTGCAGGCGACCTCCCCGCACGCGTACAGGCCGGGGACGGTCGTACGGCCCTGGGAGTCCGTGCGGACGCCTCCGGAGGCGTAGTGGGCGGCCGGGGCGACCGGGACGAGCTCGGTGACCGGGTCGATGCCGTGGGCGCGGCAGGCGGCGAGGATCGTGGGGAAGCGGTGCTCCCACATGCTGGCGCCGAAGTGCCGGGCGTCCAGGTACATGTGCTCGGCGCCCTGCTCCTGCATGCGGCGCATGATGCCCTTGGCGACGATGTCGCGGGGCGCCAGCTCGGCCAGTTCGTGCTGACCCTGCATGAAGCGCACACCGTCCGCGTCGACCAGGTGGGCACCCTCGCCCCGTACCGCTTCGGAGACCAGTGGCTGCTGGCCCTCGGCGTCCGGGCCGAGGAACAGCACGGTCGGGTGGAACTGCACGAACTCCAGGTCGCTGACCTCGGCCCCGGCGCGCAGGGCGAGCGCGACGCCGTCCCCGGTGGACACGGACGGGTTGGTGGTTGCCGAGAAGACCTGGCCCATGCCGCCGGTGGCGAGGACCACGGCGGGCGCGTGAACGGCTCCCACGCCGTCGTGCTGGCCCTCTCCCATGACGTGCAGCGTGACGCCCGCGGTGCGGCCGTCGGCGTCCGTCAGCACGTCCAGGACCAGGGCGTTCTCGATCGTACGCAGTCCACGCGCGCGTACCGCCTCGACGAGCGCCCGGGAGATCTCCGCGCCGGTCGCGTCGCCGCCCGCGTGCGCGATCCGGCGGCGGTGGTGGCCGCCCTCGCGGGTGAGCTCCAGGTCGCCCTGCTCGGACTCGTCGAAGTGGGCGCCGGTCGCGATGAGGCGGCGTACGGCGTCAGGGCCCTCGGTGACGAGGAGGCGTACCGCCTGCTCGTCACACAGGCCCGCGCCCGCCACCAGCGTGTCGTCGAGGTGCTGCTCGGGGGTGTCGCCCTCGCCGAGGGCCGCCGCGATGCCGCCCTGCGCCCAGCGCGTGGAGCCGTCGTCGAGCATGGCCTTGGTGACGACGACGGTCCGCAGCCCGGCGGCGTCGCAGCGCAAGGCCGCGGTGAGTCCGGCGACTCCGGAGCCGACGACCACGACGTCGGCGGCGATGAACCAGCCGGGGGCGGGGGCGGTCAAACGGGGGCGAGCGCGGAGCGCTCTCGTTCGAGAGTGGTGGGAGACGGGCGGGCGTATGCCTGTGCTGGTCACGAGGCGGCTCCGAAGGTCAGCGGAATGTTGTCGATCAGCCGGGTCGTCCCGACCCGGGCGGCGACGGCGAGGACCGCCTCGCCGGTGTAGTCGTCCGGGATCTCGGTGAAGTCGGACGGGTCGACCAGCGCCAAGTAGTCCAGGGCGAGCGGGGGTTGCATACGGGCGGCGTCGTCGAGGACGAGGCGGGCGGCGGCCCGGACCGCGGCGGGACCCCCCGGGACCGCTTTGGCGACGGCGTGCGCGTCGGCCGCGGCGCGGGACTCGCCGAGCGCGCTGAGGGCCTCGGCACGCGCGCGCGTGGTGGGCACTTCACGGGCACGCGCGCGCAGGGCCTCCTGTGCGGCGTGCCGGTCGCTGCCCGCGAACAGGGCCTGGGAGAGGGCGAGCGCGGTGCGGCGCTCGGCGGCCGAGAGGTAGCGGTTGCGGCTGGACAGGGCCAGGCCGTCCTCCTCCCGCACCGTCGGTACGCCGACGATCTCCACCCCGAAGTTCAGATCGCGCACCATGCGGCGGATCAGGGCGAGCTGCTGGGCGTCCTTCTGCCCGTACAGCGCCACATCGGGCCGGGTGAGGTGCAGCAGCTTGGCGACGACGGTGAGCATGCCGTCGAAGTGCCCGGGCCGCGCGGCACCCTCCAGGCGCTCGCCCATGGGGCCCGCGCTGATGCGGACCTGAGGCTGGCCGCCCGGGTAGACCTCGTCCACGGAGGGGGCGAACACGACGTCCGCGCCCGCCTGTTCGGCGATCTTGACATCGGCGTCCAGGGTGCGCGGATAGCGGTCGAGGTCCTCGCCCGCGCCGAACTGGAGGGGATTCACGAAGACCGTGACGACGACCTCTCCGTCGCCGCCCGCTATCTCGCGGGCGGTGCGGATCAGGGTGGCGTGGCCCTCGTGCAGGGCGCCCATGGTCATCACGACGGCGCGGCGGCCGGTGCGCACGCGCGCGTGGAGCTCGTCGGCGGTGCGCAGCAGGGCGGTGGTCATCGGGCGTCTCCCTCAGTGCCGTCGGTCCCGTCTGCCAATACCCCGAGAAGGTCCTCGGCGAGCTCCGGCTTCAGCAGTCCGTGGGCCAGGGCCCGGTCGGCGGTCGCGCGGGCCATCGCCAGATAGCCGGGGACGGTCTCCGGGGCGTGCTTGCGCAACTCCGTGACGTGCGCGGCGACCGTGCCCGCGTCGCCGCGCGCGACGGGTCCTGTGAGGGCCGCGTCGCCCGACCTGAGGGCGTTGTCGAGGGCTGCACCGAGCAGCGGGCCCAGCATCCGGTCGGGGGCCTCAACTCCCGCCGTACGCAACAGCTCCATGGACTCGGCGACCAGGGTCACCAGGTGGTTGGCGCCGAGGGCGAGGGCCGCGTGGTACAGGGGACGGGCGGCCTCGGCGATCCACTCGGGCTCGCCGCCCATCTCGATGACCAGCGCCTCGGCGGCCAGCCGCAGCTCCTCGGGCGCGGTGACCCCGAAGGAGCACCCGGCCAGCCGCTGTACGTCCACAGGAGTGCCGGTGAACGTCATCGCGGGGTGCAGCGCCAGCGGCAGCGCACCGGCCCGCAGCGCGGGGTCCAGGACCTTCGCGCCGTACCGCCCGGAGGTGTGCACGAGCAGCTGCCCCGGCCGTACCGCCCCTGTCTCGGCGAGCCCCTCGACCAGCCCCGGCAAGGCGTCGTCCGGGACCGTCAGGAGCACCAGGTCGGCCCGCTCCATGACCTGCGCGGGCGTCACCAGCGGTACGTCGGGCAGCAGTTGCGCCGCACGTCGTACGGAGGCGTCGGAGACTCCGGATACGGCCACCGGCCGATGCCCGGCGAGCTGGAGCGACGCGGCAAGAGCGGGCCCCACGCGGCCGGCACCGACGACGCCGACGGTGAGCCGCGCGGGGCGGTCCTTGGGGTCTGGTTGTGGGACTGTACTCACTCGACGGCGGCCTTCCGTTCCAGTCCGCTCGGGGTACCGGACGATTTCTCGTCATGTTAACGCGATCGGTTCCGGGCCCGTTTTGTTGTCCACAGCCTGTGGGAAATTGTGGGAAATTCGCATGCCGGGCCGACACCGGGCCCGGCATGCTCCAGGGATGAGTGATTCGGCGGAGCAGGAGCAGGAGCAGGACAGGGATCAGTCGGCTGAGCAGGGCGAGGAACAGTCCGCGGAGCAGAAGCGGGCGCGGCGCTGGGCCGCCGCGCGAGGAGCCGAACGGACACTGTGGCGGGCCGGTTTCCATTTCACGGTCGGCCAGCGACTGGCGCGGCTGACGGATGCGGCGCCCCAGGTGTACGACCTGGACCAGCCGGTGGACATGTACGGCGACGGGATCGTCGAGACCGTGGAGGAACGGGTCGCCGGCCTCCTCGGCAAGGAAGCCGCCGCATTCTTCCCCTCGGGCACGATGGCCCAGCAGGTCGCCCTTCGCTGCTGGGCGGGCCGTACGGGGAACACGACCGTGGCGATGCATCCGCTCTCCCACCCCGAGCTGTACGAACGGCATGCGTTCAGCACGGTCAGCGGCCTGCGGATCGTCCATCCGACGCATGAGCCACGGCTGCCGTCCGCCGCCGAGATACGCGACCTGGAGGAGCCCTTCGGGGCGCTGCTGCTCGAACTGCCCCTGGTGGGGGCCGGTTTCGTCCTGCCCACCTGGGAGGAGCTCTCCGAGATGGCGGAAGCGGCGCGCGAACGGGACGCCGTCGTGCACTTCGACGGAGCCCGCCTGTGGGAGTGCACCAAGCACTTCGGCCGCCCCCTGGACGAGATCGCGGGTCTCGCGGACAGCGTTTACGTGTCGTTCTACAAGTCGCTCGACGGAATCGGCGGCGCCGCCCTCGCGGGCCCGAAGACGCTGATCGAGGAGGCGAAGGCCTGGCGGCACCGGTACGGCGGGCAGATCCTCCAGCAGTTCCCGACGGCCCTGTCCGTGCTGATCGGCCTGGACAGGGAGCTGCCCCGGCTGCCGGAATACGTGGCCCACGCGCGCGTGGTCGCCGCGGCGCTGCGCGAGGGATTCGCCGCCGCCGGGGTCCCCTGGGTGCGCGTCCACCCGGAGGAGCCGCACACGCACCAGTTCCAGCTCTGGCTGCCGTACGAGGCCGATGCCCTGACCGACGCGGGAACGCTCCAGGCTGAGGAGACGAAGACCTCGCTGTTCCCGCTGCTCTGGTCACGGGGTGGCCCGGGCCTGGCCTACACGGAGGTCACGGTGGCCGGGCCGGGGCTGGAGTGGAGCGCGGAGGACGTCAAGACAGCCGTAGCCGACTTCGTGGCGCGGCTGCCCGGCTCAGCGGCCTGAACAGCCGCAGCGGCGCACTCAGTCGAACCGTATGTGCTTGACCCCGACCCGTATCTGCCGCAGCCGCGTCCGCAGCGCCCCCTCCTTGTTCGGCCTGAGCGTCAGCCCCGCCAGTACGGCGATCCGGTCGGCGGTCTTGGGGACCGTCGTCTGGTCCGTCCACAGGTGCTCGGCGAACTCCGGCTCGCGCAGCCGCTCCAGGCAGTGGTCGAGCTGCTCCACCGCCCAACTCTCCCTGCGCAAGGGGGCGTCCTTGCCGGCGACGTGCTGGAGGAGCTGGCCGAAGCCGCGCTCGCGCAGTCGCTTCAGGACGGTCTCGCGCTCGGCGAGGAGCGTGAAGTGCCGTACATCGTGGCCCTTTTCGCGCAGTCGCCCGACCGTCTCGTCGAAGTAGCCGAAGTCCGTGACGGTCATGGGCGCGATCACCACGCCATCGTGCTTGGTGAGGGCGAGGTCGAGCACCTCGACGACGCCCTGCCGCCAGGACACCAAGTCCTGGAAGTTTCCGCGCAGTTCGGGCGGCAGCGTGCGGCGCAGCCCGAAGCCGATGTGTTCCGGGTCGCAGATGACGCTGCCGGGCAGTCGGCGCTGGATCTCGTGTGCGGTCTGTGTCTTGCCGCCCCCGAAGGGGCCGTTGATCCACAGGAGCATGCGCAGAGACCTTAGTGGCCGCCGGTTACGCCTCGGTCACGTTCCGGCCGAACACCCGGCCGAGCACGGCTCAGCCCTGCCCACCCGCCCGTACAAGCCCCGTCTCGTACGCCAGAACCACGACCTGTACCCGGTCCCGCAGCCCCAGCTTGGTGAGGATGCGCCCCACGTGCGTCTTGACCGTTGCCTCCGAGAGGACGAGCCGGGCCGCGATCTCGCCGTTCGACAGGCCCTGTGCGACCAGGATCATCACCTCGCGCTCGCGGTCGGTGAGCCGCTCCAGCCCCTTGTTCTGGGGCTCCTTGCCGGCGCTCGGCAGCATCGGCGCGAACCGGTCGAGGAGACGGCGGGTCGTGGACGGCGCGACCACCGCGTCACCGCTGTGCACGGAGCGGATGGCGGCGAGGAGTTCGCCGGGCGGCACGTCCTTGAGCATGAAGCCGGAGGCGCCCGCCTTCAGCCCGGAGAAGGCGTACTCGTCGAGGTCGAAGGTGGTCAGGATCAGCACCTTCGGCGGGTCGGGCTCCGAGCAGATGCGGCGGGTCGCCTCGACGCCGTCCAGCTTCGGCATGCGTACGTCCATCAGAACCACGTCGACGTCGGTCGAGCGCAGCACCTGGAGGGCCTCGACACCGTCGCCCGCTTCCGCGACGACCTCCATGTCCGGCTGGGCGGCGAGCACCATCCGGAACCCGGTGCGCAACAGCACCTGGTCGTCGACGAGCATCACGCGGATCGGCATTCCTGGGTCCTCCGGTCAATCATGGACGGGCGGTGTGTGGGCGGGCGCTGCGTGGGCGGTCGACGGGTGGGGCGTGCACGTGTCAGTTGGCGGGCTTGAGCGGGAGCAGTGCGCTGATCCGGAAGCCGCCGCCCGGGCGCGGCCCCGCGTCCAGGGTGCCGCCGACCATACCGACACGTTCACGCATACCGATCAGACCGTGTCCCCGGCCGTCGACGCCGCCGTCCTCGTACAGCTCGTGCGGGGCGCCCTTTCCGTCGTCCTCGACGAGCAGCCCGAGGCCGTCGTCGAAGTAGACCAGGCGCACGCTCGCGCCCGCGTTCGGCCCTCCGTGCTTGCGCGTGTTGGTGAGCGCCTCCTGCACGATGCGGTACGCGGTGAGCTCGACGCCGCTCGGCAGCGGTCGCGGAGTGCCCTCGATCTTGTAGTCGACGGGGAGACCGGCCGTACGGACCTCCTCGATGAGGTCGTCGAGCTGGTCGACGTCGGGCTGAGGGACGTACTCGCCGCTCTCCTGGTGCTCGCCGGTGCGCAGCACGCCGAGCAGCCGGCGCATCTCGGCGAGGGCCTGACGGCCTGTTCCTGAGATCGTCTCCAGGGCCTTCTTGGCCTGGTCGGGGGCGGTGTCCAGGACGTACGCGGCACCGTCCGCCTGCACCACCATCACCGACACGTTGTGCGCGACCACGTCGTGCAGCTCGCGGGCGATCCGGGCCCGCTCGGCGGCGACCGCGACCTTGGACTGGGCCTCGCGCTCCTTCTCCAGCCGGGCGGCGCGCTCCTCCAGCTGCGAGAGGTAGGCGCGGCGGGTGCGGACCGAGTCGCCGAGGACCCAGGCGAGCGCGAAGGGCACGGTCTGGAAGATCACTATGGCGATGCTGCCCCCGATGCCCTCCTCGGCCGGCCAGCGCAGTTGTGCCACGGGAGCGGCGCACAAGCCGGCGGTCAACGCGATCCGGGAGGCCCAGCGGGCGCCGTCCGCCGCGACCGTGTAGATGATCACCAGGAAGGCGAAGTTGGCGGGCAGCGTCCCGACGTCCGCGATCAGCTGCGCCAGGCCGAGCACGAGCGCCAGGATCAGCATCTTCTCCGGCATACGGCGGCGCAGCGCGACCACCAGGCTCAGCAGGATCATGATCGGAACCGTGACGGCCGGGAGATCGGCCCCCTGGGCCTCCTCCGTGATCGATCCGCCCAGCACCGAAATCCCGAGCAGGAGGACGGCCCAGAAGCTGTCGACCCACGTCGGGTGTCTGCGGAGGAGTTCATAGAGGCGCTGCACGTAACCCAGCGTAGGGAAGGGTGCAGTGTGCAGGGGTCAACCGGAGGGCCGATCCGCGACCACCGCACGTACTCCCCAAGGTGGAGACCTGCCGATTCCCGGCGCTTAGCCTGACGCTGTGGGACAAGCGGTGAGACAAGACGCACACGAGGCATCGGGTGGGTGGCGCGGGTGGCGGCAGGCGGCCGAGGAGGCGCTGTACGGGCCTTCAGGTTTCTATCGCCGGCCTGAGGGGCCCGCGGGTCATTTCCGTACCTCTGTGCACGCCTCGCCGCTGTTCGCGGGGGCCGTGGCCCGGCTCCTGTGCCGGGTCGACGAGGCGCTCGGTCGGCCCGCCGAGCTCGCGTTCGTCGACATGGGCGCGGGCCGCGGCGAGCTGGTGACCGGCGTCCTGAAGGCGCTGCCCGCCGAAGTGGCCTCCCGCGCGCGCGGGTACGCCGTCGAACGCGCCGACCGGCCCGCCGCTCTCGACCATCGGATCGAGTGGCGCGCGGAGCCTCCGGCGGGGGTCACCGGGCTGCTGTTCGCGAACGAGTGGCTGGACAACGTCCCCCTGGACGTGGCCGAGGCGGACGTCGACGGGGTGCTGAGGCTGGTCCTCGTACGGGAGGACGGCACCGAGTCGCTCGGGGAGCCGGTCTCCGGAGCGGAAGTGGAATGGCTGGCGCGGTGGTGGCCGCTCCCTGGAAATCAGCGTCCCGAAGCAAACGAAGCAAATCAGCATCCCGAAGGGCTGCGTGCCGAAATCGGCCTCCCCAGAGACGCCGCTTGGGCATCCGCCGTGGCCACCCTCGACCGGGGTCTCGCCGTGGCCGTCGACTACGCCCACCGCGCGGACGCGCGCCCACCCTTCGGGACGCTCACCGGTTTCCGTGAGGGCCGCGAGACGGCGCCCGTGCCGGACGGGTCCTGCGACATCACCGCGCATGTGGCCCTGGACGCGTGCGCACTGCCAGGAGCGCGTCTGCTGACCCAGCGGGACGTCCTGCGCGCCCTGGGCGTGAGCGGCGGCCGTCCGCCGCTGTCGCTGGCCTCCACGGACCCGACGGCGTACGTACGGGCCCTCGCCGGCGCGGGCGAGGCCGCCGAGCTCACCGCTCCCGGCGGGCTGGGCGACTTCGGCTGGCTCGTGCAGCCGGTGGGAATTCCGAACCCGCTGCCCGACCCTCTGCCCGGCGAAAACAGCCCTCTACAGAGAGCACGGAGAGCCGGGGAAGCCCTACTTGTCGATGTCCCCGACCACGAAGAACAGTGACCCCAAGATCGCCACCATGTCCGCGACGAGCGTGCCCGGCAGCAGCTCGGTGAGTGCCTGGATGTTGTTGTACGAGGCCGAGCGCAGCTTCAGCCGGTACGGGGTCTTGTCGCCCTTGCTGACGAGGTAGTAGCCGTTGATGCCGAGCGGGTTCTCGGTCCAGGCGTACGTGTGGCCCTCCGGGGCCTTGAGCACCTTCGGGAGCCGCTGGTTGATCGGCCCGGGCGGCAGCTCCGCGAGCCGGTCCAGACAGGCGTCGGCGAGGTCCAGGGAGTTGTGGGTCTGCTCCAGGAGGACCTCGAAGCGGGCCAGACAGTCGCCCTCCTGCCGGGTGACGACCTTCAGGACGTCGCCCAGCTCCCCGTACGCCAGATAGGGCTCGTCGCGGCGCAGGTCGAAGTCGACGCCGGAGGCACGGGCGATCGGACCGCTCACTCCGTAGGCGTGCACCGTCTCCGGGGACATCCGGCCCACGTCGCGCGTACGCCCGCGGAAGATCTCGTTGCCGAGCACCAGGTTGTCGTACACGTCCATGCGCGAACGGACGTCGGCGACGGTTGCACGCGCGCGTGAAGCCCATCCGGCGGGGAGGTCCTCCTTGAGACCGCCGACCCGGTTGAACATGTAGTGCATGCGCCCGCCGGAGATCTCCTCCATGACGCCCTGCAACTCCTCGCGCTCCCTGAAGGAGTAGAAGACCGGAGTGATTCCGCCCAGCTCAAGCGGGTACGAACCCAGGAACATCAGATGGTTGAGGACACGGTTCAGCTCTGCGAGGAGCGTGCGCATCCACACCGCGCGGGCGGGGACCTCCATGCCGAGCATGCGTTCCACGGCGAGGACGACACCCAGCTCGTTCGAGAAGGCGGAGAGCCAGTCGTGGCGGTTGGCGAGCACGATGATCTGGCGGTAGTCGCGCGCCTCGAAGAGCTTCTCCGCGCCGCGGTGCATATAGCCGATGACCGGCTCCGCATGCTGGATCCGCTCGCCGTCCAGCACGAGCCTGAGGCGCAGTACACCGTGGGTGGACGGGTGCTGGGGGCCGATGTTGAGCACCATGTCGGTGCTCTCCGCGGCGCCGCCGATGCCGACCGTGGTCTCCGACGTAGGAGTCATGGGAACAGTGTCTCGTACGTACGCTTGCGGCATGGAGACGGGGAGTACGGGGATCATGGGCGCCACCGGGAACACCGAGTCCGAGCCTGAGCCGGTGTGGACCGGCCTGCCGCCGGGACTGCTGCGGATGCGCCGGCTGCTGCTCGTCGTCTGGCTGGTGCCGCTGACGCTCGGTACGGGGCTGCCGCTCGGCCTGCTCGCCGGGCCCGGCTGGGCGGCCTTCGCGCTGCTGCCGCTGGCGCTGCTGCTGTGGGGCTGGCCGATGCTGGGACGCAACTGGGAGTCCTGGCGGTACGCGGAGCGCGCGGACGACCTGCTGATCAGCCGGGGTGTGCTGTGGCGTGAGGAGACGGTCGTGCCGTACGGGCGCATGCAGTTGGTCGAGGTGAACTCGGGTCCCGTCGAGCGGCATTTCGGGCTGGCGAGCGTGCAGTTGCACACGGCCGCCGCGGCGACGGACGCGCGCATTCCGGGCCTCGACCCGGCGGAGGCGGAACGGCTGCGGGACCGGCTCACGGAGCTGGGCGAGGCCAGATCGGCGGGGCTGTGACGACATCCGGCGTCGAGCGCGGCGTACGCCAGAACAAACCCGTGACGGAGCGGCGGCTGCATCCGGTGACGCCGCTGCGCCGTGCCTGGGCGCCGATCGCCGTGATCGCCGGCTGGGCGGTGCACGACCCCGACCAGACGCAGCGGCAGCTGACCCGGCTGACGACCTCCACCCTGCTGATCGCGATCGCCATCGTCATTCCGGCCGCCGCCCTGTACGGCTTTCTGACCTGGTGGTTCACCCACTTCGCGGTGACCGACACCGAACTGCGCATCCGTACGGGCCTGTTGTTCCGGCGCTCCGCGCACATCCGGCTCGACCGGCTCCAGGCCGTCGACGTCACCCAGCCGCTGCTGGCCCGTGTCGCGGGCGTCTCCAAACTCAAACTCGACGTCATAGGGACCGACAAGAAGGACGAACTCGCCTTCCTGGGCCAGGACGAGGCCCGTGCGCTACGGGCCGAACTCCTCGCCCGTGCCGCCGGTTTCGCCCCCGAGACGGCGCACGAGGTGGGCGAGGCGCCGGTCCGTCAGCTGCTGCACGTACCGGCCCGGGTCCTCGCCGTGTCCCTGGTGCTGACGGGCGCCACCTGGGGATCGCTGGCCGGCGCGCTCGTCGTACCGCCGCTGGTGTGGTGGGCCTCACACAGTGTGTGGACGGTCCTCGCGGTCGCGCTGCCGCTGCTCGGTGCGGCGGGCGCGAGCAGCGTGGGGCGCTTCGTCGGCGAGTACGACTGGACCGTGGGCGATTCCCCGGACGGGCTCCGTATCGACCACGGACTGCTCGACCGTACGCACGAGACGGTGCCGCCCGGGCGCGTACAGACCGTCCGCATCGTCGAACCGCTGCTGTGGCGGCGGCGCGGGTGGGTCCGGGTCGAGCTGGACGTGGCGGGCTCGTCCAACTCCGTGCTCGTACCGGTCGCTCCGCGCGAGGTCGCCGAGTCGGTGATCGCGCGGGTGCTGCCGGGGGTGACCGTGCCGGGTGCGCTGTCGCGGCCGCCGCGCCGGGCGGGCTGGTGCGCGCCGTTCTGGTGGCGGGGTTACGGGCTCGCCGTCACCGACGCCGTCTTCGCGTCCCGGCACGGGCTGTTGCGCCGCAGCCTCGCGCTCGTTCCGCACGGCAAGGTGCAGAGCGTGCGCCTGGAGCAGGGGCCGTGGATGCGCTTCAAGGGGCTGTCCCACATCCACATAGACACCGGCGCCAACAAGACGGTGAGGGCCCGGCTGCGGGACGCCTCTCAGGCGGCGGAGCTGCTGTACGGGCAGGCGGACCGGTCGCGTACGGGGCGGCGGGAGGCTCGGCCGGATCGGTGGATGGCCGGAAGTTGAGTGGTTGATGGCCCGAGTCGGGCCGGTGGACGGCTGAGGGCAGTGGCGTGTTGCGTTGCCACTGCCCTCATGAGCTGTTGCCGCCGAGGTTCAGGAAACCGCGCTCCGCAGTTCCGCCACGTCGATCTGCTCCGTCTCGTCGTGCGCGGTCAGGTCGATGACCTGCTGACCGACGCTGCGGGACTCCTCGTCCGCGGGCTTGAACTGCGCCTCGGACTCGGCCTTGTGGAGAGCGAGCGCCTCCTGGCCCACCACGTCGGCGAGATCCTCGTTCTGCACGGCCTCCAGGGCGGCCTCGGACGCCTCCTGCTGCGTACCGAAGAAGTCGAAACCGCCCTCTACGGAGGGCCGCCGTACGGGAGGAGTCGGAGCGACCGCCACGGCCTTGGGCACGGTGAAGTGCCCGGAGCCGAGCGCGGGCTTGAGGGCGGGCTTCAGAGCGGCCGCGGTGGTGTCGGACTCGGCGGGCGCCGGTGCGGTCGCGGCGGCCGTGCGCTCATGCCCGCCGACCGCCTCGGGCTTCCCCTGCGCCGCCTCGCCCTCCGTCCCGGCCTCGCCCGTCGCGGGTGCCTTCTTACGAGCGCCGCCCTTCGGTGAACCGCCCGGCGTGGGCCCGCCCTTACCGGGACCGCCCGCCGGAGGCGCACCCTTCGGCGCACCGGCCTTCACGGGGGCACCCTTGGCCGAACCACCCTTCGCGGGGCCGCCCTTCGGCGACTTGCCCGGCCCGGGCTCGTCCGTCGCCACCGAACTGCCCTCCGTGGAGCCGCTCTTGGGGGACTCGCTCTCTACAGGCGCGTCCTGAGCCGAACCGCTCTCCGTGGAGCCGTCCACCGCGGACGAACCGCTCACGTCCTCCGAAGCGTCCGCCGCCGAACCGTCCTCCGCGGCCTCGCCCTTCGCCGCCCCGTCCGCCCAAGGTTCGCCCTCGGCCACGTGCGCGGTAGCCGCCTCCGCCAGCCGGTCCAACGCCGCGTTGGCCTTCGCGTAGAGCACCGCAGCCGCGGCACGGGCGGCCGGAGCAGGCTTCTCGGTCGCCTCGGCCACCGCGTCCGCCGAAGCCGCCGCGGGCAGGGCGGCACGAGCCGGAGTCGTCGCCTCTATGGCGAGGCGACGGCGGCTCTCCAGGACGCTGGCCCGCTCCGTCTCCGCCGTGGCGTACCGCCGTAGCAGGGCGGCGTGTTCGTTGCGCAGGCCCTGGAGCTCCGCCCGCTTCTCGCGGAGCCGGTGCTCCAGCTTGGTGCGCAGCTCGCGCGACTCGTCGAGGTCGGTCTCGAGCTCGGCGACGCGCTCCTCGTGGCGCCACTCGTCGCTCGCACGCGCGCGCGTGAGGTCCGCGACGCGCTTGCCCGCGGACACGTCCCAGTGGCGCATGACGACCGCACCCACGACAGCCGTCGCCGCGGCGCCCGCGGCCAGCCCGCGAAGCACCCACGCGTCCGAGAACAACCAGGGCCCGGCGGCACAGACGAGCGAGACGCCTGCGATCGCCGAGGGGGGCAGCAGCCGGTGCAGAGGTGGGGAATGACGGTGACGTCCACGTGGCATGGCCAGAAACTTACCGCGCGTAGGCGAATCTTGGAGCCCCGCCCCGTAAAAACCCAGCCACTCCCGAGGATTGACACCACCTCGCCACTCAGCGGTCACTCCAAACAGTCACTCCAGTGACAACAGCACCGCGCAGAGGATCGCGTATGTACCCGCACTCTTGAGACGCGCTTTTGACACGCTTTTCCGGAACCGGATGAACCAGGCCGCTCCTGACACCGTCCTAGAGGGCGCAATGTCGCTGGATGCCGTAAATGGCACTGGTTTCGAGTTCTCTCGCAGAAGTACGGGTTGCGATGTCTGTAACGGTTGAAGGGGAAACGTCGGCCAAGGTTCCGGGCTACCGGAGGGGCCGACTGCGGCGCGTACTGAGCGGTCCACGCCCCGAAGCCGTCCCCGCCCTGGTCGCCAGAGCCTGCACCCTCGTAGGGCTCCTGGACATCGCGGCGGGCGTCTTCCCGCGCTTCCGGCACAGCCGCATGCACACGCTCGCCGAGGTGCTGCCCGGCGCGCTGGGCCCGTTCGCCGCCGCCCTGTCGCTCAGCGCGGGCGTCCTGCTGCTGCTCCTGGCCCACGGTCTGCGCCGCCGCAAGCGCCGGGCCTGGCAGGCCGCCGTGTTCCTTCTGCCGGTCGGTGCCCTCGCGCAGCTGACCTACCGGCACTCCCTCATCGGCATCCTCGTCTCCCTGGCGCTGCTGGCTCCCCTGCTGCGGCATCGCGGTGAGTTCGCGGCGCTGCCCGACCCCCGCAGCCGCTGGCGCGCGCTCACCAACTTCTTTCTCATGGGCGCCGGTTCACTGCTCCTCGGCCTGGTCGTCGTCAGTGCCCACCCGGACCGGATGGTCGGCTATCCGAGCCTGGCGGACCGCATCACCCATGTCGTATACGGCCTGTTCGGCTTCGAGGGCCCGGTCGGCTATCAGGGCGATACGTCCTGGACGGTGGCCTTCTCACTCGGCGCGCTCGGCCTGCTGACCGCCCTCACCACCATCTACCTGGCGTTGCGCCCCGAGCACCCCGCCGCACGCCTCACCGAGGACGACGAGGCGCGACTGCGGGCACTCCTGGAGAAGCACGGCGGCCGTGACTCGCTCGGCCACTTCGCGCTGCGCCGCGACAAGGCGGTCGTCTTCTCGCCCAGCGGCAAGGCGGCGGTGACGTACCGCGTCGTCTCCGGCGTGATGCTCGCCAGCGGCGACCCGATCGGCGACGTCGAGGCCTGGCCCGGCGCGATCGAGCGCTTCATGGACGAGGCGAAAACCCACTCCTGGACACCCGCCGTCATGGGCTGCTCCGAGAAGGGCGGCGAGGTCTGGACGCGGGAAACCGGCCTGGACGCCCTCGAACTGGGCGACGAGGCGGTGGTGGACGTCGCGGATTTCTCCCTGGCCGGGCGCCCGATGCGAAACGTGCGCCAGATGGTGAAACGCATCGAGCGGGCCGGTTACGAGACCCGGGTACGGCGCGTCCATGACCTGGGCGGCGGCGAACTGGACCGGATACGCCGCGCCGCTCAGGACTGGCGCGGCACGGACACCGAGCGCGGCTTCTCCATGGCACTGGGCCGCATCGGCGACCCGGCCGACGGGGACTGTCTGCTCGCCACCGCTCACAAGCCGGACGCCGAGCCGGGGCCGTACGGCGATCTGAGGGCCGTACTCCACTTCGTCCCGTGGGGCACGGACGGCGTCTCCCTGGACCTGATGCGCCGCGACCGCGCGGCCGATCCCGGCATGAACGAGCTCCTGATCGTGGCCGCGCTCCAGGCGGCGCCCCGCCTGGGCGTGAAGCGCATCTCGCTCAACTTCGCGATGTTCCGCGCGGTCCTGGCCCGCGGCGAGAAGATCGGCGCGGGCCCGGTCCTGCGCGCCTGGCGCGGACTGCTGGTCTTCCTCTCCCGCTGGTTCCAGATCGAGTCGCTCTACAAGTTCAACGCGAAGTTCCGCCCCCGCTGGGAGCCCCGCTTCGTCGTCTACCGCTCTTCCCGTGACCTCCCGCGCATCGGCCTGGCGGCCCTGCGGGCGGAGGGTTTCGTGGACCTCCCCCTGCCGCGGGCCCTGCGCCGCAGGACGCCCCCGCCGGCGCCGTGCACACACCGGCTGCCGGAAACCCGCCTGCCGGAACACGGCGTAAGAGCGGCCTAGAGCCGGCCTGAGCGAGGTCCCACTCCCCCCAAGCCCCGGGACCTCGCTCAGGCCACCACCCCCGTAGACGAACCCAGCCCCCAACGCGGAGGCCTACGCTGGGCATATGAGCAAGAACAACGGGCGAGGCCAAGTGTCCGGGCTCCCGGCATGGGACCGGTGCGCCGTCATGGGAGTCGTGAACGTAACCCCCGACTCCTTCTCGGACGGCGGCCAGTGGTTCGACACGACGGCAGCCGTCAAGCACGGCCTCGACCTGGTCGCGGAGGGCGCCGACCTCGTCGACGTGGGCGGCGAGTCCACCCGCCCCGGCGCCACCCGCGTCGACGAGGCCGAGGAACTCAAGCGCGTCATCCCGGTCGTCCGCGGCCTCGCCTCCGAAGGCGTCACCATCTCCGTCGACACCATGCGCTCCTCCGTCGCCGAACGGGCCCTCGCGGCGGGCGCCGCACTTGTCAACGACGTCAGCGGCGGCCTCGCCGACCCCGCGATGATCCCGGTCGTCGCGGACGCCGGCGCCCCCTTCGTGGTCATGCACTGGCGCGGCTTCCTGGAGGGCGGAAACATCCAGGGGAGGTACGAGGACGTCGTCTCCGAAGTCATCGACGAGCTCCACGCACGCGTGGAGGCCGTTCTCGAGGGAGGCATCGCCGCGGACCGCATCGTCGTCGACCCGGGCCTCGGCTTCTCCAAGCAGGCCGAACACGACCTGACCCTCCTCGCCCACCTCGACCGCCTCCTGGACATCGGCCACCCCGTACTGGTCGCCGCGTCCCGCAAGCGGTTCCTCGGCCGCGTACTGGCAGGCCCGGAAGGCGCCCCGCCGCCCGCCAGGGAACGCGACGCCGCCACCGCCGCCGTCTCCGCGCTCGCCGCCCACCAGGGCGCGTGGGCGGTCCGCGTCCACGAGGTGCGGGCCACCGCCGACGCGGTCCGGGTCGCCCGGGCCGTGGAAGGCGCCCGGGCGGCAGAGGGAGCCCAGTGAGCGCACCCCGCACCGACGTCGAAGAGGTCGCCCGCGTCAACACCGCCTTCTACGAAGCGATGGAACGCGGCGACTTCGAAGAGCTGTCGACGCTCTGGCTGGCCCCCATGGACATCGACGGAGCCGAACACACCGCGGACACGGATCCCAAGGACCCCGACGAAACCGCCGACCAGGGCGCCGAGGTCTCCTGCGTCCACCCCGGCTGGCCCGTACTGACCGGCCGCGGCGAGGTGCTCCGCTCGTACGCGCTGATCATGGCGAACACCGAGTACATCCAGTTCTTCCTGACGGACGTGCACGTGTCCGTCATCTCCGACACCGCCCTGGTGACCTGCACCGAGAACATCCTCAGCGGTGGCCCGCCCCCGGAGGACAGCGACGAACTGGGACCGCTCGTGGGCCAGCTCGTCGTCGCCACGAATGTGTTCCGCCGCACATCCGACGGCTGGAAGCTCTGGTCGCACCACGCCTCCCCCGTACTGGCCGAATCCGGCGAGGAAGAGACCGACGACTCCGCCTCCTGAGTGGGTAGGGGCCAAGTAGTGGTTGGGATCGCGGGCCCCTGGGTATGGGCGGCTACCAGCCCGTGAGCTGCCGTGTCCTCCCAGAAGAACAGTCGATGAACCCTCCTGGCATGCGCCCGACGCCGAGTCCCCGTGACCGGGCGTTGTCGGTGTCCGCAGGTAGATTCGACTGTGGCTGGTGTATCGACCGCATATGGCGGTGACCGCCGTTACCGACGATTGCAGGAGTGATTCGCGTGGATCGTGTCGCGCTGCGCGGCCTCAAGGCCCGCGGGCACCACGGTGTCTTCCCCAAGGAACGCGTGGAGGGCCAGACCTTCATCGTGGACCTCTCGCTGGGCCTGGACACCCGGCCGGCCGCGGCCGACGACGACCTGGCGAAGACCGTGCACTACGGCATCGTGGCCCAGGAGGTCGTGGCCGTCGTCGAGGGCGAGCCCGTGGATCTCATCGAAACGCTCGCCGAGCGCATCGCCCGGACGTGTCTGAAACATGACGGGGTCCAGGAGGTCGAGGTCTGCGTCCACAAACCGGACGCGCCGATCACCGTCCCCTTCGACGACGTGACCGTCACCATCACCCGGAGCCGAGTATGACTGCCTCGTTGACCGAGGGTCAGAGCGACCCGACCGTACAGCCGGTGCCCGCCTCCGTCGTGGAACGCGTGGACGCCGCCGACACCACCCTGCACAACCCGAAACGTGCCGTGCTCTCCCTCGGCTCGAACCTCGGCAACCGCCTGGAGACCCTCCAGGGCGCCGTCGACGCCCTGGAGGACACGCCCGGCGTACGCGTCAAGGCGGTCTCTCCGGTGTACGAGACGGAGCCCTGGGGCGTGGAGCCGGACAGCCAGCCGACGTACTTCAACGCGGTCGTCGTCTTGCGTACGACGCTCCCCCCGTCCTCCCTGCTGGAGCGGGCACACGCGGTCGAGGAGGCCTTCCATCGCGTACGGGACGAGCACTGGGGGCCCCGCACGATCGACGTGGACATCGTCGCGTACGCCGACCTGGTCTCCGACGACCCGGAACTGACCCTCCCCCACCCGCGCGCGCACGAGCGGGCCTTCGTCCTCGCCCCCTGGCACGACGTGGAGCCGGACGCCCAGCTCCCGGGTGTCGGGCCGGTGGCCGGGCTTCTGGCCGCCGTCCCCCGCGAAGGTGTCGCGCCCCGCGCCGACCTGGAACTACAGCTGCCCGACTAGTCGTTAAGGTCTACCGGACCATCTCCGGTTGCGACGAAGGGGCATCGTGAAAGAGCTGCGCATCAGGACACTGGCCGGCGTGTTCGTGGTCGCCGGCGTGCTGTCCTGGGCGGGCGCCCGCTTGTGGAACGCGGTGGGCACGCTGCCCCGGGTCCCCCTCGCCGCCCCCATCGTCCTGGCCCTGATCGCCGTGGTCCTCCTGGCCACGGCGCTCTCCCTGAGGGCCCGCCTCAAGGCCCAGCGCGAGCGCCGCCCCGGCGCCACGGGGGTCGACCCGCTGCTGGCGGCCCGAGCGGTGGTCTTCGGCCAGGCCAGCGCCCTGGTGGCCGCCCTGGTCGCCGGCATGTACGGCGGCACGGGCGCCTTCCTCCTGGAGTCCCTGGACATCCCGGCCCGCCGCGACCAGGCCATCTACGCCGGCTTCTCGGTCCTGGCAGGCATCGCCGTCATAGCCGCGGCCTTCTTCCTGGAACGAGTCTGCAAACTCCCGGAGGACGACGAAACAAACGGCAACGCAGCCCCGGCGGCGTAGTGCCGCGCGGGCCCCACCCCGGACTACGCCCACGTAAGGGGCGCAGCCCAAGGGGCGCGGGGCTGTATCAATGTGCGGCTCCGCCGCGGGGCGCGACCAGCGCCCCGTAAGGGGCGCGGGGCTGTATCGATTTGCGGCTCCGCCGCGCGGGCGCGACCAGCTCCAACGCACCCGCAGCCCGAATACGACACCAACCAGGCAGACGCTCAGGAACCCCGCCCCAAGCGGAGCGCTCAGCGGAGGCTCACCGAGCCAGGATGAGGCTCATCGCCTCGGCACGCGTCGTAGCATCCCGCAACTGCCCGCGCACAGCGGACGTCGTCGTCTTCGCGCCCGGCTTGCGTATGCCGCGCACCGACATGCACATGTGCTCGGCCTCGATCACGACGATCGCACCCCGCGCCTCGAGGATCCGCATCAGCGAGTCGGCGATCTGCGTGGTGAGCCGTTCCTGCACCTGCGGCCGCCGCGCGAACACCTCGACGAGCCGCGCCAGCTTCGACAGTCCGGTGATCTTCCCGGTCTCGGCCGGGATGTACCCGACGTGCGCCACACCGTGAAACGGCAGCAGATGATGCTCACACAGACTCACGATCTCGATGTCCTTCACCAGGACCATCTCGTCGTGCCCCAGGTCGAACGTCGTCGTCAGCACATCCTCGGGCTCCTGCCGCAACCCGGCCAGCAGCTCCCGATACGCCCGAGCCACCCGCCCCGGCGTCTCCCGCAGCCCCTCCCGGTCCGGATCCTCGCCGACCGCGATCAGCAGCTCTCGTACGGCGTTCTCGGCGCGCTTCTCGTCGAACTCGCCGATCACACCCTCGACGTCCAGCCTCACGGGGTCGATCATCTGGTGCCTCGTTCCTGTGCCTACCACGCGTACGGAACACGCGTCTCGCATACGGGCATACGGAAATGCCGCGCCCCCCAGGCTAGACCAGGGGGGCGCGGCATCCGCTCCGGGCCGGATGAGGAGACCGGGGCAGGGTGGTTCAGGCTCAGCTCTCGGGACGCTCCTCCGGAGCCGGAGCCGGCTCGGCCACCGGAAGCGCCGCCTCGGCGGCAGGGTTCGACTTCGCGGTGATCGCCGGCGCCGCGCCGTTCGTCCCGCTCGTCAGCGACAGCTCCCTGGGGGAGAGCACCGGCGGGCGGGTGGACGGAGTGCGCCTGGCGGAGCCGGTCCACGCGGGGCGGGCCGGACGCTTGACGATCGGGGCGAAGATCTCGGCGATCTGCTCCTTGTTCAGCGTTTCCTTCTCGAGCAGCGCGAGGACCAGGTTGTCCAGGACGTCGCGGTTCTCGACCAGGATCTCCCACGCCTCGTTGTGCGCGGTCTCGATGAGCTTCTTGACCTCTTCGTCGACGAGCGCGGCGACCTCTTCCGAGTAGTCGCGCGGGTGACCCATCTCACGGCCCAGGAACGGCTCGGTGTTGTCACCACCGAACTTGATCGCACCGAGGCGCTCGGTCATGCCGTACTGCGTGACCATCGCGCGGGCCGTTGCGGTGGCCTTCTCGATGTCGTTCGCAGCGCCCGTGGTCGGGTCGTGGAAGACGAGCTCCTCGGCCGCGCGCCCGCCCAGCATGTATGCCAGCTGGTCGAGCATCTCGTTGCGGGTCGTGGAGTACTTGTCCTCGTCCGGCAGGACCATCGTGTAGCCGAGAGCACGGCCTCTGGAGAGGATCGTGATCTTGTGGACCGGATCGGAGTTCGGTGAGGCCGCCGCGACCAGGGCGTGACCGCCCTCGTGGTACGCGGTGATCTTCTTCTCCTTGTCCGACATGATCCGGGTCCGCTTCTGCGGGCCCGCGACCACACGGTCGATCGCCTCGTCCAGCATGTGGTTGTCGATCAGCTTCTGGTTGCCACGCGCGGTGAGCAGCGCTGCTTCGTTCAGCACGTTCGACAGGTCGGCGCCGGTGAAGCCCGGCGTACGACGCGCCACTGCGGACAGGTCGACGTCCGGCGCGACCGGCTTGCCCTTCTGGTGGACCTTGAGGATCTCCAGACGGCCCTGCATGTCGGGGCGGTCGACCGCGATCTGGCGGTCGAAGCGGCCGGGGCGCAGGAGGGCCGGGTCGAGGATGTCGGGCCGGTTCGTGGCGGCGATGAGAATCACGCCGCCCTTCACATCGAAGCCGTCCATCTCGACGAGCAGCTGGTTCAGCGTCTGCTCGCGCTCGTCGTGACCGCCGCCCATACCGGCACCGCGGTGCCGGCCGACGGCGTCGATCTCGTCGACGAAGACGATCGCCGGGGCGTTCGCCTTGGCCTGCTCGAACAGGTCACGGACCCGGGAGGCACCGACACCGACGAACATCTCGACGAAGTCGGAACCGGAGATCGAGTAGAAGGGAACGCCCGCCTCGCCCGCGACAGCACGCGCGAGCAGCGTCTTACCCGTACCGGGCGGGCCGTACAGCAGCACGCCCTTGGGGATCTTCGCCCCGACGGCCTGGAACTTCGCCGGCTCCTGGAGGAACTCCTTGATCTCGTGGAGCTCCTCGACGGCCTCGTCCGAGCCCGCGACGTCGGCGAACGTCGTCTTCGGGGTGTCCTTGGTGATGAGCTTGGCCTTGGACTTCCCGAAGTTCATGACTCGGGAGCCGCCGCCCTGCATCTGGTTCATCAGGAACAGGAAGACGACCACGATGAGGACGAAGGGAAGCAGGGAGAGCAGGATGCCCACGAACGGGTTCTGCTTGGACGGCGAAACCGTGTAGCCGTCCGTGATCTGCTTGTCCTCGTACTTGGTCTGAAGTGTGTTGGCGAGGTTCACACCCTGGTCGCCGATGTAGCTCGCCTGGATCTTCGAGCTGCCCTCGACCTTTTCGCCGTCCTTGAGCTCGACCTTGATGATCTGCTCGTCGCCGGTGGTCAGCTTGGCCGACTCGACCTTGTTGTCATTGATCGCCTGGACGACCTGGCCGGTGTCCACCGTCTTGTGGCCGCCGGACGAGCCGACGACCTGCATCAACACGACCACGGCAAGGACGGCCAGCACGATCCACATGACCGGCCCACGGAAGTATCGCTTCACGTCCATCCATACGGAGCGGTGCCGCCCCGTCCCTCCTGCCATAGTGAGTTTGATAAGACTGTTCTTCGGACGGTACCCCAGCATTGTCACCCGAAGCCGCACGGTCCGGCTGACAAACCCGTCTACGCATGCTCCAACGGCGCGGAACCCGCAAGGGTTCCCGGACCGTCTTCCTCTGCTACGTGGGCTTCGCCACTGTCTACGAGAGTGCCTCAGCCACCGTAGACATGAGGCGCGAGCGTACCGACGAACGGCAGGTTCCGGTACTTCTCGGCGTAGTCGAGGCCGTAGCCCACGACAAACTCGTTCGGGATGTCGAAGCCGACCCACTCCACGTCGATCGCGACCTTGGCGGCCTCCGGCTTGCGCAGCAGTGTGCACACCTTGAGCGACGCGGGCTCGCGCGAGCCGAGGTTGGAGATCAGCCAGGACAGCGTCAGACCGGAGTCGATGATGTCCTCGACGATGAGGACGTGCTTGCCCTTGATGTCGGTGTCGAGGTCCTTCAGGATCCGCACGACGCCGGAGGACTGCGTACCCGCGCCGTACGAGGACACGGCCATCCAGTCCATCGTGACGGGGGTGGAGAGCGCGCGCGCCAGGTCCGCCATGACCATCACGGCGCCCTTGAGGACTCCGACGATCAGCAGGTCCTTGCCCGCGTACTCCGCGTCGATCTTCGCGGCCAGTTCGACCAGCTTGGCGTCGATCTCTTCCTTGGTGATGAGCACCGACTTGAGGTCGGTGCCCATGTCTTTCGCGTCCACCCGCATCACTTTCGGTCGTCCCGCATGTATGGCGGCCACTCGGGCCGCCCACGACCCGCGCAAGGGGCCGGCGGAAGACCCGGATTCAGCCTTGCCGAATCACCAGTCTGCCACCCTGCCGCTGGGCGACGACTTTGCCCGGGAGATTGATGGCTCCCTGACCGCGCCAGCCGGTGATCAGCCGGTCGAGCTCTTCGATGTGCCGGGCGAACAGCGAACCGGCGGGCGCCCCGGCCTCGATGGCGGCGCGGCGCAGGATACGGCGGCGCACGGCGGGCGGCAGGGCGTACAGCTTGGCGCACTCCAGGAGGCCGGCGGCGTCCCGCACGGAGGCCTCGGCCTGGCGGGCCCACGCGTCGAGAGCGTCGGCGTCGTCGCGGGACAGCTGTGCCGTACGGGCGAGGGCTTCGACGACGCCCTTGCCGAGGGCCTTCTCCAGGGCGGGCAGTCCCTCGTGGCGCAGGCGTGACCTCGTATAGGCCGGGTCGGAGTTGTGGGGGTCCTCCCAGACGGGGAGCGACTGGACCATGCAGGCCTTGCGGGCGGTCTGCCGGTCGAGGTGCAGGAAGGGGCGGCGGTAGCGGCGGGTGGCTCCCGGCCCTCCGGAGACCGCGGCCATGCCGGACAGGGAGCGGATGCCGGAGCCGCGGGCGAGGCCGAGCAGTACGGTCTCGGCCTGGTCGTCGCGGGTGTGGCCGAGCAGGACCGCGGCGGCGCCGTGGCGCTCGGCGGCGGCGTCCAGGGCGGCGTACCGCGCGTCGCGGGCGGCGGCCTCGGGTCCCCCGCCTCGGCCGACGGACACCGCGATGGACTCGGCCGGGTCCAGGCCGAGTTCGGTGAGTCGTACGACGACTTCCTCGGCGCGCAGATCGGAGCCGGGCTGCAGACCGTGGTCAACGGTGATGCCACCGGCGCGGATGCCGAGTTTGGGGGCTTCGAAGGCGAGGGCGGAGGCGAGCGCCATGGAGTCGGCGCCGCCGGAGCACGCCACGAGCACGAGCGGCGGGGGCGACTGCTCGTGCGCGGTGTCGGCGTGCGTGGGGTCGGGTTGCGCGGTGTCGGGGTGGGCGGGCGTCTGGTCGGTGAGGATGTCGTGGAGGACGCGGCGGACTGCCAGGCGTATCGCCGCGACCGCTGGATGGGGACCCATGTCCGGTTCCCTTCATGAAATTGTCGGGGGTGAGCCCGAGCTTCGGTCACGCAGAGTGCCTAGATGGTGACAGAAACGGGCCGTTCCCCGAGCATTGCACGCCTACCCATGCCCCACGGTCCCTCGGACGGGTGATAGCGGGGGCGCTCACCTGTCCTCGGCCGGATTCAGTTCACGACTCTGCCTTGCGGTGCACCCGCGCAACCCAGTCCGCCGGTTTGGAGATCTCCGACTTGGTGGGGAGCGTGTTCGGCGAGGTCCACACGCGGTTGAACCCGTCCATGCCCACCTGGTCCACGACCGCCCGTACAAAACGCTCCCCGTCCCGGTACTGACGCAGCTTGGCGTCCAGGCCGAGCAGCTTGCGCAGCGCCAGGTCGAGGCGGGAGGCCCCGCGCTGGCGGCGCTGCTGGAACTTCTCGCGGATCTCGGCGACGGACGGGACCACGGCGGGCCCCACGCCGTCCATCACGAAGTCCGCGTGGCCCTCCAGGAGGGACATCACGGCGGTCAGCCGGCCGAGGATCTCGCGTTGGGCGGGCGTCTGGACGATCTCGACGATGGACCGTCCGCCGTCGTCGCCCTCCTCGCCCTCGGGACGGCTGCCGGCGAGCGTCTGGGCGGCCTCCCGGATGCGTTCGAGGACGGTCATGGGATCGACCTCGGTCTCCTCCAGGAAAGACTGGATTTCACCCTCGAGGTGGTCGCGCAGCCAGGGCACGGCCGTGAACTGCGTCCGGTGCGTCTCCTCGTGCAGGCAGACCCAGAGCCTGAAGTCGTGGGGCTGTACGTCGAGTTCGCGCTCCACGTGCACGATGTTCGGGGCGACGAGGAGCAGCCTGCCGCCGCCGTTCTCGCCCGCCGGGAGCTCGCGGGTCGCCGGGGCGAAGGTCTCGTACTGGCCCAGCACCCTGGAGGCCAGGAAAGACAGCAGCATGCCCAGCTCGACGCCGGTGACCTTGCCGCCGACGGCGCCGAGGACGGCTCCGCCGGGAGTGCTGCCGCGACGTTCCTGCATCTTGTCGAGCAGCGGTTTGAGGATCTCCCGGAACCCGGCGACGTTCGCCCGGACCCAGCCCGGGCGGTCGACGACGAGGATGGGGGTGTCACGCAGGTCCTCGCTGCCCATCTGCGTGTACTCGCGGACGTGCTGCTCCGACGCCTTCGCATGTCGGCGCAGCTCCGCGACGACGGCCCTGGCCTCGTCGCGACTCACCTCTGGGCCCGGCCTTACGAGCCGGGTCGCGGTCGCTACCGCGAGATTCCAGTCGACCATCTCGGCACCACCGATGCTCGTCATGCCCTCAACCGTACGTGAGCGCTGCCGCTGGGTGCAGGGTGTGGGGTTCCGTGGGGGTTCCTGGTTGCAGCTCGGCTGCGGGTTGTGTGTGGCTGGGCGCGCCCACGCGGCGGAGCCGCATATGTCACAGCCCCGCGCCCCTGAGGGGGGGTCCGGCCCTGACGGGCCGTGCGACCCCCCTCAGGGCTGCAGCCCCCTCAGCCGCCGCAGCCGCAGCTCGCCAGCGCCGACGCCGCGCCGTCCAGTGCCTTCTGCGTTGCCGCCGGATCCGTCGGGCGGTCCGAAGACGTCAGGAAAGCGAAGGCCAGTAGGCGGCCCTCGGAGTCCACCACCGTGCCCGCCAAGGTGTGTACGCCCGTCAGCGTGCCCGTCTTCGCTCGTACGACTCCCGTGCCGGGCTGGTCCGTGTAGCGGTTGCGGAGGGTGCCGGTGAAGCCCGCTACCGGGAGGCCGGTGAGGGCGGGGCGGAGTTCGGGGTGGTCGGGGGCGCCTGCCTTGGCGAGCAGGGCGGTGAGCAGGTCCGCGGTGAGTCTGTCGGCTCGGTCCAGGCCGCTGCCGTCCGCGAACTGGGCGCCTTCCACGGGCAGTCCGAGCTTCTTCAGCTGCGTACGGATCGCCGTGGAGCCGCCTTCGAAGCTGGCCTGTTCGCCGGAGGCGAGCGCGGTCTGGCGGGCCAGGGCCTCGGCGATGTCGTTGTCGCTGTTGGTCAGCATCCGCTCGACCAGGGCGGACAGGGGCGGGGACTCGACCTTCGTGAGAGGCTCCGCGCGGCCCGTCGCCTTGGAGGGGCCGAGGGACTTGGTCTTGATGCCGCGGTCGTTCAGGAGGGCCGCGAACTGCCGGGCCGCGTCCGCCGCCGGGTCCGTGCTGCGGTCCGCGGGGCCGGAGGACGAGTCGTCGAGGCGTCCCTCGTCGGTCATCAGGGCGGTGACCGGCGCGAGGTTGGGGTTGTTGGGACCGATGGGGTGCAGCGCTGGGCCGTCGTACAGCGTGGTGTCGTACGAGAGGGTCACCGCGTCCAGCTTGCGGGCCTTGAGGGCGCGGGCGGTCACGTCGGCGAGCGTACGCAGACTGGCGTTGCCGTTCGTCTCCTTGCGGGCGGTCAGCGTGGGGTCGCCGCCGCCGACGAGGACGAGTTCCTTGGTGTCGGGTTCGAGGGCGGTGCGGGTCGCGATGCGGTGGTCGGCGCCCGCTGCGGAGAGGGCCGCGACGGCGGTGGCGATCTTCGTGGTGGAGGCCGGCGTCAGCGCCTCGTCCGCGGCCCTGCCGTACAGCCGCTTGCCGGTGGCCACGTCGACGACCGCGGCCGTACGTTCCGAACCCAGCGAGGGGTCGTCGAGCAGTGGGCCGAGGACATCGGCGAGGGCCTTCTCGGTGGGCGAGGAGACGGAGCCGGTCGTGCGCCCGAGGCCGGCGAGCACGGAGGGGGCGCTGGGCGCGGGACGCGGCGCCTTCTCAGACGTACCGGATCCAGGGCCGGATCCAGGGCCGTGATCTGCGCCACCTACCCCCTCCCGCGATGCCGCCCAGTCCCGCTCGGCCGTACGCTGACCGCTGGAGTCCCAAGGGCCGGCCGCGGTCACCACGGTGGCCGCCAGTGCGAGGCCGAGGAGGGCGGCGCCCGCCGTGAACTGCACGGTGGTCAGCCGTGCGAGCCACGGCCTGACGGCTTCCCCGGCCCGTACGAGCCCCGGCCGCACGGCTCGCGCGATCCGCTCCACATGCGGTCGCGCGGCCCGCCAAGCCTTCAGCTCCGGCACGGACACCAGCCCCTTTCGCGATCACACACCTGCGTGAGGGACACTTAACCACCAGACGTATGTGTTGATCATGGAGGAGCCACCGGTGGAGTTCGACGTCACGATCGAGATTCCGAAGGGTTCGCGGAACAAGTACGAGGTGGACCACGAGACCGGTCGGATCCGCCTGGACCGTCGACTCTTCACCTCGACCAGCTACCCGGCCGACTACGGCTTCGTCGAGAACACCCTCGGGGAGGACGGCGACCCGCTGGACGCCCTGGTCATCCTGGACGAGCCGACCTTCCCCGGCTGCCTCATCCAGTGCCGCACGATCGGCATGTTCCGTATGACGGACGAGGCCGGCGGCGACGACAAGCTGCTCTGCGTCCCCGCGCACGACCCGCGCGTGGAGCACCTGCGGGACATCCACCACGTGTCGGAGTTCGACCGTCTGGAGATCCAGCACTTCTTCGAGGTCTACAAGGACCTGGAGCCCGGCAAGTCCGTCGAGGGCGCCAACTGGGTGGGCCGCACGGACGCCGAGGCCGAGATCGAGCGCTCCTACAAGCGCTTCAAGGAGACCGGCGGCCACTGAGGCCAAGTGATCGACCGGCGGGCCGCGTGACCCAATGGGTGACGCGGCCCGTTCGTGTGCTCGCGCTGAGGCGTTCTTGCGCTGAGGCGTTCTTGCGCTGAGGCGTACATCAGAGATACGGCGTACGGAGGACCCGTACGAGAACGGACGTATCAGAAACGGACGTATTGAGAAGTGGGGCGGGAGCTGGTGGCCGAGCCGGACTGGGAGGACCGTAAGCCGCAGTCGGACGAGGCGAGGAGTGCGTTCGCGCCGCCGAGCGGGGTGGCGTCGGCGTTCGAGGACGAGTCGCATACGACGTCGGAGTTCGCGATCCCGGAAGGGCTCGCGCCGCCCGAGCCGCCGTCCGCCGAGCCGGAGGGTTCGGCGTTCAACGCCCCGCGTACGTACCGGGCTCCGGCCTTCACCCCGCCGACCGGCATCCCCGTGGTCAGGCTGACCAAGGAGGTGCCCTGGCAGGACCGGATGCGCACGATGCTGCGTATGCCGGTGGCCGAGCGGCCCGTCGCCGAGCCCGCCCAGCGCACGGAGGAGGACGACGGCCCGGCCGTCCCGCGGGTGCTCGACCTGACGCTGCGTATCGGCGAGCTGCTGCTCGCGGGCGGCGAGGGCGCCGAGGACGTGGAGGCGGCGATGCTCGCCGTCTGCCGTTCGTACGGCCTGGACCGCTGCGAGCCGAACGTCACCTTCACCTTGCTGTCCATGTCGTACCAGCCGTCCCTGGTGGACGATCCGATCACGGCCTCGCGGACGGTACGCCGCCGGGCCACCGACTACACGCGGCTCGCGGCCGTGTACCGGCTCGTCGACGACATCAGTGACGACGAGACCGAGGTCTCCCTGGAGGAGGCCTACCGGCGGCTCGCGGAGATACGACGCAACCGGCACCCGTATCCCGGCTGGGTACTGACTGGTGCCGCCGGGCTGCTCGCGGGCGCGGCCTCCGTGCTCGTCGGTGGTGACGCCGTCGTGTTCGTCGCCGCCGCGCTCGGTGCGATGCTCGGCGACCGGCTCGCGTGGCTGTGCGCGGGGCGCGGGCTGCCCGAGTTCTACCAGTTCACGGTGGCCGCGATGCCTCCGGCCGCGATCGGCATCGCGCTCACACTGGCGAATGTCGACGTGGCGTCGTCCGCGGTGATCACCGGTGGGCTCTTCGCGCTGCTGCCCGGGCGGGCGCTGGTCGCGGGCGTCCAGGACGGACTGACGGGCTTCTACATCACCGCCGCCGCGCGCTTGTTGGAGGTCATGTACTTCTACGTGGGCATCGTCACCGGGGTTCTGCTGGCGCTGTACTTCGGGGTGAAGCTGGGCGCGGAGCTGAATCCGGACGCCGCCGTGAGCAGCTCCCAGCAGCCCGTGGTGGCGATCGTCGCCTCGATGCTGCTGGCGCTGGCCTTCGCCGTACTGCTCCAGCAGGAACGATCCACCGTGCTGATGGTGACCCTCAACGGTGGAGTCGCCTGGTCGGTGTACGGCGCGATGCACTACCCGGGCGGGCTCTCGCCGGTCGCCTCCACGGCTGTCGCGGCGGGCGTGGTGGGCCTGTTCGGACAGCTGCTGTCGCGCTTCCGGTTCGCTTCCGCCCTGCCGTACACGACGGCGGCGATCGGGCCGTTGCTGCCCGGTTCGGCGACGTACTTCGGGCTGCTGTCCATCGCCCAGAACGACGTCGACGCCGGCCTTGTCTCGCTGTCCAAGGCCGCGGCCCTCGCGATGGCCATCGCGATCGGTGTGAACCTCGGCTCGGAGATCTCCCGGCTGTTCATGCGGCTGCCGGGGGTTTCGACGGAGGGGCGGCGCGCGGCCAAGCGGACACGTGGTTTCTGAGGGCGCCTTATAGCTCGGGGCTACTGGTTCGCTGGCGGCTGCGGGTGCGTTGTGGCTGGTCGCGCCCACGCGGCGGAGCCGCAAATCGATACAGTCCCGCGCCCCTTGGGGGGCCTCCGGCCCCCCGGGTCGCGCCACTGTCCTGGCCCGCTCAGTTCTGCGGGTAGTCCTGACCCTGGCCGTACGGGTAGCCCTGACCCTGCGGGTACTGCTGGCCCTGCGGGTACTGCTGGCCCTGGGGGTATTGCTGCCCCTGCGGGTACTGGGCGGCATAGGGCGGCTGGCCCTGCTGCTGCCCGTAGCCCTGATCCGAACCGTACGGGGGCTGCTGTTGCGGCTGCTGCTGCGGGTAGCCGCCGTATCCCTGGTCCTGACCCTGGTGACCGTACGTCTGGTCCTGGTGGGCCGGCGGTACGCGGCGCAGCTGGGTCGTCGCGTCATCCATCGCGGGCGTCGCCTCCGGAGCCTGGGGCGGGTTCTTCTTCGACTTTCCGCGTGCCTTCAGGATCTCGATGATGATCGGCAGCACGGACAGGAAGACGATCAGGATGAGGATCGCCTCGATGTTCTTCTGCACGAAGTCGATCTCGCCCAGCCAGGAGCCAAGCAGCGTGACGCCCGCGCCCCAGAGGATGCCGCCGAGGATGTTGAACGTGAGGAACGAGCGGTACCGCATGCCGCTGACGCCCGCGATGATCGGCGTGAACGTCCGCACGATGGGCACGAAGCGGGCCAAGACAAGGGACTTGGGCCCGTACTTCTCGAAGAAATCGTGGGCCTTGACCACGTTCTCCTGCTTGAAGAGACGGGAGTCCGGGCGCTTGAACAGCGCGGGCCCGACCTTCTTGCCGAACATGTAGCCCGCCTGGTCACCGAGGATTGCGGCGACGCAGATCAGGATGACGGCCGCCCACAGCGGGAAGTCCAGCTGGTCCGAGGCGATCAGCAGCCCCGCCGTGAACAGCAGCGAGTCACCCGGCAGGAAGAAGCCGATGAGCAGGCCCGACTCGGCGAAGACGATGATCAGCAGTCCCCAGATGCCGAACGTGTCGAGCAGATAGTCCGGATCCAACCAGCTTGGTCCAAGGGCAAGCGTCACGATCCGGGCTCCTGAAGGGTGAAGGAAGGTGCAGACGGTTCTGCATCGGGCAACCAAAGCTATCAACGCAATGCGTCTACGCCGGGTTCCACCGACCCTTCCAGGATGCGCTGTGAGACAACTGGGACAAGCCTGGGAGCTCTCACCGTGGTGCCGGCCCGGGGAGTGACCCCGGGCCGGCCCTCCTACGCGTGCCGCGCGGCATTCGCAAGGATCGCCTCGCGGAGGTGGACCGCGAGTCCCGGCTTCGCGGCGTCTACGGACGCGGTGAACCGTTCGTCGGCGACGTGTCTTCTGGCTGTCGTCATGTCGCGCGGAAGCTGTGCCAAAGGGCCCGGCCGTCGCCGAAGAACGGCAGCAGGAACACGATGTGCGCGAGGTACCACCAGGCCAAGGACCGGTCGAGTCCGGGGAGCCACAGGAGAGCGCCCACCGCGATACAGGCAGACGGTCCGGCCAGGGCCACGACAGCTGTCTGCCACGCTGTCATGACGCCTTCCGGGATCACCGACGTGCGCCATGCTGTCCGCTCGATCGTGATGTGAGTGACCGTGCGGATCCGTTTGAGGACGAGAGCGTGTGCCGACTCGTGCAGGGCGAACGGGGCCACGAGGCCCAGGGTGGCTGGTTTGACCAGCACTGTCCACGCCATCTCGGCCGGTACCGGATCACCGGAGCGCGCCCTCCAGGCCAGAGCCACGGCCAGGAGGACACCGGCGAACGCCAGCAGTGGCCACACCTGGGCGGCCACCGTCCAGCCAACGGTGCGGATCTTCAGGTCAGTTGCCGGGCATCTCGTTGAGGAGCTGGTCACGGCGCTGCTTCAACCCCCGGTAGATGATCTGGACCATCGTCAAGGCGACGGTGAGTACGAGGAACAGGGCGATGACCGGGACCGGGTTGTCGACGCCGGTGGTGATGCTCGTTGCCCCGTTGGCCTTGTCCACCGTCTCGAAGACCAACGACCCGAAGAACGCTTTCCGTTCGCCGACGTCGTCACTTCCCGTTGAGAACATGAGGGTGAGCAGGGTCGCCGCTACCGTGACCAGCGTGAGCAGCGCGGCCCCTATGGCGGCCTTCACGACCGACCGTGCCTTGAGCATTCCTTCTCCTCGACTCGCTTGTGTGGATTCCTTGCACCGCGTACCAGACGAACGCGACGGCCGCCCCGGCAAGGCAGGCCATCACCGCCCAGGGCGGGAGATTGAGCAGGCCCAGCCCGATCACTGACAGGCCCAGAACGATGGCGACCACGGACAGCCCCAGGAACACGGAGAACGGATTGTCCTTCTCCGCCGGGAACACGATGCTGATACACGTGGTCATGACCGCCCCGCCGAGACAGCTCGCCAGAACCGTTGCGCTGGAGAGAAACCGGTCCGGGTAGATCGCCGCCGTGACCGCGAGAGCGGGCACGGCGAACACCGCGAGCAAGACCAACTGCGCCCTGATGAGCCGTACGTAGACCCGCCAGGCCGACGCCTGGGTGCCGGGCAGCATCCGCAACGGCTGGGTGGCGGTGAACTGATACAGGCCACCGAAGGACAGGGCAGCAAGCCCCCACATCGGGTTCATCGAGGGCTTGGCCAGCAGGATGTAGACGAAAACCGCGACCGCCATCGCGGCGGCGGCAACGGTCTGTGCGCTGCGCAGCAGACACCAGTCATAAGGTCCCAGAACGCCTCGCAGCCGTACGCTTCCGGGAAGTTTCAGGTAGCGGGACTGGCGTACATGCTGGTTCGGGGAGAGCGCGAAGGCCAGGGCCGTGAGCACGGCCGACAACGCCACCGCGGCGGCCAGAGTCAGCCAGGGCCCGTGCTCGTTCCACGCCCAGGACACCGACGTGGCCCACGTGTACTCAGTCCGCTTGTCCAGATACGCACCGGAGATGTCCTGGACCATCGGTACCATCTGCGCGGAGTAG
The DNA here is from genome assembly GCF_054783935.1 of Streptomyces pseudoechinosporeus. NCBI lineage: Bacteria > Bacillati > Actinomycetota > Actinomycetes > Kitasatosporales > Streptomycetaceae > Streptomyces > Streptomyces pseudoechinosporeus. The sequence goes on from NZ_BAAGPS010000005.1 coordinate 85,036, forward strand.
TAGGCCAGCGCCGCGAACAGGACAAGCACGTTGAGGATGCCCGCCATCCGGCTGAGCCCTATCAGCATCCACATCCGGGTCAGCAGCTGGTACAGAACAGACAGCACCAGGTAAGTCAGGACGACCGGCAGGATGACCGATGCCGTTATGTATCCGGTCGCGGACGGGCCGAGGAGGATCAGCGCGCTGACACAGAGGGAGACCAGGCCGGCAGCGGCCACGATGGCGGTCATCGCCGCTTCGTACATGAGGAACGCCGTCGAGCGTTCCCGGTTGGTGACCGGTAGCTGATAGCTGAGCTGGAGCATCCCTTCGGCGTTGATGAACAGCACCTTCACCAGCAGGAACGCGATCTGTACCCACAGTAGGAGGGACACCGTCGAGGTGTTGAACATCAGCCGCCACACGGCGGCTTCGGTGGCCAGGGGGCGCAGGAAGAAATAGGCGGCGGTGCACATGACGCCCAGGAGCAGGACGGCCGCCGCCATGACGAATACTCTGACCGGGGTGGACTTCAGGACTCCGGCCCGCAGTACCCGGCGGCGGAAGAAGACGAGGAGCATCTGAGCCAGGACCGCGGACTGCCTCAGCCGTACCGCCGTCACCGCTGGGACGTTTCGAGGTAGTCGAACACCATGGCGGCCAGCGATCCGTGTTCTTCGACCAGATCCTTCGTCGGCTCGTCGTACACCACGTGGCCCAGGTCGAGGAAGAGGGTGCGGTCGGCCAGGCGTTCCAGCACGGCGAAGTCGTGCGTGCACAGAAGGATCGAGCGGCCCCCGTCGCGAACCCGCCGGAACTCTTTCTCGGCGAGGTGCAGCGCTTCCAGGTCGATGCCGTTGAGGGTCTCGTCGATGATGGTCAGCGGCCGGCGCATGACGAGCGCGGACACCAGCTGCGTCTTCTTACGCATGCCGTGGGAGTAGTCCTCGATGAGATGGTCGTAACGGCCCTCCATCGAGAACTTACGGAACAGGCCGATGACCTCATCGTGGTCGACATCGAGGTCGAACAGTTTGCCCATCATGGAGATGTACTCGCGGGCGGTGAGGAACTCGGGCAGGTAGTCGTTGCTGGACAGATACATGCCCAGCTGCTTCGCCTCGGGCCGGGCGTGCTCATGGCCGCCGATCCGGATGGCCCCGGACTGAAGGCGTACGAGGTCGAAGATGTTCCTGATCAATGTGGACTTGCCGGAGCCGTTGGGTCCGACGAGACCGACGATCGTGCCTTCCTCGACCGTGAACGACACATCCGACAGGACGTTGACAATGCCGTCATAGGAGTAGCTGACGTCGTTGACATTCAGGAGAGACACTGTCGCGTTGATCCTTTACCGAGTCGGTCAACCAGGGAGGTGCCCAGGAAGCCCGGGTACTTCCGGGCGAGCTTCCTGGGCACCTGGCAAACACAGCCGTCAGGCGGCTACACGCATTCGGCGCTGACCTTCAGGCCGAAGTTCTTGAAGGACCAGTTGCCGGTGAAGCTCTTGTCCTTCTTCACCACACACCAAATGACCAGGCCGGCGAAGATGGTGGCACCCAGGGCGAGGATGACAGCGGTGAAGATCAGGAACCAGGCGTCGTAGCGGACGAGGCCCTTGTCGACCTTCGTTCTGATCGACGTGATGGCACGTGCGGGCGCCGTGGTCGCAGCCACGTACGCGCCGATCGACGCGTTCGTGTAGGCGCTGACGGCCTTCGCCTGTACCGATTCGTCAGCAGCTATGGGTTCCCGTACCAGAGTTGACGCAGACACAGTTGTGCTCTCCTGTGGTTGGGGTGATGTTGACTCGGTGAAGGTGTCATGCGCCTGACGAGGGACGCTAGTGTCCTGAAGGGCACCCCGCGGAGCACTTCCTGAGTATCGCGATGACGGCTGCTTCCGCCCGCGACGCGATCTCCAGCTTGATGAAGACGCTGGTGACATGCTTCTTCACGGTCCGTTCCGTGATGCAGAGACGGTCGGCTATCACCGTGTTCGACTGGCAATCACCCAGCGCGGCGAGGACCTCGCGCTCGCGCTCCGTCAGGAGAGACAGGTCTACGTCACGCACCCATGACGGGATACTGAACTCGCCGCAGCAGGCGCGAGTCTCTTCATGATCATTATTTCTGTCTGATGGCTGTCTCAATTTCGATCCCCCGTGACGACGGTCAACCGCCCGTTCGTTCAACTGCACATGACCCGGGCGGTTTGGTCAGAACCGCTGGCTAGTGGCAGCGGTCACCTTAGGCATGGCGTGAACAGCGCGGCAAGATAGTGACGTTGGGCCGGCACCCATGCGACGCCGCAGGTTAAGCCCGGCGGAATCATGGACGAACTGCATGCATGTGAGTCATCTGCGTGGAGTTTCCACGAAGCGGAATGATGAGCGCCGTATTGCGTGTGCAACCGGTGGCCGAAACGCGATGGGTCCATGGCTCCGCCTCAGGCGGCCACTCTCAGCCGTCCCACATCCGTTGACGCACGACACGGATGCGGCGACGGGGTTCCACCACTGAGGCGCCCGACCAGGCCGCAGGAACGTTGCCTCCTCGCTTTCCCCGTCGAAATCGACCTGCACGGCTTGCTCGAAGCCTGACAACGACCTCCCAGGACGATGGGGCCCCGTCGTCCGACGGGGCCCCATCTCCTTTGCCTACCGGCTGAGCCGCCCGAATCTCCGCACCGCCAACGGGAAGAACACCGCCAGCAGGGCGAGCGGCCAGATGATCGCCGCCCAGACGTGGCCGGGCTCGCCGCCGGGGCTGCCGAGCAGTTCCCGTACCGCTGTGGCCGTGTGCGACATCGGGTTCCACTCGACCACCGTTCCCAGCCAGCCCGGCATGGACTCCGGGACCGCGAACGCGTTGGACAGGAAACCGACCGGCCAGACCAGGATCTGCACGGCCTGCACCAACTCCGGCTTTCCGGCCACCATGGCCAGCTGGATGCCGATCCACAGCATTGCGAACCGGAACAGCAGCAGCAGCCCCACGGCCCCCAGGAAGGACCCGAACGTGCCGTGCGCACGCCAGCCGAGCGTGTACGCGACTCCGATCAGCACGGCCAGACCCACCGCCGACTGGAGCATGTCGGCGGCCGAACGGCCCACCAAGACCGCCCCGTTGGTCATCGGCATCGACCGGAAGCGGTCGATCACCCCCTTGTTGAGGTCCTGGGTGACGGCGATCATCGTGGCCTCCAGGCCGAAGGCCATCGTCAGCGCCAGCATCCCGGGCACCAGGAAGTCGATGTAGTCGCCCTCGACGCCCCGTCCGCCGCCGACCAGATAGCCGAACATCACCAGCAGCATCACGGGGAACACGAGCCCGACGACCATCTGTACCGGTTGCCGCGCCCAGTGGGCGAGTTCGCGCCGGGTCATGGTCCAGCAGTCGGTGAGGACGTACGCCCACGCCCCGCCACGGCTCGTCTCGTACGTCGCCACGCGGCTCTCTTCGTACGTCGTACTCACACGGCCTCCTTCACAGCGTGGTCGCGGTGGTCGTCTCCTGTGGGGTCGCCTCCCGTGAGGTGCAGGAACACCTCGTCCAGCGTCGGCCGCCGCAGGGCGATGTCCTCCGCCTCGATCCCGGCCTCCTCCAGGGCGCGTACGGCCCCGGCGAGCGCCGCCATGCGGTCGGTGACCGGGGCGCTGAGGAGGCGGCGGTCGGCGTCGACGGAGATCTCGGCCTTCTCGAAGGGCAACAGGGCGACGGTGGCGCCGAGTTGGCCGCCGTCCCGCAGGACCACGTCGATCCGGTCGCCGCCCGTCTTCGTCTTCAGCTCGTCCGCCGTGCCGTCCGCGATGACCCGGCCCCGATCGACGACCGAGATGCGGTCGGCGAGCTGGTCGGCCTCCTCCAGGTACTGCGTGGTGAGCAGTACGGTCGTGCCGCCGCCGACCAGGGAGCGCACCGCGCCCCACACCTCCGCGCGGCCCCGCGGGTCGAGCCCTGTCGTCGGTTCGTCCAGGAAGAGCACCTCCGGCTCCGTGATGAGGGAGGCGGCGAGGTCCAGTCGGCGCCGCATGCCGCCGCTGTACTGCTTCACCGCCTTGCGGCCCGTGTCCGCGAGACCGAAGCGCTCCAGAAGCTCGTCGGCCCGCACGCGCGCGTGCCGGGCGCCCAGGTGGTACAGGCGCCCGAACATCTCCAGGTTCTGCCGTCCGCCGAGTTCCTCGTCGAGCGCGGCGTGCTGGCCGAGCAGGCCGATGCGCCGCCGTACCCGGCCGGCCTCCCGCACGACGTCGTACCCGGCGACCTCCGCACGCCCCTCGTCCGGCCGCAGCAGCGTGGTCAGCACGCGCACCGCGGTGGTCTTGCCGGCACCGTTCGGCCCGAGCAGACCGTGGACGGTGCCGCTCCGCACCGCCAGATCCAGCCCGTCCAGGGCCGCCTTGTCCCCGTATCGCTTCCGCACGCTCTCGACGACGATCGCGTCGGTCATCCGGCTCCCTTCGGTTCAACTTAGTCAAACTTGACTAGTAGCTTGCCGGTGAAGGGTATGCCCACCGAACCAATTAGTCAAACTTGATTAATCCCAGCCGGCTGAGCACGCTCGACCCCACACGCCCGACTCAACGCGCGTCCCCCGGATGCCGCTCCCCCGTCGCGTACGGATTCTCCTGGCCCTCCGCGAGCACCCCCACGAACGCCTCCCCCTCGCCCGCGAAGGTGTACGCCCCGCCCCGGATCCGCTCGATCAGGCCGCGGGTCCACTCGGCGCCCGTGTCGGCCGAGTGGACCCAGAAGTTCATGATCTCGCCGATGTGGCCGAGCTGTGCGGGGCCGTCCTCGGGCGTGTAGTACTCGGTGACGGCCTTGCGCCACTCCTCTATGGCGAGCACCCGTTCCTCGAGGAGTTCGAGGACCTCCTCGCGGTCCAGGTCGACCATGAAGCCGAGTGCGGCCGAGAGCACGTCCGGCCTCTGGTCGTACGCGGTCAGGGACCCGCGGAGCAGCGTGAGGAACTCCTCGGTGCCCTTCTCCGTGATCTCGTACTCGGTGCGCGGCGGGCCGCCGGCCGTGGAGGGCGCGATCTCGTGCGCGTGCAGCAGGCCCTGCTTCGCCATCTGCTTGAGCGCGTGATAGATCGAGCCCGGCTTGGCGTTGGACCACTCGTGCGCGCCCCAGTACTCCAGGTCGTTGCGCACTTGGTAGCCGTGGGCCCGGCCGTGCTGACGGACGGCACCGAGAACGAGAAGACGGATCGCTGACATGGGGCCAGCGTAGAACCGCGGGCGTCAGCCCCAACTCGTGCCCTGCTCCAGGGCGACGAGCTCGAAGGCCGTCTTCCCGTCCAGGGACTCGCGGATGATGTCGGCGTGACCGGCATGCCGGGCGGTCTCGCGAATCAGGTGAAGTGCGAGCCAGCGCATCGAGACTCGCCCCTCCGGCGGGAACCAGGGTGCCTCCGGCAGCGGAAAGGTGTCGTCGAGGCTGGGCACCGACCGGATGAACGCCTCCGTCTCGGCCGCGACCTTCTCCCAGTACGCGAGCTGCGACTCGACCGTCTCGTCACCCGCGAGCTGGAAACACTCGTGCCAGTTCGACTCGTCCCGGTGCACCGCGGGGGCCTCCTGCCTGGCCCGCGCGATCCACCCCTGCTCAACCTCGGCAACATGCTTGACCAGCCCCGCGAGCGACAACTCACTGACACTGGGCCGCGAAGCCGCCTGCTCCTCGCTCAGCCCGAGCACCGCCCGGCGAATACCCCCACGCTGCTCCTCCAGAAAGGAGAGCAGCGCCCCACGCTCATCGCCCTGCGCCTCTACGGCTACGTGAGCAACCATGACCGGCCGCCTTTCGTCGGTACGTCCTCTTGCCTGACACCGACGAAGCTATGGGCTATGTAGGTCAGGCCCTGTCCGCTAGAGGCCGCCGAAGGGCTCAGAACGGAAAGAAACTCCGCCCATGCTGCACAGAGATCCACTTCTGCGTCGTGAACGCCTCGATCGTCGCCTCGCCGTTCAGGCGGCCGATGCCCGAGGACTTTTCGCCGCCGAAGGCGACCAGGGGCTCGTCGTGGACGGTGCCGTCGTTCACGTGGAACATGCCTGTGTCGATCTGCTGGGCGAAGGAGACGCCGCGCTCGATGTTGGCGGTGTGCACGGCGCCGCTCAGGCCGTACGGGGTGTCGTTGACGAGGCGTACGGCCTCCTCCTCGCCGTCGAACGGGATGAGAAGCGCGACCGGGCCGAAGATCTCCTGCTGGAGGATCGCCGAGTCAGCGGGCAGGCCCGTCAGGACGCTCGGCTCGACGAGGTTGTCGGTGGTGGAGCCGTGCACGAGTGCGGTGGCGCCCTCGGCGATCGCCTGGTCGACGGCGCCCGAAATGGCGTCCGCCTGCGAGGAGTTGATGACCGGGCCGATGACCGTCTGCGGGTCGCGCGGGTCGCCCGCCTTCAAGGTCTTCACCTTGGCGACGAACTTCTCGGTGAACTCCGCCTCGAGCGAGCGGTCCACGAGCACCCGGTTGGCGGCCATGCAGACCTGGCCCTGGTGGACGTACCGGCTGAAGACGGCCGCGTCGACCGCGTAGTCGATGTCGGCGTCGTCGAGGACCACCAGGGCGCTGTTGCCGCCGAGTTCGAGGACGGCGCGCTTGAACTGCGAGGCGCAGACCGTGGCGACGTGGCGGCCCACCTTGTCGGAGCCGGTGAAGGAGATGACCTTGGGGATCGGGTGCTCGATAAAGGCGTCGCCGATCTCCGCGATGTCGGTGATCACGACGTTCAGCAGGCCGGCCGGTAGCCCCGCGTCCTCGAAGATCTTCGCGACCAGGGAGCCACCGCAGATCGGCGTGTTCTGGTGCGGCTTGAGGACCACGGCGTTGCCCAGCGCCAGGGCGGGCGCGACGGACTTCAGCGACAGCAGGAAGGGGAAGTTGAAGGGGCTGATCACACCGACGACGCCGACCGGGACGCGGTAGACGCGGTTCTCCTTGCCGTCGATCGGCGAGGGGATGATCCGGCCCTCGGGACGCAGCGCCACATTGATCGCCTCGCGCAGGAACTCCTTGGCGAGGTGGAGTTCGAAGCCCGCCTTCAGATGCGTACCGCCGAGCTCGGCGATGATCGTCTCGGTGATCTCCTGCTCGCGGTCCTCGATGATCCGCAGAGCCTTCTCGAACACGGCGCGCCGCGCGTACGCGTTGGTCGCCGCCCACTCCTTCTGGACCCGGGCAGCGGCCTTGTAGGCCTGATCCACCTCGTCGACCGTGGCTATGGTGATCGACGCCAGCTTCTCGCCGTCGTACGGATTGAAGTCGATGATGTCCCAGGACCCCGTCCCCGGACGCCACTCTCCGTCGATGTACTGCTGAGCCAGGTCCGTGAAGTAGGACGACATGTGCCCCTCAATCCCTTACTGCCGGGGCGGATCCCGCCGATGGCAGACACCCGCAGACACCCGATCCGTGTCAAGGCTGATCACACGTCATCGTACTTGTGTTTCAAGGGACTTGAAGGGACTTGGAGAACCCTCTGGGAGAACCTGTGAAGACTTTCAGGACAGTTGCAGCAGGCCCCGCAGCACGTCCCGGCTCTCGTTCGGCGCCGGGCTGTCGTCCTGGAGCTGCTGCATCGCCTTCCCGTACTGGGTGACATCCTCCTGCTTGTCCAGATACAGCGCGCTGGTGAGCTGCTCCAGATAGACCACGTCGGACAGATCGGACTCGGGGAAGGTGAGCACCGTGAAGGCGCCGCTCTCGCCGGCGTGCCCGCCGAAGCTGAACGGCATGACCTGAAGCCGTACGTTCGGCCGCTCGGACACCTCGATCAGATGCTGGAGCTGCCCCCGCATCACTTCCCGGTCGCCGTACGGGCGTCGCAGTGCCGCTTCGTCGAGTACGACATGGAAGTCCGGGGCGTTCTCGGACACCAGGTACTTCTGGCGCTCCATGCGCAGCGCCACCCGCTTGTCGATGTCGGTCACGCTCGCGTTCTTCATGCCGCGCTGGACGACCGCGTGCGCGTACGCCTCGGTCTGCAACAGGCCGTGCACGAACTGCACTTCGTACGACCGGATCAGGGACGCGGCGCCCTCCAGGCCGACATAGGTCGGGAACCAGGTGGGCAGCACGTCCGAGTAACTGTGCCACCAGCCCGCGACGTTGGCCTCCTTGGCGAGGGAGAGCAGTGAGTTGCGCTCCGACTCGTCGGTGATGCCGTACAGCGTCAACAGATCCTCGACGTCACGCGTTTTGAAGCTCACCCTCCCCAGCTCCATGCGGCTGATCTTCGACTCGGAGGCCCGGATCGAGTATCCGGCCGCCTCTCGCGTGATCCCCCGCGACTCCCGCAGTCGCCTGAGTTGCGAGCCGAGCAGCATGCGACGTACCACCGATCCCGACTCTTGCGCGCTCACGTTCGTCAACCTCCCCAACCGTCTTCAGGGGCCGCAGTCTGCCACTAAAACACTCCACGGTGTACTCGTTCGGTTACACAAACGGCAAGACCTACAGAGCAGTTGCACAGGAAGTGGCAAGGAGAAGACCAGCCAGAGGGAAGCCAGGCGAAGAAAACAGCAAGAAGATGGCGGAAAAAATGAGCAAGAAGTGGTACGTCAAGGTCTAATTCAGGCGCGTGCACGTGCATCTGCCCTTGCATCTGCCGTAAGCATTCGGAACCATGGTCCCGCGCCACCGCTGCATCGCAACGACCGCGAATTCCCGGGAGTGCCTCGCATGGGGATGAATGGATCGACCATGCTCGAGCCGTTACGGCAGGGGCTTCCGCCGCTGGATCCCGCGGCCGTGTCCAACGCCGCTTCTTGTGCTCTGCCCGCCCGCTACGAAGCGGTGCGCGACGCACGGAAGTTTACGCGTGGAACCCTGGACGAGTGGGACATAGGCGACCGCTTCGACGACGTGTGCCTGGTCGTCTCCGAACTCGTCACCAACGCGCTGCGGCATGCGCTGCCCGCGGACACCCCGCGTCGGCCCGAGCCCGAGCAGGGTCCGCCCGTGCGGCTGCACTTGATGCACTGGACCGAGAGACTCGTGTGCGCCGTGCGCGACCCCAGTCACGACAGTCCGGTGGCGCGCGACTCGGACGACTTCTCGGCGGAGTCGGGGCGCGGCCTGTTCCTGGTGGACTCGTTCGCCGACAGCTGGGGGTGGCACCCGCTCGCGGGCACGCTCAACGGCAAGGTCGTATGGGCGCTGTTCCGGCTCCAGCCGGCCGGCTGAGGAACCGCGGCGTTTTTTCGCGCCGCGGTTCTACGCGCGTTACGGTGCGTGAGAGGGCGATCGCCCTCAGCTGCCCGCCACCAGGTGGTCGAACTCGCCGTCCTTGATGCCCAGGAGCATGGCCTCGATCTCGGCGGGCGTGTAGACGAGCGCGGGCCCGTCCGGGAAGCGCGAGTTGCGCACCGCCACCTCGCCTCCGGGCAGCCGGGCGAACTCCACGCAGGAGCCCTGCGAGTTGCTGTGCCTGCTCTTCTGCCAGGCCGCCCCATTCAGCTCCGTGGCAGCCATGCCGTTGTACACGTCGTGGTCCACAGGTCGCTCCCTGGTGGCGCAGTTGGCGTCTTGGTGCCAGTGATGCAGCGGTCAACTGACCCGGATCATAGCCCTCTTCACGTGCGGATGCATGGGCAGATGCACGTGCACGCGCGGTGGTCCTGCGGTTACAGCTCCACGCATCGTCCGGGCGGCGTTCATCCGGGCCGAACTACTCGAAATCCCTCGCACATAGGAAGAGACGTATGCCACGCCATTCGTGTTCCATTGAACGGCCGTCAATCTGACCGGCCGTCAAAGACAGCGGCCCTCCGCCGGCGGCAAATACCGCTGGTGGAGGGCCTGCTGGGGTGGGGCGGAACTACCGTGACGCGTACGGCAACAGCGCCATCTCCCGTGCGTTCTTGATCGCGCGAGCCAGCCGCCGCTGTTGCTGAGAAGAAACCCGGGTGACGCGGCGACTGCGGATCTTGCCCCGGTCCGAGATGAACCTCCTCAGGAGGTCGGTGTCCTTGTAGTCGATGTAGGTGATGCCTGCGGCGTCCAGGGGGTTGGGGCGGGACTTCTGGGGCTTGCGTTCGGGCTTGCGGGGCATGGGTCAGACCTCCAGGAGGGTGTCGAAGGCGGGCGGGAGCTGTTTCCAGGCGGTGCGGCCCGCCGCGTACTCCGCGTCGGTCAACAGGCAGGATTCGAGGAGCCGTTCAAGACCGTCGCGGTCCAGACCCGGGGATGTGAAGACCAGGTGCTGGCAGCAGTCGCCGTGCTCCGGGTGCCAGTCGAGGGCCGCCGCGGCGCGGCGCACCGGCGGCACCATCTCCCAGGCCGCGTCCGGCAGGGAGGCCAGCCAGGGGCCCGCGTTCTCGACGCACAGGGCGCCCCCGGCCGCGTCCCAGTGCAGCAGCGTGTCGGGCCGGTCGGCGAGCCAGAACCGCCCACGGCTACGGGCCGCCGCACAGGTCACGTCCTCCAGTGCCGCGTACAGCCGCTCCGGGTGGAAGGGACGCCGACGGTGCCATACGAGGGTGGATACGCCGCACTCGTCGGCCTCGGTCGGCAGCAGCGCACAGGCCGGGTGCTGGGCGGCAGCGGCGGCTTCCACGTCGAAGCCGGCCAGTGCGGCACCCGCCAAGTCACCGTGGCCGAGCGGGACTTGGCGGGCGGTCGGATGGAGCTGGGCCAGCAGCGCCCGGTCCTCGTCGTCGGCCGCTTCGGACTCAGCGACGGCGAGCACGGGCGCGTACTCCAGCTGACGCGCGAACGTGTCGGCGATGGTGCGCTGGTCGGTGGCGGCAGCGGCGAGGCCCGCCTCCGCGAGGTCGTCGCCGTTGCCGAGATACGGCAGCACCAGCGCGGGGTCGACGGCAGTGATCACGCCGGTCAGCCGGAGCCCGGCGCCCGCGACGACCTCGGCCATCGCCTTGGGCTCGACCGACTCCCACAGCTCGACAACCGCGAGCCGGGTCGTCCCGTCCTCCGCGAGCCGCTCCAGCTCCGGCACCAGGTCCTCGCGCAGCGCACAGCACGCGCAGTCGTTGACGAGCGGCGCCTCACCGATCGACACCGGGCCGCCGCTGTTGCGGATCGTGCGAACGACCGTGCCCTGCACGGCCGTCGCGAGGTCATGGTGCAGCGCGACGGCCCCCGGAACGTCCGCGAGCAGCCGGTCGACGGCCGCCCTGCGGGCATCGGCGTGCAGTCCGCCGACGATGGCGACGGACAGCATCAGCCGGCCTCGCGCTTGCCGTACCGCTTCTCGAAGCGCTCCACACGGCCCGCCGTGTCCAGTACGCGGGCCGTCCCCGTGTAGAAGGGGTGGCTCACGTTCGAGATCTCGACGTCGACGACCGGGTAGGTGTTGCCGTCCTCCCACTCGATCGTCTTCTCGCTCGTCATGGTCGAGCGGGTCAGGAAGGCGTAGTCGGCGGCACGGTCGCGGAAGACGACAGGGCCGTACGCCGGGTGAATCCCCTCACGCATCGGGATCAGCGCTCCTCTCGGAAGTCGACGTGGCGGCCCACGACGGGGTCGTACTTGCGCAGGGTCATCCGGTCGGGGTCGTTACGCCGGTTCTTGCGCGTGACGTACGTGTAGCCGGTCCCGGCCGTGGACCGGAGCTTGATGACCGGACGGAGTTCGTTGCGTGCCATGTGGCTAGTATATGAAAACGGATCCCGTTTCCAATAACAAGGAACCAGAGAGGTACGTCACCATGTCCGCCCACTGCATGCTGACCGGAGCCCAACCGGGCTTCGGCAACACCATTTCCCACTCCCATCGGCGTACGTCCCGCCGCTTCGACCCCAACATCCAGAGCAAGCGCTACTGGCTGCCGAGCGAGGGCAGGCACGTACGGCTGAAGCTCAGCACGAAGGGGATCAAGACCGTCGACACGATCGGTATCGAGGCGGCCGTGGCCAGGATTCGTGCCCGTGGGGTGAAGGTCTGATGGCGAAGAAGAGCAAGATCGCGAAGAACGAGAAGCGCCAGGAGATCGTCGCGCGGTACGCCGCCCGCCGGGCCGAGCTGAAGGAGATCATCCGCCGGCCGTCCTCCTCTGAGGCCGAGAAGCTCGCCGCCCAGGAGGAACTGCGCAGGCAGCCGCGCGACGCCAGCGCCACGCGCGTACGCAACCGGGACAGTGTGGACGGACGGCCGCGCGGGTACTTGCGCACCTTCGGGCTCTCGCGGGTGAATCTGCGTAAGCAGGCGCACGCGGGTTTTCTGCCCGGTGTGCGCAAATCGTCCTGGTAGACGGTCCTGCTATACGCACTGGTAGCTTGCGGTCGACCAGCTTCTTTTGGCCCGACCCTTGGGGGCTTCAGTGACTTCGGCGACCTTCTCGCGCAGGCAGGCGCGGCTCGCGTCCGTGGCGGCGGGGCTGGCTGCCGCGCTCGTCCTGACCGGGTGCAGTGGCAGCGACGACGGGGGCGGGGACGAGGCCTCGTCGCCCCAGCCGAGCGCGGCGGCGAGTTCGGCTGACGCCGACGGGGGCTCCGGTGATAGCTCCGGTGGGGGCGCTGCCGAGGCCGATGGCTTGGAAGGCAGCTGGGTCACCACGAAGGACGGCAAGCTCGTCGCGCTGATGATCGACGGTGCGAAGGCCGCGCTGTTCTCGACGGGCGGGTCCATGTGCAGTGGGACCGCCGGGGAGACGTCGGGCACCCAGAAGATCGCCCTGAAGTGCAGCGACGGCAACGAGGACCGGGCCGCGGGCGTGATCGACTCCGTCAACTCCTCGACCATGAAGGTCACATGGGAGGGGTTCGGCGAGGAGACGTACACGCGGTCGGAGGACGGGAAGTGGCCTGAGGAGTTGCCTACGGCCGACTTGGGCTCCTGAGTCCGGGCCTTCTTCTGATGTCGCTGACGGTCCGTGGAATCCAACCCTTCGGGTTCCGCGGGCCGTTCGGCTTTCCGGGGTTCGGTTTTCCGGGTGCGGTCAGGGCAGTTGCTGATGCGGTTCTACTTGGGCCCGGTCTGCCGCTTCTGCGCCCTGGGTCCAGCCCGCCGCGTCGTTGACCCCGCGCACGCGGGTCATGGTCGTCTCCGGGAACATGCGGTCCGTTCGGTCGCTGACCGCGGCCTCGCGGGTGGCGAGGACCGGGAGGAGGTCCGGGGTCACCTGGGTCTCGGTGGCGGACGTCAGGCGGGTGGCGATGCGGTGGGCGTACGCCGCCAGGAACGACTGGCGGAAGGTCTTCGTACGGCGGCGGCCGGACGCGCGGGCGGCTGCCTCCGCCTTCGTCATCGCGGCGGTGGCCTGCACGAGCAGTGAGGTGTGGAGGAGTTCGACCGCCTCCAGATCCGGCTCGAAACCGACCACCGTGGAGAAGCCGAGGGGTTCGTTCCATACGGCGCGGCAGCGGTTCGCGGCGGCGACCGCATCGAGGAGGGTGGCCTTGGCCGTCTCGTACGGCGGGTCGATCCCGATCCGGCACGCGCCGGGCGCGTCCGCGGCGGGGGCGTGCGCCGCGAGCAGGGCCTCGTCGATGCTGTGCCGCGCCATCAGCTCCTGCGCCTTGCCGGTGAGCGCCTCGGCCTCCTCCGGGAAGCCAGTCGCCTCCGCTTTGGCGAGCAGGGCGCGGATGCGGGGGAGCATGCGGGACTCGGGCGTTTTGTGGGGTGCCTTGTGGGGTGGCTTTGCGATCGGGTCGTCGAGCGGTTCGAGGGGTGGCAGGCGGAGGAGTAGCCGGTACAGCTCCAGTACGGCGGTCGCGTACGAGAAGCGGTCCGTTCGTACGGTGCGGGGGTCCAGGTCCTCGAGTTGGGCCGCCCATCGCCGTCCGCGCGGCTGCTTCTGGCGGGCCTCCGCGCTGAGGATCAGGCCCGACACCAGGCGTACGTGTGTCTCGTCCAGCTCGCGTCGCACGATCCGTACGACATCGGCGGGCTGCCAGCCGCGCCGCCAGGCCGTGGCGATGAACTCCTCGCCGCGCAGGGCGAGTTCGGCGTCCGCCGAGGGGTCGGCGGCGAGCAGGGACGCGGCCGTGTCGAGGGTCGTGTCGGTGTCGGCGTAGAGGGCGGTCTTGAAGGCGCGGTCCACGGTGCCGGGCGTACTCGTACTCACGGGTCGATCGTGTCACGGCTCTTCGGGGTGGAGGGCGCCCCGCAGGAGCAGCGCGTGTACGAGGTGATCGCGGGTCGTCGGCCGGTAGCGCCAGGTCAGGGGCCAGGTGAGGCCGTTGAGGGCGGGGACCGGGATGTACGAGACGCGGTTCGGGCCGGCGGTGAGGCGGGTGACTCCGTCGCCGCAGCCGACTTGTAAACCCTCTGCCCCTGTAAGAAGCGGCCGGTGCCGGACACAGTCAGGGGTGGAGGGGATGTGGACACCAACGCAGACGAGCAGCGATTCACCGAGCTGTACCACCGGCACCGTGCTGACGTGGAGCGCTACATACGCCGCCGACTGCTGACGGACGAGGTCGCGGACGTCGTGTCGGAGGTGTTCCTCACGGCGTGGCGCAGACTCGACGAGATACCGCGTGCCAAGGCCCTGCCCTGGCTCTACGGCGTGGCCCGGCGGACACTCTCCAACGTCCACCGCGCGGACCGGCGCCGAGGCAGCCTGGTCGAGCTGCTGGCGTCTCAGCCACTCCGGCATGCCGACGACCATGCCGAGTCGCCGATGGACGGCATGGAGCTGGCCCGGTCCTTCGAGGCGCTCAGTGATACCGATCAGGAGGTCTTGCGCCTCTCCGTCTGGGAGGAACTCCCCGCCCGCCAGGCAGCGGCCGTGATCGGCTGCACCGCCGCAAGCTTCCACGTGCGCCTCCACCGAGCGCGCTCCCGGCTGCGGCAGCACCTGGCGAACGCGCGAGCAGCCGAACAGGACAACGGAGATCTGCCCGCGCAGCGGGCCACTCGGACGAGTTTCGGGAGAGCTGATGCGTGACACCGACAAGGCGCTGCGGGCTCTGGATCCGGCCAGGCTGACCAGTGAGAACGAATCCCCCGCACTGACGCAGGCCCGATTGAGCTCAATCGTGAGCACGCCACGCCCTGTCCTCGTCGCTCGGTCCCGCCGCCCTGGGCGCTGGGTGCTGGCCTGCGCCGCCACGGCAGTGGCGGCAGCCATCGGCCTCGTCGTCGCGGACCCGTTCGGTACGACGGCCCAGCCGGCCTACGCCGTCACGCCTGCGCCACTGGCGTACCAGCACAGCGACCGGTCTGCCGACCAGGTCCTCGAGGAGATCGCCCGGCGTATCGAAGGCCTTCCGGACGACCGGCCTGTGTCCTGGTCGGCCGAGCACTTCGTGTCGGAAGGCTGGTGGTTGTCCACTCGTGTCGACGGCGTACAGGTCACCTCCGCGGTGATTCCCGAATACCGCGAAACGTGGGAGAAGCCGGACGGCTCCAGGCGCTGGACCGCGCGGACACTGCCGCCTCAGTTCCAGAACGACGAGCAGCGGAGGGTGTGGGAGGCTGCCGGAGCTGTCGGCGACGGTTCTGAAAAGTACTCCGGTACGAGTGAGCCTCCGAGGGAGGCTTCCGAAGAGCCACTGTCCACTCCCGCGGGAATGAAGGCCTGGCTGGCCACAGGGCAGACCTCACTGAGCCCCGGCCTGACCTTCGAGGTGGTGCCCGAGCGATTCATGGACCATGTGTTCTCCCCAGCCCAGCGGGCTGCTCTGTTGCGGGTCCTCAAGAACACAAGAGGGATCTCCTACGAGGGAGAAGTGAAGGACCGTGCCGGCAGGGCGGGGCAGGCGTTCTCCCTGGTATCCGGATTCGGCGGCCTGCCCAACAAACGGACGCTGGTCTTCGACCCGTCCACCGGATCTCTCCTCTCTTATGAGGAAGAACTCACCGGTGACCCAGGCGCACTCAACGTGAGGACTCCGGCAGTAATCGGCTACATGACGTTCCTCAAATCCGAACGCATCTCGTAGACCTTCGAATAGATAGCGGAGGCGGTCACACTCCCCCCGCTACAAAATCGAGTCTTCGAAGTTGAGCGGTGCGGGATGTCCACGGAAATCGGGGGCAAGACGGGCGGGACGGGCGTCCGACTCAGAGAGAATGCCTGCGCCAAAACGGTGCACACTTTCGCCTTCCCCGCTCACTTGCCGCTCACATGAGCGCCCGGGTGGCATTTCTTCTCCTCGTGCTCACTGTTTTTGCACGAGGGTCATGGTGCAGAGGTCTGAGCACGCACAAAGCCGCCGCACAGCGACGACGGCGGTGGCAACTACGTCGAGACGGCACCGATGAGGTCGCTCGGGATATGAGGCGCTTCAGTCGCCAAGAGCTTGAGAGGCACAGGCAGAGCGCCGCTCACCTTGCGCGGGCGAGCGGCGCTCTCGCAGCAACCCGTAGTGCCGAATTCATGGAGAAGCTAGTTGCGGACCGTACCGCTGGAGTCTGGCGCTCTGCGCTTGGCGTCCACGTGGAACCACTCGATCAAGTGAGTTTCAAACAGCATGGCCGCAAATTCTGGGTCCCATCCCGAGCTCAAGTCCGGCATTATCCGCTGGCTGCGGATGAACGTGACCTGGGGAACGGAGTTCATCGTGAAGGTTGCAATTACCCAAACGCCGTCCTCGCGATGTTCGAGAACCAGGTCGCGAAGAGTTCCGGGGCCCTCTTCGGAGGCAAGCTGGTTGCGGATTTTTTCTTCCGCAGAACCCTGGAATCTGGCGAGCCACTCTTGCGGTGGCAGTCCACCGTGAGGCTCTTGATCTGCCAAAACCCTGCCTCCTCCTCGAAGATCACTCCATGAAGGCCGTGATGATCCCTACCGGGCGCCCATCCCGGCCTTCCACAGTTGCCGGACTCCAGCGTCTTGTCGATGAACCCGTCCAGGGAAGTGTCGTTTGGCCCAGAGCAGTACGCCCGACCGGCGACGGGCGGAGGCGTCGGCACACGACCCCGACCCATCCACCGGTAGAAGGCGCAACACTGCCCAACCGCCGGAGGCACCCGTCTCAGTCCGTGAAATTCGGTCGCACCCCGTAAGGGCAACGAAAAGCATGCACGCATGGTCGACACTTCCCTCTACGCAGCGTTTCTGGTTGCCGCACTCGCGTTGGTCGTGAGCCCGGGGCCCGACATGATGTTCATCGTGGCGATGGGCGGCCGTGGTGGCCCGGTCGCGGGGGTGATGGCGGCTGCCGGGGTGGCCTTCGCGATGCTGGTGCATGCGGTGGCCGCGATGCTGGGGCTCTCGGCGCTGTTCACCACCCTGCCGACGCTCTACCACGTACTTCGCTGGGTGGGAGCGGCGTATCTCCTCTACCTAGCGGTCAAGGCGTTCCGGGACCGCTCCGTACCGGTCGAGGAGGGCGGCACCCTCGGGCCGGGCCGGCGGCGCGCTTTCTGGCAAGGCGCGGTCACCAACCTTCTCAACCCGAAGGTGATTCTCTTCAATGTGGCGTTCCTGCCGCAGTTCGTGAACCCCGAACTCGGCCACGTCATGGGGCAGTTCCTCGTCCTCGGCGTCACCCTGGTGGTCATGGGGTTCGCCTTCGACGCCTCGGTGGGTCTGCTCTCCGGGCGCCTCTCCAACCTGCTGCGCCGCAGCCGCCGGGTGGCCCGGGGCCTGAACATCTTCAGCGGGACGGTGTTCACGGGGCTCGCGGTTCGACTGCTCGTGGCTTCACCGAAGTAGCAGGCCCCGGGCAACAACCGCGAACTTCAGCGTCAACGGCGCGGTCCACGGTGCCGGGCGGGCTCGTACTCACGGGTCACCGTCTACCGGGCCGTGCTCGCCACGCTGGCCGAGCACGGCCCGCGCCGTCCGCCCTCGTACCGCCCCCGTCGGACGCCCCCTCCGACCGGGAACTCCTCAACACCCGCCTGAGTACGGCCCTGCACTCCTGCCTGGGCCTCGAGCCGGCCTGCTCCAACTGTTCCCACAAGGCCGAGAGGAGCCCGTACACGCCCGGGTACGCTGAGTAGTGGATGGCCTGCTTCGCAAGAAAGGCGCATCATGACGGTGATGCTGGAACGACCGACGATAAGCGGCACCGAGTCCCCCAGCTTCGAGGGCATGCTGGACGTCCTCGACGAGCTGCACGTGCCCGACGGCTACAAGGCCGAGATCATCAAGGGGAACATCGTCTTGTCGCCATGGTCGAAGGGGTACTACACCCGCGTCATGAACCTGGTGTGCAACCAACTTGAGTCGCACCTCCCCGAAGGCCACGTCATCAGTCAGGCACCTCTGCTGTTTGTTTTCCCCGGGGTCGGGCGCGCGTATGGACCTGATATCCACGCTGCGCACGAGCAGACGCTTGAGACTGAAAGCAACCACCTGGACGGCGAAGGCCTCTCCTTCGTCGCCGAGCTGACCTCGGCCTCGACCCGCGACGACGACCTGACCGACAAGGTAGAGGTCTACGGAAAGGCCGGTGTCCCCGTCTACTTGGTCCTCGACATGCAGGAGGAGCAAACCACCGTCCTGTGGACCCCTTCCGCCAAGGGGTACGAGGCGCACATCACTGTGCCGTTCGGCGAGAAGCTCCAGATTCCCGCCCCGTTCGATTGCACCCTCGACACCGCGGGATTCCAACGACCGAAGAAGCCGAAGGCCGACTGACGCGCCGAAAAGCCAAAGAGGGGCACCCGGCCGGGTGCCCCTCTTCCCATATCCAAGAGCCGGTCCGTCAGAGGAACGAGTTGATCTCGCCGCAGCCACCGGGTGGCCGGGGCCCCGAAGGTGGCGTCAACTCAAGGTTGACACCACTTCACTGTCAACCTACGGTTGACGCATGACCGAGAACTCACCCGCCACCACATCCGTACGTCTCGACGACCTCATCGAAGCCATCAAGAAGGTCCACACCGACGCGCTGGACCAACTCCAGGACGCGGTGATCGCCGCGGACCACCTCGGCGACGTGGCCGACCACCTGATCGGTCACTTCGTGGACCAGGCCCGGCGTTCGGGCGCGTCCTGGACGGATATCGGCAAGAGCATGGGGGTCACCCGGCAGGCGGCCCAGAAGCGGTTCGTGCCGAAGGCCGAGTCGGACCTCGACCCCAGCCAGGGTTTCAGCCGCTACACGCCACGGGCCAGGAACGTGGTAGTCGTCTCCCAGGAGAAAGCCAGGACCGCGGGCAACGACCAGATCCGCACCGAGCACCTGGTCCTCGGCCTGATCGCCGAACCGGACGGCCTCGGGGCGAAGGCGATCACCGCGCAGGGCGTCACCCTGGACGCCGTGCGCGAGGCCGCGACCGCCGCCCTCCCGCCGCGCGCCGAGAGCATCCCCGCACTCATCCCCTTCGACGGCAGCGCCAAGAAGGTCCTCGAACTGACCTTCCGCGAGGCCCTGCGCCTCGGCCACAACTACATCGGCACGGAGCACATCCTGCTCGCGCTGCTGGAGCACGAGGCCGGCACGGGCCTGCTCAGCGGGCTCGGCATCGACAAAACGGCGGTCGAAGCGAACATCGCGAAGGCGCTGGAGAAGATCCGCCAGTCCCTCCAGGAGGAATGACCGGCCGCGACCGCAGCCTGTGCCCGGCGCTGAACACGGCCCTGAACTTGCAGGTCAGGGCCGTTGTCAGACCCTCCTGCAAAACTTGCGGTCATGACTGGCCGGTGGGCTCTCGCGCCGACCGAGGACGGCGGCGCGGAGCTCGCCCCCCTCGGCCCCGACGGGCTGCCCGCCGGACCGCTTCTGCGCGAGCCGGACCTCGCCGAGTCGGTACGGTCCCGGCCCGACGTCGCCCGCTGGGTGTGGCGGTCGACGGCCGAGATCTACCCCCGCCTGCTCGACGCGGGCGTCCATGTAGAGCGGTGCTACGACATCGAGGTCGCCGAGAACCTCCTGCTCGGCCACGAGGGGCGGCTCGGCGAACCCCGGTCGGCGGCAGCCGCGCTGGCGAGGCTGCGCGGCGGCCCCGTACCGCCGGATCCACCGCAGCGTTCCGCCGAGCCGGGCTCGCAGTCCTCCCTCTTCGAACCGCGCCCTGTACACGTACCGCTGGAGCAGCTCATAGAGGTGTACGCGGACCAGCAGCGACGGCACGACGCGACAGCCCTCCCCGAAAGAACACGCCTGCTGACCGCCGCCGAGTCGGCGGGCACGCTGGTGGCTGCCGAGATGAACACGTCCGGGCTGCCGTGGAGCGCGGACGTGCACCGCGAGGTGCTGCACGAACTGCTCGGCGAGCGGTATGCGGGCGGGGGCGAGCCCCGGCGTCTGGCCGAGCTGACGGACGAGGTGTCGGCGGCGTTCGGGCGGCGGGTGCGGCCCGATCTGCCCGCGGATGTCGTCAAGGCCTTCGCGCAGGCCGGGGTCAAGGTCAGGTCCACACGTCGGTGGGAGATCGAGTCCCTCGACCATCCGGCCGTGAAGCCGCTGCTGGAGTACAAGACGCTGTACCGCATCTGGGTCGCCCATGGCTGGTCGTGGCTGCAGGACTGGGTGCGGGACGGGAGGTTCCGGCCGGAGTATCTGCCGGGCGGGACGGTCACCGGGCGCTGGGTGACCAATGGCGGGGGCGCGCTGCAGATCCCCAAGGTGATCCGTCGCGCCGTGATCGCCGACCCGGGCTGGCGGCTCGTCGTGGCGGACGCCGACCAGATGGAGCCGCGCGTACTGGCCGCGATCTCGCGCGACCCGGGCTTGATGGAGGTCGCGGGACGGGAGACCGACCTCTACCAGTCCGTCTCCGACCGCGCCTTCTCCGGTAACCGCGACCAGGCGAAGCTCGCGGTGCTCGGCGCGGTGTACGGCCAGACGTCCGGGGACGGCCTCAAGAACCTCGCCGCATTGCGCCGCCGCTTCCCCGGGGCCGTCGCGTACGTCGACGACGCGGCGCGGGCGGGCGAGGAGGGGCGGCTTGTGCGTACGTGGCTGGGGCGGACGTGTCCTCCGGCGGCGGGCGGCGCCGACTCGGCCGAGGAGGCGGGGATTCCGCAGGACGAGCCGCCTGTCGAGGCCGCCGACGCCGACGAGTGGGTGCCGGGTTACGCCTCCACCAACTCCCGCGCCCGAGGCCGCTTCGCCCGTAACTTCGTCGTCCAGGGCAGCGCCGCCGACTGGACCCTGCTCGTCCTCGCCGCCCTCCGCCGCGCCTGCCGGGACATGGCCGCCGAGCTGGTCTTCTTCCAGCACGACGAGGTGATCGTGCACTGTCCGGCCGAGGAGGCGGACGCGGTGGTGGAGGCGATACAGGAGGCGGCGGACCTGGCGGGCCGGCTGACGTTCGGCGAGACGCCGGTGCGGTTTCCGTTCACGACGGCGGTGGTGGAGTGCTACGCCGACGCCTAAGCGCTCCGCTGGGAGGACGGTGATGCCCTATCGATGTGCGGCTCCGCCGCGGGCGCGGGCCGGTGGGGGCTGGTCGCGCAGTTCCCGCGCCCCTTACGGGGCGCGGTACCGCACCGGGCTTCACCAAGGCCGCCCAGGATGGCGGCCTCAGATGACCGGCGGTCGCCCCAGCCGTGCGAGATGCCACACGGTTCGCCAGCGCATCGGCCGTCGTTCGCCGCCCGGCTCCCTCAGGCCCTCAACGAAGCCGCCGAACCAGGCGCGCAGGCCGCCGATGGAGCGCGTACGCAGGAGGGTCAGCGCGATCCAGACGCCCAGGTGGACGGGGATGAGCGGGAGGGGCAGCCGGCGCCGGGTCAGCCAGACGCGGTTGCGTGCGGTGACCCGGTGGTAGATGGCGTGGCGCGCGGGCGAGGTCTTGGGGTGCTGGAGGAGCAGTTCCGGTACGTATCGGATGGTCCAGCCGGCGTCGGCGGCCCGCCACGCCAGGTCGGTCTCCTCGTGCGCGAAGAAGAACTCCGCGGGCCAGTCGCCGATCTCCGCGAGCATCTCCATCGAGAGGGCGTGCGCGCCCCCGAGGAAGCCGGTCACGAGTCCGCCGCGCAGCGGGTCCTTGGCGCCGAGCCGGGGCACATGGCGCCGCTGGGTCTCGCCGTGCTCGTCGGCGATGCGGAAGGCCACGATGCCCAGGCGCGGATCGGCGGCGTACAGGTCCCGTACCTTGCTGAGGACATCGGTGTCGACGAGCAGTCCGTCGTCGTCCAGCTCGACGACGACGTCCACGTCGCCGAACTCCCGCAGCCGCCGCAGCGCGACGTTCCGGCCGCCCGGGCAGCCGAGGTTCTCGTCGAGCTCGATGGTGGTGACCTCGCAGGGAAGTCCGGTGAACTCGGGCAGGGGGCAGCCGTTCCCCACGATCACGACTCTTGCCGGCGGGAGGTCCTGCTTGGCCACCGAGACCAGCAGCGCTTCGACCTCCACGGGTCGATTCCCCATGGTCACCACGGCAACGGCGATCCGCGGTTCGACCGGCACGACACCCACCCCACTCACTCGACAACGGGAACGATGCTAGCCGTTAACGGTAAGGACGTCTTAAGTACACCTTGAGTTGGAGCTTGTGCCGGCAGACAGGAGCGGGCAGGAATCCGGGCTCCCCTTCGTGGTACGTACGCCGATGAAGATGCGCTCACGGCGTGCGGCCTTCGTGCGGTCTTCGGTGCATTCGATCCACACGCGGGTCCGACTTGTCCGTTCAGTCCTGAGCGCGCACGCTGAGGACTAACAAGGACAGTACTGACATGTCTGACATGACTGGCGCATGACTGGCGCGATTGAGCGAAGCGCGAAGTGAGCGACGATGGACACCGCCACAGCCACCATCAGCCCGCAGGGCATCGTCACGGGCTGGAGCGAAGGAGCTCGCCGGCTGCTGGGTTACAGCGCGCCTGAGATCGTGGGGCGTACCGCGGCCGATCTGCTCGCCACTGTGGGACTCTCCGGCGCCACCGGTTACGCGCTGGCCAGTTCACGGGAGTGGAGCGGCACGGCGGCCCTCCGCCACCAGGACGGTCACCGCCTCGATCTGACCCTGTACTCCGCCCCCTCGCTGGACCGGAACGGCGAGACGCAGGCGTTTCTCGTGACCGCCACCACGGAGGCGCCCGAGTCGGCGTACCACCGCGAGGTGGTGGAGTGGGCGTTCACCCAGTCCTCGATCGCCATGTCCGCCCTCACCAAGGATTCGCGCGGGTGGCACGTCGCCGCGTCGGGGCAGCACACCGACCAGTACCCGAACGAGGGGAACGAGGCATTTCTGCGGTCCGTCGACCGGGTCGCCGAGCAGGCGACGCCGATGCGTTACGAGGGCTGTACGCCGGCGCCGTCCGCCCTCCGGCAGCATGCCTGGGTCACCGAGATGTGGCCCGTCCGGGATCCCGCCACCGGCCGGGTGTGCGGGGTCGGCACCGCCACCTTCGACAGCAGCGAGCAGCACTGGGCGCGGCAGCGGCTGGCCCTGCTGAACGAGGCGGGCACCAGTATCGGCACCACCCTGGATGTGACCCGTACCGCCCAGGAACTCGCCGATCTGGTCGTGCCCCGGCTCGCCGACTTCATCAGCGTGGACCTGCTCGAATCCGTGACCCGCGGGGAGGAACCGGTCGCGGGACCGGTCGACACGGACGTGGTGCTGCGGCGGATCGCGCACGCCTCCGGCTCCGAGGAGAGGCCCGAGGCGGCGGTCGACCTCGGCGAGGCCGACACCTACCCCTCGTTCTCGCCTCCGGCGCGCTGTCTGGCCACCGGGCGGGCGGTGCTCAGCGGGGCGGACGATCCCGACTTCGTACGGTGGATCGGGCAGAGCGAGGCCAGGAGCGCGAGCGTACGCGGGCACGGTTTCCACTCGATCATGGCGGTTCCGCTGCGGGCCCGCGGGATCACGCTCGGGGTGGCCGTCTTCGCCCGGAGCCGGTCCTCGGAGCCGTTCGCCCAGGACGATCTGGTCCTCGCGGAGGAGCTGGCGGGACGGGCGGCCGTCGGCGTGGACAACGCGCGCCGTTACACCCGCGAGCGCACCAACGCGCTCACGCTGCAACGCAGCCTCCTGCCGCGCGAGTTCCCCGAGCAGGCGGCCGTCGAGGTCGCGTTCCGTTATCTGCCGGCCGGTTCGGGGGTCGGCGTGGGCGGCGACTGGTTCGACGTGGTGCCGCTGTCCGGGACGCGGGTCGCGCTGGTCGTCGGGGACGTGGTCGGACACGGGCTGCACGCCGCGGCGACCATGGGGCGGCTGCGTACGGCCGTGCGTACGCTCGCGGATGTCGATCTGCCGCCGGACGAGCTCCTCACCCATCTCGACGACCTGGCCACCCATCTCTCCACGGACGACGACACCATCCCCGAGGGCCTGCCGGACCCCAGAGACTTCGGCGAGATCGGCGCCACCTGTCTGTACGCCGTCTACGATCCGGTCTCGCGCATGTGCACCCTGGCCAGCGCCGGCCATCCGCCGCCCGCCGTGCTGCTGCCCGACGGAACGGTCACCCTGGTCGAGCTCTCGCCTGGGCCTCTTCTCGGCGTGGGCGGGCTGCCCTTCGAGTCCACCGAGATCGAACTGCCCGAGGGTTCCCTGCTCGCCTTCTACACCGACGGACTCATCGAGGCCCGCGACCATGACGTCTGTGCCGGTCTCGACCGGCTGTGCCAGGCCCTCGCCTCCCCCGTGCCCTCGCTCGACGTCACCTGCGACGCCATCCTCAAGGCGCTGCTGCCCGACAGCCGCGCCGACGACGTGGCCCTGCTTCTCGCGCGCACCCGCGCACTGCACGCCGACCAGGTCGCCGTCTGGGCCCTGCCGTCCGACCCGGCGATCGTCGCCGCCGCCCGCGCCCAGACCTCCCGCCAACTGGCGGCCTGGGGGCTGGAAGAGGCGGCGTTCATCACCGAGCTGGTGGTGAGCGAACTGGTCACCAACGCCATCCGGTACGGAGCGGTCCCCATCGGCCTGCGCCTGATCCGCGACCGCGCCCTCATCTGCGAGGTCTCCGACGCCAGCAGCACGGCTCCCCATCTGCGCCGCGCCCGCATCTTCGACGAGGGCGGCCGAGGCCTGCACATGGTCGCCCAGCTCACCCAGGGCTGGGGCACCCGCCAGACCGCCACGGGCAAGACCATCTGGGCCGAACAACCCCTCCCGGCCAGCTGAAGATGAGCGAGCGAAGGGTCGAGCCGGCCCCCGGGGGTGACGAAGCCGGCTCGGGCTCCGGCGGTGGTCGTACCCACACCCTCGGGCTGTTCCATCCGCCCGTCGGCCGGGATCGGCGGTACACCGGGATGCAGCTCGACTTCATCGGTGGGAGGCCGGGCTCCGGGACCGGTCCCGGAGGTCCTGTACGACGCTGGTGGGGCTGTGGGGCCGGGAGGAGGGCGGGTGAGCGCGATGCGGCTGTGGTCCGCCTCCTTGCTGCTGCTTCTGTATCTCGGGGAGCGGTCCCGGCTGGGCTCCTGGTCCCTGGAGACCGTGCTGCGCGCGGCGGACTCCGGTAAGCCGGCGGCCGTACGCGCCCTCGAACGGGCCATCAGTTCCAAGGGACCCGAAGCCGTCTGGTCGGCCTGGCTGCGGCCGTCGGAGTCGGTGTCCGGAACGCCGCCCCGACGCTGGGACTCCCCCGTCCTGGCGGAGTTGGGGGCCGATGCCTCGACGATTCCCGGCTGGGTCGTCAACTTCGCGTGGAAGACCTGGCTGGACGAGGCGGACGCAGCGCTGTGGTCCCTGCTGGAGCAATGGAAACTCCCCGCCAGGGCCGGGGCCGGTTACAGCACGCGTGTGCTCAGCCGGCTGGCGCTCGGCGACGACGAGGTGTCGGTGGATGCGCGTCTGCTGGTCGACACCGCCCTTCGCTTCGACCACCCCATCGGCGAGACGGCCCGTAACCACCTGCTCGCGCAAGGCGGTCCGGAGACCGTCGACCTGTACTGCGCGGCAGCCGTGGACTCGCGCGAGGCGACGGCGTTCTGCATCGCGCACCATCTCGCCCCGGCCCACGAGGTCAAGCGCGTCGTGTTCTTCGTACGCACCGGACAGCAGGAGCAGTACGAGGCGCAGGACCCCGACGGCACTCTCCTCGGCCTCGCCTACCGCGGCGCATCGGCGGAGGAACGGGCGGAGCTGCGGCGCGCGATGACCGCCCTCAGCGGTATCGACACGCTCCGGGTCCTGGCCGGGCAGCGTAACGAGCGGCAGGACTTCGTCGCCCTCAGCGAAGGCGAACGCCGTTACCTTGTACGGCAGTTGAGGCAACGGGGCGACTGGGAGCGGCTGTGGCGGCTGGTCCCGCTGATGACCTTGCCCGAGGCCGTCGCCACGGTCCGGGTGTTCGGCAGATGGCGGCCGTCCGTCGCGGAGGACCACGAACTCTTCGAGGTACTGCGGACCGCGAACCCGGCGGTCGTCAACGACGGGCTGAGCGCCGTGTCGTCCATGCCGTCGCGCATCGAGCCCATTCCGGTCACGCTCGGCGGTGACCCGACGACGTTCGCCGTCCACGACCTCGACTTCTCCTCGGACGGGAGGCAGATCGCCTACGTCGCGAGCATCCAGGACCGCCACTTCGTGACGGGAGTCGTGGACCTCCGCAGGAAGGAGGTCTCGCGGCTGCACACCGAATTCCGGCATCGCCTGACCCACGTCGCGCATGTGGGCCCGGACACCGTCGTCGTCGCCGAGGACTACTCGAGGGCGGTCGGGCCGGCGGACGGTAAGAAGCTCTACCACGTCGATCATCGCGGGGCGCGGGCTCTCGATTTCCAAGCGAACCGTTACTGCGGTCTGGAGCGCATCGCCGGGGAACAGGCCTTCATGGTGGGTGCGCTGCGGCGGTCGTCCGGCCCGGATATGGAGTTCCAGGTGTTCGTCGGCGAAGGTGACGGGCCGCTCGCCGAGAGCCGTGTGCCTCGCCGGATGTCCGGGGTCCATCCGTGGGTCACCGCTGTGCACCCCGACGGCCGGCTGATCGCGGCCCTCGGCCCGGACGACGTCGTGGTCACCGACCTCGCCGACGGGAGGGGCAACAGGCTCTACTTCGGCCGCTCCGTCGTCGGAAAAGAGGCTCACGGCTGGGACGCGGCCTTCTCGCCTTCCGCTCTGGTCCGCATCGATCTCTCCGGCGCTGTGTGCGTGTGGCACGACCCGCTCACCACCGGGCAGACACCTGCCATACCCCAGGGCTGGGCCAGGGCCCGCACCTGGTCCGGCGAACGGCTGCCGACCGGCCTCGCCTGGTCACCCGCCCTGCACCGGTTCCTGACGGTCAACGACGGGCACTTGGAGATCCTCGCCGTGCCGCCGACCGCCGACACCCCCATGCCCCGCGAGCTCATACACGAGCGGATCGAACTCGTCGGCACCGGTCGCGTACAGCCGCCCTGTGCACGCCTGTCGCCCAAGGGCAACGTCCTCGCCGTGGCGGGCGAGGGCACCACCGTCAACCTGTACGACCTCACGCCCCAGGACTGGGTCGCCTCCAGGACCATGGGCTCCCTACGACGCCACGACCTGGCGGAAGTGACGAGGCTCCAGCAGTACCCGGACCTCGGCCACACGGCCCGGCAGGCACTGGATCTGCTGTCGGCCTGCCTGGTCCACCGCTTCCGGCACGACATCGGCATCGGGGACGAGGTGGACACAGCGATCCTGTCCGACCACGACATCGCGCTCGGCGGGGACGGACACCTCTCCCTCGGCGGGGACGGAACGGAGTGAGGCCGATGCGGCTACGGATCGCTGTGCTGATGCTGCGGCTACCGCTCGGGCGGGCATCCCGGTGGCGCCTCAGCTCTCTGGTGACCGTGCTGCGCGCGGCCGACTCCGGTACGCCGACGGCCGTACGCGCTGTCGCGGATGCCCTCAACTCCCCTGGCCCTGAGACGGTTTGGCGGACCTGGGCTGAGCCGCCGGTGGCCGGGCCGAACCGGCGGCGGTGGGACTCCCCGCTCGTGGCAGAGCTGCTGGCCGATTCGACGCCTGTTCCCGATGTGCTCGTGGACGCGGCTTGGCGCGACTGGCTCGATGTCCACGAGGCCAAGTTGTGGTCACTGCTGAGGCGTTGGAACCGCGCAGCAACGGCCTCCGAGAGCGAGAAGGTACGCGTCCTCAGCCGTTTCGCGCTGGGCGACGAGGACGTGGCTGTCGACGCGCGGTTGCTCGCCGATGCCGCCACCCGCTTCGATCACCCCATCGGTGAGCGGGCGCGGGCCCGGCTGCTCGCACCGGGTGCCCCCGAGGCCATCGACCTGTACTGCACGGCGGCGCTCAACTCGCCGGAGGCGGCGGCCTTCTGCGCCGAGAACCACCTGGCGCCCACCGATCAGGTCCAGCGTGCCGTCTTCTTCGTACGGACCGGTCAGCACGAGCAGTACCGGGCGCTGGATCCTGAGGGGGCGTTGCTGGCGCTCGGGTATCGGGGCGCCTCCGCCGAGGAGCGCTCGGCGTTGCGGGAGGCGATGACCGCACTCGGCGGCATCGACGCGCTGCGGGTGCTGGCGGGCCGGCATTCCGCACAGGACGACTTCGCTTCGCTCACTGGGCAGGAGCGCGCCTACTTGGTACGGCAGTTGGCTGATCTGGGTGACTGGGAACGCCTGTGGCCCCTCATCCTGCTGTTGCCGCTGACCGAGGCCGTGATGGCCGTCCGCGGGTTCGGCGACTGGCGGCCCTCCGGCGAGGACGACCGCCGTGTCTTCGAGGCACTGCGCGCCGCGGATCCACAGACTGTGGACGGCTCCGCGAGCACCCTGCTCGGAGCGCCCGAGCCTTCGCCTGTCCCGCACACCCGGATCAGGGTCTCTGACCTCGACGAGCGGCTCAGCGATATCGTTGACCTCGATTTCTCGCCGGATGGTAGCCAACTCGCTTTGGTGGGCGGCTTTCGGGGCGAAACGATCCCCTGGGCGGGGATCGTCGACCTTGGCTCGCGAACGCTGTCGCGGCTGCATTTCGACTTCACCCTTCCGCTGCACCGGGTCGCGCATCTGGGCTCCGACACCATGGTTGTCACGGAGGACGGTCTGTACGACATGGACCTGGCCTATTCCCGCACGGCAAAGATCCACTATGTGGACCGCATCGGCGTAAAGACACTTGACCCGGGCGCCCGCGGATTCCACGGCCTGGTGCGGATTGCCGGACACCTCGCCTTCGCCGTGTCCGCAGTGGTCGGCGACGCGGGTGGTCACAAGCGTCCGGAGTTGTTCATCGGCGGGCCCTTCGGCGACCTCGTCGCGAGCGGAGTACTGGACGATCTGGTCGAAGACTTCAGACCACTGATCGCCGCGGTGGATCCCGACGGCAGGTTCGTCGCCGTATTCGACGGCGAACTTGTGGAATACCCCGAATATCCCGTGGTCGCCGACCTCGGCAGCGCTGTGGTGAACAAGATCAAAGACGACCAGGAAGCGTGGAAGCTAAACATCCCCACACCGCCCGTCGCCCTGTCGCCTTCCACCCTCGTCAGATGCACCGACGCGGGCGACCTGAAAGTGTGGCACGAGCCGCTCACCTCCACCGAACCGTCGATGACGATCCCAGCCTGGTCAAGGGCGACCTGTCCCACCGCCCTCGAATGGTCGTCCGCACTGAACCGGTTCGTCGCGGTCAACTTCACCTCCGAGCCGCACCTGGAATTCCTTGATGTGCCGCCGACCCGCGACGCTCCCGTGCCCGACGAGCTCGTATCCGAGCGAATGTCACTTGCCGACGAGGTTCGCATCGACCCCATCGCGCGGCTGTCGCCGAAGGGCGACGTGCTGGCCGTGGGAGGTTCGGACGGCATCATCGACCTCTACGACCTGACCACCCTCACCCTGCGCCCGTTCATCGCCCGGCCCATGGGCCTGATGACCCATCAAGAACTTGCACAAGTGGTCGAGGTGCACGAGCACTCGCTGCTCGACGAGGCGTCCCGTACGACGCTGGCGCTGCTACGGACCTGCCTGGAGCACCGGTTCCGGCACGACGTGGGCATAGGGGACACGGCGGGTACAGCGCTCGCGGGGGACTCCGAGATCGAGCTGGGCGAGGTGTAGGGGGCGATGGTGCTCAGCACGGAAAGAGCAGCCCGGCTGATGCGGCGGGCCGCGCGGCGGCGGTCGGACGGATCCCGGGGGCCGTGGGCGCGGGGAGCGTGGCAGCGGCTGGTGCGGGAGTGCGCGGAGGGTGATCCGGCCGCGCAGGAGGCGGTACGGGCCGTGGCCGCCGATCTGCCCGAGGCCGATGTGCAGGAGCTGCTGGCTGCTGCACCGGAGGAGCCAGCCGACGCCGCCGCGTATCTGGTCCTCATCGGGCAGGGCGACCAGAGCCGGGCGCTGGATCCGGAGGGGGCGCTGCTGGCCCTGGCCTACCGGGCCGCGGCCCCGGACCTCCGCGATCAGCTGCGTACGGTCATGGCCGCAGAGGTCGATCCCGAAGTGATCCGCGTGGTGGTCACCGGCGACCAGCGCGACCGGATCGCCGAGATGTCGTACGCCGAACTCGACTACCTCGGCCACCAACTGGCCGAGCACCGGCGCTGGGCCGAGCTGCGCCGGCTCGCGCTCGACCTGCCCTTGGCCAAGGCCGCGGCAACCGCGCGTGTCCTGCCCGCCGATGAGCGAGGGGCGCTCCTCACCGCGCTTGCCGAAATCCCTCC
Organism: Streptomyces pseudoechinosporeus; assembly: GCF_054783935.1. Classification (NCBI taxonomy): domain Bacteria; kingdom Bacillati; phylum Actinomycetota; class Actinomycetes; order Kitasatosporales; family Streptomycetaceae; genus Streptomyces; species Streptomyces pseudoechinosporeus. Next base: position 115,391 of record NZ_BAAGPS010000005.1, read on the forward strand.
CGAGCGGCTGGCCGCCACCATCGAGAGGCTGCCCCGAAAGAGAGTGACCTCGTGCGCCGGCGGAGCAGGAGGACCGGTTTCCTTCTCCCCGGACCAGGCCGAACTTGCCGTGGCCGCGCCGCAGACGCTGCCCGGCATGCCCGCCTCCACCGCTCTGCCGACTCCCACCGATCTGATGGAGACCGTGCGGCTCGCGACCGGCGAAAGCACCGTGCACGTTCTTGACGGGCAGCCAGAGCGTGGGCTGGCAAAGGGCGTCCTCACGCCGGGAATGAAGGCCACCTCGATCCTGCATCTGGGCGACGAGCTCTACCGGATGGATTCGTTGCTGTGGTGGCGTCATGACGGTGATGCCATCACCCGTGTCCATCCCGCATGCGACACGCTGCCTCTGGCGCGCCCGCAGGTGATGTCGGGAATGGGCCGGGCGAGCACGGGTGTTGTCGCGGTCACGACGGCCGGGCTCGTCTTCTTCGACCGCGGCGTCTTCTGGCCCCGGTACGTCTCCGTTCCCCGGATCACCGAGGAGGCCGGCGCGCTCCCCGGGCGTCGGCTTCCAGAGCTTGTCAAGTGCTGGATCGCGACGCTGCCGGAATCCCGGCTGATCGCGATCTCCACCTACGGCTGGATACTCGTGGTGGACGAGCAGGGGACCGTGCTCCACTACAAGCACGGCGGCGCGATCGCGATGAGCTTCCTCGGCCCGGATGCGCTGGCGTTCATCCCGATGCCCGAGGATGACGAACCCAGCAAGGTTCAGCTCCTCTCGGCATCCCATGGCATGCCGCACGATGCCGGACATCCCTCGTACCAGGGCGCGTTCGACAGGATCCAGACCCTCGCGGCAGGCAGCAGAGGAGATGCGGCGTTTCGGAAAGCCTTCGAGGGGCTACGGGAACATCCCCTCGACGCTCATTTCGCCTCGGTGTTCTACTCGTTGGGCCATGCCCAGGGCCGGCCGCCGGTCGCGGTGTCCGCGTACGGAGACATGATCGTCACTTCCGCACAGGCGCACGGCGAACCCGAGAGCAGCGCCCCAGGCGGCCTCGAGGTGCACAGCCCTCATCTGCCCTCCGCACGCGAACTGCTGGAACAGCCCCTGCTGTACACCGGACCGCACGATGTGCAGCGCATACGGGAACTGCGCCCGAAGATCGGCGACCCCGCGGTGCAGGAGACGCTCGATCTGCTGGCGCGCGCGCTCGAGGATCGCTTCGGCGCGGACATCGCTCTCGGCACCAGCCCGGTGTCCCCGGGAGGGCCGCACGACATCGCGCTCGGCGCTGAAGGGACGGAGTGAGGCCGATGGGGGTACGGATCGCCGTGCTGGTGCTGCGGCTGCGGGCCACCCCGGACTCCCAGCTGGGCCGCCGGGCCCTCGGTGCCGTGTTGCGTGCGGCGGATTCCGGCGCGCCCGCGGCCCTGCGCGCCGTCTCCCGCGCCATGGAGACCCACGGCCAAGAGGCGGTGCTCCGGTTGTGGCTGACACCGTCGGTGTCCGGCCCGTCGCCGAAACGGTGGGCCTCTCCCCTTGTGGCGGGACTCGCGCAGGGCTCAACACCCGTACCCACCATGCTCGTTGACGCCGCGTGGCAGGACTGGCTCGACCAGCACGGTGCCCAACTGTGGTCACTGCTGCGGCGCTGGGGCCCCGCCCCGACGACCTCCGAGCCCCGAGTGCGCTCCCTCAGCCGCCTGGCACTCGGCGCCGACGACAGCGACGTACCCCTGGAACCTGGCACGCTCGTCGATGCCGCGCTCCGCTTCGACCACCCGATCGGAGAACATGCCCGGGCCCGGCTGCTCGCGCCGGTCGAACCCGAAACCGTCGACCTGTTCTGTGCGGCGGCACTGAACTCGCCCGAGGCGGCGGCCTTCTGCGCCGAGCACCACCTCGCGCCCGCCGATCAGGTCCAGCGCGCCATGTTCTTCGTACGTACCGGGCAGCTGGAGCAGTACCGGGCGCTGGACCCCGACGGCTCGCTCCTGGCGCTCGGCTACCGGGCTGCTTCCGCCGAGGACCGCTCGGCTCTGCGGGACGCGATGAGCGGACTCGGCATCCTGGATGTGCTGCGTGTGCTGGCGGGACAGGGTTCCCAGCAGGAGGACTTCACCTCCCTCGACGAGCATGAACGTGAGTACCTGGTACAGCAGTTGGCAGATCGGCGGGACTGGGACCGCTTGTGGTCCCTCACGCTGCTGATGCCGCTGCCCGAAGCGGTGCGGACGGCCGACGAGTTCGGTGACTGGCGGCCGTCCGGCGAGGACGACCGCCGCGTGTTCGAAGCACTGCGTGCCGCGGACCCGGATGCCGTACGCCGATTCGTGGGCGCCCTGGCCGGCGCAGGTCCGCTCGACGCACTGCGTGCCGCGGAGTCGGATGCCGTAACCCGATTCGTGGACAGCCTGGCCGACGCAGGTTCGCTCCACTCCATCCCCCGCACCCGGATCTGGCCGACCGACACCGATGAGCAGTCGATCGCGGTTGACCATCTCGACTTCTCCCCGGACGGCACACAACTCGCCTTCGCCGGGCGAGGAACCGAACATTGCGCCGGGATCGTGGATCTCGGCAGCCTGACACTGGTGTGGCTGGACGACGAGCTCCCACATCCGGCACAGCGGATCGCGCATCTGGGCTCTGACGCCATGATCGTCGTGGCGGACAAGCAGATTCACTACGCCGACGAGAGCGGCACGCGGGCGCTCGACGACCGGCCCGTCGATGTACGCGGCGTGGAGCGCATCGCCGGAGACCGTGCCTTCATCGTGACCGCAGCGGACACCCAGACGGTGACCGGATGGACGCTGTTCGTCGGCAGCTCCGACGGGCCTCTCACCGACAGCGGCATGCTGCGCGGGCAGAGGCATACCCGTCCGCGGACCTCCGCAGTGGATGCGGAGGGGCGGCTGATCGCCCTGGTCGATGCAACCGGCAACATCGTGGTCGCCGACCTCGCCAACCCTGCTCTGAACAGTCTCATTCGCCCCGGAACCTTGAGAGACGGCATACAGTCGGCCGCCATCTCACCTTCCGCGCTTGTCTGCGGCACCGGTTCCGGCGGCCTGCACGTGTGGCACGACCCCCTCGCGACCTCACAGGCGCCGATCACGACCCGTCCCTGGACGTACGGGACATCCCCGGTCCACCTCGCCTGGTCACCCGCACTGAAACGGTTCCTCGCCGTTACGGGAACGCATCTCCAACTCCTCGACGTACCGCCGACGCCTGACACGCTCATGCCCGAAGATCCTGTGTCCGAGCAGGTCCCCCTACTCGCCGACAACCCTCGTGCCAGGGCGCGTTGCGCACAGGTGTCACCGAGAGGAGACCTACTGGCGGTGGGGGGCCTGGAGGAGGGCACCGTCGACATCTACGTCCTGACCGCCCTCACCCTTCGCCCCTTCATCGCCGAACCCATGGGCGTGATGACCCACAAGGACCTGACCAAGGTGGTCGCGGTGATGGAGCACCCGGTCCTGAACGAATCGTCCCGGCAGGCGCTGGGTCTGCTGCGGACATGCCTGGAACACCGCTTCCGGCACGATGTCGGGATCGGCGAGGCGACGGGAGTGCCGGCCCCGGCGGGCTACGAGATCGAGCTGGGCGAGGCTCTGGAACGTAAGCGAGCGTCAGGAACGTAAGGGAGAGGCATGACCACCCGTATAGGCATCGACTTCGGCACCGCCAACACCGTCGTGGCGGGCTGGGACCACGAGGCGGGCCGCGGCGTCCCGATCCCGTTGCCCGGTGTCGACGTGCTGCGCGAGGCCGGGCCGGGTCCCACCCAGCGGGTCGTGCCCTCGCTCATCGCCTACTTCGACGACGGCGGTACGCGGCGCCTGGGCGCGCAGGTCGCTCCGGATCTGTACGAGACGGCCGGGGTCACCGTCTTCGCCTCCACGAAGATCAATGTCGCGGGGCACGTCTATGACGCGGCCCGCCCGGTCGGCGATCGCAAGATCACCGGGCGGGAGGCGGCCACCCAGTTCCTCAGCGACATCATGGCGCTGGCCCTGCTCACCGTGGAGGACGACGACCTGGAGATCGTGGCCACCGCGCCCGTCGAGTCCTTCGACGGATACCGCGACTGGCTGGTGCGGGAGGTACGCGAGGGGCTGCCCACCGCCCGGCTGCGGGTGGTCGACGAGGCGACCGCCGCCGCCGTCGGCTACAGCGCCCGGCTCAACCCCGGCGACGCCTTCGCCGTGTTCGACTTCGGCGCGGGCACCCTCGACATCTCGGTCGTACGGGTGCAAGAACCCGACGCGGCGGGGTCCGGCGCCGGCGTACGCACCCTCGCCAAGAAGGGCCTGGACCTGGGCGGCAACACCATCGACGCGCTCCTCGCCGAGCACGCCCTGGCCCAGCTGTCCCTGCCGCAGGGCGACCAGATCGGCCGCAACCAGGTGTTCCGCCGCCTCCTGGCCTCCGCCGAGCAGGCCAAGCGCGCCCTGGCCACCGCCGAGCACGCCACCATCACGGCGCGCGCCGCACGCACCGACGCGGAGCACCAAGTCACCGTCACCCGCGGCGAGTTCGACGCGTTGCTGCGCGACAAGGGCGTACTGCGCCGGGTGAACCAGGCGCTGCGCTCCTGCCTGGACGCGGCCTCGGCCCGCGGTTACGGCGTCGACGACATCCGGCAGGTGTTCCTGGTGGGCGGCAGCTGCCTCATCCCCGCCGTGCAGGACGTGGTGCATCTGCACTTCGACCCCGAGGTCGTACGCCTCGACCGCCCGCTGGAGGCGGTGGCGGCGGGCGCGGCCGGTATCGCGGGCGGCAGCGAACTGTACGACCACATCCAGCACGACTACGCCATCCGGCACGTCAACCGCGACACCGGCGCCTACGAGTTCGAGGCCCTGGTGGAGGCGGGCACCGCCTATCCCACCGAGGACCCGGTGAAAACCCTCACGGTCAAGGCGGTGCACGAGGGCCAGCGCCGCCTCGGTCTGGCCGTCTACGAACTCGCCCACGCCACCTACCGCGACGCCGGCGCCGACCTGGAGATCGCCTTCGACGCGGGCGGCGGCGCCCGCACCGTGGCAGTCACCCCTCAGCAACGCCAGCAGCGCTCCATGCTCTGGCTCAACGAGGACAGCCCCACGTTCCTGGAGGCCAACCCTCCGGCCACCGCGGGCGAGGACCGCTTCCGCCTCGAGTTCCGCATCGACACCCACAAGCGGCTGACAGTGACGGCGTACGACTTGCGCCGCCACACCGTGGTCCTGGACCGGCAGCCGGTGATTCGGCTGGCTTGAGCGGCTGGCGCCTTGAGGCGTCCGAAGGCCGTGGCCGTCAGTCAGCTGTTCCGGGCGGGAGGACCCAGCGCATCGGCTGGCCGGTCACGCTCGCGATCATGTCGTAGTCGCCGTCGTAGTGCAGGACGGTTACGCCATTGCGTTCAGCGGTCGCTGCGATGACCAGGTCCGAGACCGACAGGGCCTTCCAGTTCCCCGTCGCGATCAGCCTCGTCTGCACGTCCAGCGCCCGGTCCCACGCCTCGTCGGGCGTCGGCAGCCAGTCGAAACCCCGCATCTCGTCGCGGATGCGTTCCGCGTCCGACTTGGACCGGGTGCTGTGCAGGACCTCAAGCTCGACAGCCCCGCACACGGCCAGCAGACCCGCGTTGTGCAGCGGGTCGATCACTGCGCGGACGGCCGGCTTCGGGTAGCGGGCGAGGGCGGACTTGTCGATGAGGAAGCGGTCACTCATGCGGCCTGATGGGGTTCGTCAGCCGCCTCGACCGGGCCGGTCAGGTCAGGCAGCCCGCCTTCCGCGAGCCAGCCCAGGAACGACGCACGCTTCCGCCGCTTGATCGCGTCCTCCAAGGCCGCGTTCACGGTCGCGACTTTGGTCGTGGTGCCAAAGATCTCAGCCGCCTCGGCGAGCATTTCATCGTCGACATCGATGACGGTTCGCGCCATGCGTCCTCCTCGATCCGGGTGCCCCCAAGACCCTCACGATATCAAAATCTGCGGCAGATGATATCGACTCCTGGTCAAGGCCAATACCCACCGCCAACCAGCCTCTGGTCACACCCGGGCCCGCCATCGGTCAGGCCCGCAACGGGTTGGAGCGTGCCGCCGCCAGCAAGTACCAGGCGGTCGCCCCCGTGTGCCGGTACGGGTAGTAGCCGAAGCCGAAACCCGTGTCGAGCGGGCTGCTCGCCGAGACGACCCCGGCCCGCGCGGGAAGCGCCCTGCCGCCGACGGTCTGGTCGCCGCCGAGCAGGTCCTGGGCCCGCTCGATGGAGGCGATCAGCCGATGGGCGCGCGCCTCGTCGCCACGACCGTGCCGGTCCCGCAGGGCGAGCGCGAGGTGGGCCGTTCCCTCGAACCACACGCCGTTCCGGTCGGGCTTGGGCTGGAACTCGGCGATCGGGGCATCCTCGTCCGCCAGGAGACTGGCGGAGCTGAAGGTGACTCCCTCGTACGTCTGGCCCGCCGGCACCGTGCTGTTGGGCCGGTCGGCGTGGTCCAGAACGGCCAGCTCGGCCGCAGCCCAGTCCAGCGACCGGGAGTACGAGCGCGAGTCGAGCGCGAGGTGGGTCCAGGTCTGGGTGTCCGCCGGGATCGGCGACTTGTTGACGGTCACACCGTCGTTGGTGCCGGTGTAGAAGAAGCCGCCGGACGGCTCCCACATCTTCCTGACGAAGGCTTCGGCACGCGCGCGCCGCTCCAGCCACACCCGGTCGCCGGTGAGCCGGGCGAGCCGTCCGAAGAGGCAGACCAGGTCGGTGTTGTGCTCGGCCGAGGTGAAGGGCAGTTTCTCGTCGGCCCCGTTGACCCCGAACTTGTAGCCGCCGAGGGGTTCGTCGGTACGGCCGGTCCGCTCGATCCACGTACCGATCCGCACGGCACCGTCGAGGAAGCGAGGGGCCCCGGTCCGGTGGGCCAGTGCGCTCAGCGCGATGCCCGCCCAGGCCATGTCGCCCACGGCCGTGCCGGTGAAGCCGAACTGAGTGCCGACGTTGGCGGTGCCGTCCGCCCGTACGAAGCCGTCCGGCTGCCGCGAACCGTCGAAGAAGGTGTACGGCCCTACGTTGTAGGCCTGGCGGAGCCTGCCGTCGTCGTACGCGGGGTCGTGGGCCTGGGCATAGAGCAGCGCGTCGCCGAGCACCCCGGCTCTGGCCCGGCCGTCAGCGGTACGTGCCGCGAGGTGGGCCAGGATCGCGAGGGCGTTGTCGTAGGTGAACGCGGTGCTGAACAGGCCCGCCTGGTCGGTGTAGCTCTGGGTCAGGCGGATGCTGCCGTGGTCGGGATAGGCATCCATGGCGGCGGCGAGAAAGGCGTACCCCCGGCGCTGGGCGGAAGTCCCGGCGGCCGCCGCGGATCCGGCCGCGTGGGCCGCGCCGGAGCCGACCGCCGCGGTGAGCACTGCGGCGGCGGCACCGAGGCCGGTACCGATGAGCGTACGGCGGCTGGGCCCTGGGCCTTGTCTGCCGGTCATGGGTCTCCCTTGCGGAGTGTGAGAGCGCTCTCATGAGTGCGGGATCATTGTGCTGGTACGCCTGGAGCGGGTCAACGCACTTGGCATGCACGCTGGTTGGCGAGGGGGAAGGGGATGGGACAGAGGAGGGAAACGCGGGGTGTCCTCCACACCGGCGTTGCCATGACCGCATGCGCAGCGGCGCCGCGTAGACGCCACTCCGCCCGGCCTCGGCGCGGGCGGCCAGCAGGGCGATGGCGTCGTGTGTCTTGCCGGAGCTGGTGGGGCCCAGTTGACATCCTCCCCCTCTTAAAAGAGGGGGATTCCAACCCGTGCGGGTTGAGGTTCACGGGCGCTCGAACGGCCGGTGGCCGCTGTCACCCCTCCGGCACCGGCTGAGCGCCGGGGGCGGGGGATCCCGCCCTGTCCTGCCGCGACGTTGGTTGCTGCATTGGTGTCCGCGTTGCAGGTGAAGCCGCAGGATACGCAGACGAACTCGGCTTGGCTCTTGCGCGAGTTCTTCTCGATCCATCCGCAGGCGCTGCATCGCAGGCTGGTGTACGGGGCGGGTACGTCCTCGACGCGGCCGGGGGCCTTGTGTTCGGTGCGCTGACGCAGGAGGCCCCAGCCCTGGGCGAGGATGGCCCGGTTGAGTCCGGCCTTCTGCCGGACGCTCGTGCCCGGTTCGGCGACGGTGCCCTTGGCCGAGCGGGTCATGTTCTTGATGTTGAGCTTCTCGAACCGGATCAGGTCACAGGTGCGGGCGAGCATGGTGCTGGTCTTCTCGCACCAGTCCTTGCGCCGGTCCGCTTCGCGGGCCTTGAGCCGGGCGACCTTCGCGTAGGCGGCGGACTTCTCCGGGCTGCCCTTTTCCGCCCGCGCTGCGCGCCGCTGGTGTTTGCGGATCTGGGCCCGCTCCTTGACGGTGAGCTGGGGGCAGTTGAGGGTGCGGCCGTCGGAGAGGGCGGCGGTGATGGTGACGCCCCGGTCGATGCCGATGACCTCGCCCGTTGCGGGCGCGGCGATCGGCTCGGGGATGGCGGCGAACGCGATGTGCCACTGGCCGTTGCGGTAGGTGACGCGGAACGTCTTCGCGGCGGGCACCTCGGCCCGGGTGAGGCGGAAGCGCACCCAGCCGCAGCCGGGCACCCTGACCTGTGCCCACCGGCGGTTCAGCTTCTGCACCACCACGGAGCGGCCCATGACCTGCTTGCCGGTCTTGGCGTTCAGCTTCGGCGATCCGTCCCCTTCGGACTCCGGCATGCGGTCGGTGCCGATGACGCGGAAGCCCTCGTGCACGAACTTCCTGCGCCAGGTCGGCTCGCCGAACCCGGAGGTGAACCGGGCGTTCTTGGCCTTGGTGAAGTCCTTCAGCGCCTGCTGCTGCACGTCGGCGTTGCCCTCGCGCAGCCATGCGTTCTCGCGCCGGGCCTCGGTGAGCTGGCGGCACTGCTCGGCGAAACCGGGCGCGGCCTTGCGTCCCTTGCGCCAGTGCGAGTGCTGCTCGACCGCCAGGTTCCACACGTACCTGGCGTGCGCGCAGTGCAAGAGCATCTGCTCTTCCTGCGCGCGCGTCGGGTACATCCGGAAACGTGACATGGCCTCAATCTAGCCTCATACTGAGGTCATGGTCAACTTCACGTTCCGTATCCCCGAGGACCTGTACGCCAAGCTGAAGGCCCTCGCCGCCGACGACGACCGCTCCGTCAATGCCGAGTTGCTGTATCTCGTGCGACGCGCTGTCGCGGATGGTGAACGCCGTTCCGCCCAGGGGGCGTAACGGCTATTCCTGCCCTGCTCCGCAGGAGCTCGCATTCGCCCCCGGCCTGAAGGCCGGGCACCCTGCGAGGAAACGAGGTGGAAGGTGACCCTGGGGTCGGCTGTCCGTTCCGGACGTGGGCGCGGGCACGCGCGGCGGCTGCGTGCTCGCGCCCCTCTCGCAGCCGCTTGGCGGCCTGTTCTGCTTCCCGGGCCGCCTGCCGCTCGTCCTTCCGGCGCTGCGCGTCCCGCTGTTTACGCACCGCCGCGACCCGCGCCGGGGCGGGCACCGTGGCCAGGCCATCAGCCACGCTCTGCTCGAGAAGATCCACGGGGACGCCGCGGTCGCGGTACTCGTCCGGGATCTGCTCCACAGCGCAACCGAGTCGCGCCGCCGCATCGGACGGGGCAACCAGCTCGGGCGCAGGGCGACTGCGCCGGGCCCTGCGCAGCGCGGCCTTGAACTGCCGGGCAGCCTCTGCCTGCTCCTCGGAAGTGACGGGATTCGCATGCGAGCCCAGCACTTCGGTCAGTCCCTCCTCCGCGGCACGCCTTTCCAGATGGACGGCCTCGGCCTGGCTGAACTGCCCACCGTCGACGGGCGGCTGTGCGGAATCCAACCAGTACGACCACGCGGCGGCCTTCGTCCAGGGGTCACGCAGCATCAGCAGCGCCTGGGCACGAAGCCGCGAGCGGTGGCCCTCGGCCCGGCGGTCGGCGCCAGAGGCCAGTTCGGCCAGGTAGGGGCCGGGCAGCCGGGCCCCGAGCAGCTCGGGACGGCGCTCGGGCAACTGGCGGGCGTCAGCGGCCGAGTACTGCCAGACCTCGGCGTGATAGCGGTTGGTGTACGACCGGACCGGCCGGATGGCCCCGGCGCGCGCCAACTGGTCGAAGCGGTGCCTGCTGATCCCCGCGAGCCCGGCAGCCTCCGTCGCGTGCACCAGGCGGGTGAGCTCGGCGAGTTCACCCGGGGCCGCGCGCCATCGGACGACCTCGCCTGCTCTGACGCACAGCTCGCCCCCGCTCCAGCACGTACGGATCACGCCGTGCTCGATCCCCAGGGTGAACTCCTCCCGCCTGAGGCCGAGTTCCCTGCGTGCCGCTTCGAGCGTGAGGCGCTGTGCTGTCGTACCGGTCATGATGTCCCTCCCCCGTGATCACCCTGCTCCCCACTGTGACACCTGGGTCTGACAATCGGTGACCGCTCCGTCACTGGAGGCGAGCTGGGTCAAGGAACAACCAGGTCACCCGACGCCGCGGGCCGGGCCGTGTGCCCCGGTCAGCGGCGCCGTGGGCCCAGCCCGTGTGCCCTGGTCACCGGCGTCGCTTGCTGCGCTTCTTGCCTGCGGTGCGGCGGGCGTTGCGGGCGCGGCGCCCGATGCGGCCCGCGCCCGGGCGGCCAGTTGCCTGGGCGTCGAGGGGCTCAGCGGGTGGGAGGGACGAACTCGGGTTGGTCGAGCAGGCGCAGCCAGCTTCCGTCGGGCTGGCGCCGGACGACCTGCGCCCGGGCACCGGCCCCGTCCTTCGGCGGGGTCGAGGTGAGGGCGATGTCTCCGCTGACCAGCGTCGGCAGCGGTTGTTCCGGTTCGAAGCGGGGACGGTTGGCCAGCACCTTCTCCCACAGCGCACGGATCGCCTCGCGGCCCACCGTCTGATTGCCGGGCGGGTAGGCCATCACCGCATCCTCTTCGTACAGTGCGGCGACCCCGGCCGCGTCACCGGCATTGGATCGTTCGACGAACAAGCGGGTGAGGTCCTCGGGCCGCATGGCCTTCTCGTATTCCGGCATGGGTTCCTCCTGATGTCGGGCTTCAGTGCTTCCCAGCGTGGTCGTCCACCCGCCAGAAATCCAACAGATGGATTTGCTAGGAACTAGAATCTGTAGTCATGGAATTGAGGCAGCTGGAGTACTTCGTCGCAGTCGCCGAAGAGCAGAACTTCACCCGGGCTGCTGAGCGGGTGCACATCAGCCAGTCCGGCGTCAGCGCCCAGATCCGCCAGCTGGAACGGGAACTCGGTGCCGAGCTGTTCGACCGGTCGGCGCGTACCGCCACCCTTACTGTCGCGGGAAAGGCCGCGCTCGAACACGCCCGCGCCGCGCTCGCCGCAGCAGGGGCGGTCGGCCGGGCGGTCGGTGACGTGACCGGCCTGATCCGGGGTCGGCTCACGGTCGGGATGGTCATCGGCTGCACGCTCACGCCGCTGTTCGACGCCCTCGCCGCGTTTCATCGTGCGCATCCCGGCGTGGAGATCTCACTGTTGGAGGACAACTCCGACCGGCTCGTCGAGGGGGTACGCGCCGGCACCATCGACCTGGCTCTCATCGGGACCGCGACCGCCACCCCCGACGGGTTGGATGCGCTGACAATCATCAGCGAGCGGCTCGTCGTAGCAGTTCCGGCCGGGCACCCCTTGGCGAAACAGCGGCGGGTCACTCTGCGCGACGTGGTCGCCTATCCGACCGTGTGTATGCCACCCGGTACCGGCCTACGCACGGTGTTCGACCAGGCGTGCGCGGCACAGAGCCTCCAACCCACGATCGCGCTGCAAGCCAGCGCCGCGGACGCCATTGCCGACCTCGCCGCCCGCGGGCTCGCCGTCGCCATCCTCAGCAACTCGATGGCCGCGAGCTACCGCGACCGGCTCACCGCACGCACCATCGATGACATCGAGACACCAGCGTTGCTCGCTTTGATCTGGAAGAGCACGCACAGCCCCTCAGTGCGTGAGCTGCTCCTGCACAGCCGGCAGGCATTCACCGAGTCCGACCCTGCGTAGCGGGAGCCACTCGATCCACTCAATAACAAGAGTTTTGTTAATGTGGCTCCATGGCCACCACCCCCGACCCCGCTCCCGGCGAAGGCCCCGTACGTCCCGTCTCCGTCTCCCTCCACGAAGGCACCATCGCCGCCCTCAAGGCACGCACCGGCAAGCGCGGCATGTCCGCCTACGTCGAAGCCCTCATCCAGCGCCAGCTCGAGCGGGACCGGCTGCGCGAACTCATCGAAGACGCGGAGAGCGAGCACGGGCCGGTGAATCAGGCAGCGGTCGAGGCCAAGCGGGCGCTCCTGCGCGGCGACGCAGCCGGCTCGGCCGACGCCGCATGAGCGGCATCCTCGTCCTGGACTGCGAAGGCCTGTCCAAACTCGTACGCCGCACACCGGAGCTCACCGAATGGCTGGCTGCGGCCGAGGCCGAGGACATCCGCGTCATCACCAGCTCCGTCACCCTCGTCGAAGCCCGTGACCCCAAGACCAACCAGGCCCGCTTCGACTACGCCGTCTCCCGCGTGAACATCGTCCCGCCCACCGAAGCCATCGCCCGCCACGCCAGCAAACTCCTCGCGGCAGCCGGCCTGCACGGCCACAAATACGCCCTCGACGCCCTCGTGGCTGCCACCGCACTGGCCTCGCCCGCTCCCGTGACCATCCTGACGTCAGACCCCGAGGACCTCCGCATGCTGTGCGGCCCTGGCGTCCGCATCGCCAAGGTCTGACTCGGCGGGCTTTCCATCTGCGTCGGAGCGGTACACGGACCGCTTTCTCCCGCCTCATGCGCGGGTCAAAGTCGCTGTACGGGGAGCCTCGGGCAATAGCCCTCCTCTACCAGCCAGGCGCGGGCCCGGCCACGCTGCCGCTCATCGCAGAACCGGTGGTACCGGCGCCAGGAGCGCTCGTCACGGGCGAGGACGTCCTTGAAGCGCCGGAAGGCGCCCCGCCCACTGATGGCGATCCGCAGCCGGTCGGCGAGGGCGGCGTCGCCAAGCCCGCCCGTGTACCCCGCTCACCGGCGTCGCTTGCGGCGTTTCTTGCCCACGGTGCGCCGGGCGTTGCGGGCGCGGCGCCCCGATGCAACCCGTGCCCGGGCCGCCAGCCGCCTGAGCTCTTCGAGCCCGGCCCGGTCCGGGTGCGCGGAGTCCAGTGCGGCGGCGATCGCGTCCCTGGCCTCGAAACCCTGGGCGCGCAGCGCCTCCTCGGCGCCGTCCCTGCCGCCCGCCAGCTCCACGAGCTGGAGCAGGCTCTCGGCGAGCACCAGCAGATGCTCGGCGTCGGTCATGTCCTCGGGGGACAGCAGCTCATGGTGCGCCAATGCGCTCAGGACGAGCGGCGCCAGTTGGGCATCGCCGCGCAGCCCGCGCAGCAGCCGCTCGCCCTCGCCGTCCGGCAGCGCCGTCAGCAGTACGGCGAGCATCGCCTGCGCACGCACACGGAAGGGCATGGACCGTACGGCTTCGACGAGTTGCCGCAGCGCGGCATCCCGCTCGCCGTGGGCCGCGAGCCAGCCGGCCAGCTCTGTACGGGCGGCGTCCGGGTCGTAGTCGTCGGCCAGCACGCCCAGCAGACCGGCCGCCGGGGCCTGGGCAAGTTCGCCGATCAGCGGTGCGTCCCGGCCGACCGCCAGGAGCCGCTGCCGTACGGCCCGGGTGCCCAGCTCGGTGAGACGGAGCAGTTCCACCGGCCCGGCGGTCAGCTCCTCACGTTGGGCGCGGGCACGCTCCTGCGCCGCCGGGTCCGTTGCCGTCCCCGCGACACCCAGGAGCTCCGCAAGCTCCGGCGGCATGTCCGCGGGCAGCTCGGGCCCGGAGTCGGAGAGGTCGACCTCGAGGAACACCGGATCGGCCATCCCCCGGTCACGCTCGATCGCACCCAGATCCCCCAGCGCGTCGAGCACCGTGCGCAGGTCCCGGTCGGCGTGCTCGAACCACATCCGATGCTGGAAGTCCGACCCGCCATCCAGTTGGAAGCCTGCCCGGTAGCCCAGGTGTACGGAGTCACGCAGCCGCGGCCAGGGCATCGGGTACGGCAGGCTGTAGAGCGTGTTCAGCACATCCTCCAGCATGTCCTCGTACACATCGAACAGCATCGACTCCACATGCCAGCCGCTGCGCGCCCCGATCAGCGCCTGCCGCAGCTCGAAGCACGCGTCGAAGGCGCGCAGCCACAGCTGAAGCGGATCGGCCAGCACCGGCCGGGCCTTGGCCACCGCGTACAGCCGCCCCTTGGCCACCCGGACCAGCCGCGCCTTCTTCGCCCACTCCACCAGCAGCCCCAGCCGCGGCAGGTCCGCCGAGGAGCGCACTCCCTCGACCTTGTCGCCGGTGCCCAGCATGTCCACCAGCTCGCGGGCATCGGCCATCCGCAGCCGCCCCGCCGCCGTCACCGCGCGGCCTTCGCGTCCCGCCCACTCGGCGAGCCCGCGCAACTGCGCCACAATCGCCGACGCCTCGGCCTGTCGGCGCAGTTCGCCGTCCGGGGGAAGCGCCACGGGCAGTTGCGGCTCGGCGCGAGCCGCATCGGACAGCAGGCGGCCGGTCAGCCGCCGTTCCATGATCGCGTCGAGGGCGTCCTCGTCGTAGGCGACCTCCTCGCGCTGCGCCCGCTCCGCGAATCGCTGCAACGCCGCCTCGTCCAGGATGTCCACGCCCTGCTCGGCAGCCGTCGTCGTCCAGAACTTCGCCAGACCCCAGCGACTGCGGTCCGCCATCGCCGCCTCGTACTGCTCAGCCGCCGTGTCGACCGCCACGAGGGAGTCCTCAAGTGCGGGGCCACGCGGGTCCGCCAGCTGCGCGGTGTGCAGATAGCGCAGCAGCGTACGCAGCGTGCTCGGGGCGTCGCCGCGTTCCTCCCCGGGAAGCTCGGTGACCTTCTGGGGCAGCCAGTGCAGCAGCAGTTCGTCCACATGCCGCGGCTCCCACAGCCCCAGCCGGCCGTCGGCGGTGGCCCGGTGCCGGTACTCCAGCGCCGCCTCGGCCAGGAACCCGTCAACCGGCAGCCCCTGCTCCCCGGCCCACCGCACCAGCCGGTCGACCAACAGCCCGCACGCCGCCTCGAACTCGTCCTCGGCCCCGGCTTCGAACCGCATCCGCATGAACCCGCCCAGTGTGTCCGCAGCACTCCTTGCCACGCCACGCTATCGCCCAGCCGCGACGCGCAAGGCAGTTGGGGAAGAGCGGCCGACTACCCCATGGGCAGCACGTTGACCGACTCCGGCGGGACACCTGCCTTCGTCGACAACGCAGAGTCCCCGTCAGCGAACTGACGGGGCTCATGAACGATCAAACGACCGAAATCAATCGCCGAATTCATCCGGTACGCGCCCAGGGGTCAGCGCCCCGATGTAATGGGCGGGAAGGTGGTCCTCCAGCGAGTACACGACTGGAAGAGCCCGCAAGATCTGGGATTTCCGTGCGGCCAGCGTCGTCGCGCCCAGCGCGAAGCCGAGGAAGCTCGACATCTGTGACGTGTACGTATCCGTTTCGCGCCATGCCCCTGTCTGCGGCCGGTACGAGGATCCCAGGTATCTCAACCAGCCGGACACGCTCTGCTGAAGGTGCGAAATCCGGTACCGGTACTCGCGCCCGAAGTGCTCGTACGGCCCTGCTGTCACCGGCGGGAAATGCGGAATGACATCGTCGCCGTGAACGTACCGGATGATCTTCCTGCTGAATTCCCGGTCATTCTCGCAGGCTCTGGCGAAACTCGGATCGCCGATCATCGGCTGACCGAACGTGTATACCCCCTTGAGGAGTTCGGCGACAGCCGCGTATTTCTTCTCGTGCCGCAGCATCACAGCCAGCATCGAGGCCATGGCCCCTCCGAGACTGTGCCCGGTGATGTACAGCGCCTCGAGCTTCCCCGGCATCTTGTCGGATTCACCCTCCACCGGTTTACGCACCGATCGCCCCGCCACGGCGCGCCGCAGCGCCTCCATGACCTCGTGGCGCGATGCCCGGACATTGCGGTAGAAGCCGGCGTGCACGCTGGCACAGGGATCTTCGAACTGGTAGTTGATCTTCTCCGGTTCCACATCGACGTCGGTCAACCCATTGGCCAGATTCGTCGGTTCGGTCCCTCTGTAGCAGAGGATGACCACCTTCCCGTCGCCGCTCTGGATCAGAAACGCCCTGGAGCAGATGAACATGGCGTCGACGGTCGCCGAGATCAGGCGGCAGTGGTTGTTCTCGAGCCCCAGCCTCGCCGCGATCATCGAGACGGTTTCCACCCCTGAATACGCGTAGCCGGAGCAGACGGCCATGACATGGGCTGCCACCGGATCGGGATGCTCCTCGATGTCCGCCAAATGCGTCGACAGGCCTTTGTGGACCGGGAAGCCGTCGGTCTCCCAGTACGCGGCGCTCGCTTCGTCGGCTTCCGGGAGCTGGGAGTACCGCGCCCCGTCCGGCTGATTGAACGGCCGGAGCTGCCGGTACGACGGAGCCTGAGTGTCGACGGTCCACAGCCCGCCGGTTTCCAGCACGGATCGCATCATCCGCGCGTCATGCCCATCGGGGGACGGCACATCGGTCGCTGTCGGGGGACTCTGCGTCAAGGTGTCCACCTCTTGGGTCGGGGGAGTTCGGGAAACGGCTGATGTGTCGGCACTTCTCGCGGGCCGGGTCCTTGCGGCGAGGAGCGGAATCAGTACCGGGCATGCGTCGATCTACGCTTTCCGTGCGTGGGCGGCCCCGAATCCCGGATTCGCAGGCAACCACCCATTTGGCCTCATCGGCCGCCCATAGGGCCCCGCCCATAAGGCGCCGTCCATAAGATGCCTCATCAGGCCTGGACAAACGTCCTCATATTGCACGCGGCCATCCCTGCGGTGAAGCTCGGACAGGGCGGATCCCATAGCGAAAGGAGGCTGATACGAATGCGCCGAAGCTACGACGCACTCGTGATCGGCACCGGTTTCGGCGGCGCGGTATCCGCCTGCCGACTGGCTCAGGCGGGCCTGCGGGTCGGTGTTCTGGAGCGCGGGCGGCGCTACCCGCTGGGTGGCTTCCCACGAGACTGGGACAACCCGCTGAACGGCTGGCTGTGGTCGAAGGACCAGGGGCTTTTCGACGTACGGCCCTTCAGTGAGATGACCGTGGTCCAGGGCGCGGCCTACGGCGGCGGCTCGCACCTGTACGCCAATGTCAACCTCCGCGTGCCCGAGGACGGGTTCGAGCGGGGCTGGCCCAGCGGTTACCGCCGCGCCGCGCTCGATCCGTACTACGACCTCGTCGCCTGGATGCTGGACCTCACTCCGGTCAGCGAGCGGCAGCCGCTCGGGTTGCCGCCGAAGACGACGGCGATGCGGGAGGCGGCGCGGGCGATGGGTCGCGAGGGACAGTTCGCGCTGCTCCCGCTCGCGTTGAACTTCGGGGAGCCGGAGGTCATGCGGCCCAACAAGTTCGGCGTGCCCCAGTCGGGCTGCCGCCATTGCGGTGAGTGCGACATCGGCTGCAACTTCCAGGCGAAGAACACCCTGGATCTCAACTACCTGGCTGTCGCGGAGCACCACGGCGCCGAGGTGGGTACGCGCTGCGAGGTGACCCGGATCGAACCGCTGTCCGGCGTCACCGGCTACCGGCTCACGTACACCGATCACGCGACCGGAGCCGATCAGACGGTCAGCGCACCGGTCGTGGTCCTGGCGGCGGGCGCGGTGAACAGTACGGAGTTGCTGCTGCGCTGCCGCGACGAGTACGGGACACTGCCGGAGCTGTCCGAGCGGCTCGGCCACCGCTACTCGGGCAACGGCGACTACCTCGGGTTCGCCTTCGGCACCGCCAAGGCCGTGGAGCCGTCCCGAGGGCCGGTGATCACCTCGGGCATCGTGCACGACCGCGGTTCCGGCAGCGGCCGCCGCTGGTTCGTCTTCCAGGAGGGCGCCTTCCCACGCGAGATCGCCGGGCTGATCCGGCTCCTCGACGAGGGCGATCCGCGCTTCGCCGGCCTGCTGCGCTCACAGGACGAGGCGCTGGCGGCGATCCGCAGGGCCGGGCGGGAGCGGATCGGCGCCCGGGCGGACCGTACGGACGTTGCGGATGAGCACACGGCGGTGTTCCTGGCGATGGGCCGGGACACGGCCGACGGACGGATCTCGCTGCTTCCGGGCAGCCGCGATCTGCGGATCTCGTGGAACCTCGGCGACAATCTCGGGCTCTACGAGACCGAGGAACGGTTCTGCGCCGATGTCGCCGCGGCGCTGGGCGGCCGGTCCGGAACCAATCCGCTGTGGCGGTCGCTTCGCATTCCGGTCTCGGTCCACAATCTGGGCGGCTGTGTGATGGCCGACGACCCGGCGGACGGAGTCACCGACACCGGGGGCGAGGTGTTCGGTTACCCGAACCTGTTCGTGCTGGACGGCGGCTGCCTGCCGGAAGCGACGGGCGTCAATCCGTCCTTCACCATCGCGGCGGTGGCCGAGCGGAACATCGAGGCGGCGATCCGCCGGATCACCGGCCGGGCCGAGTGGCGCGCACCCGAGCGGGAGTTCGCCGTGCCGGTGCCCGATCCGCTGGACGAGGTGCGGATCCCGGTGGGCGGCACCCCGGCGCCGAGCGCCCCGGGAACCGGCCTGACGTTCACCGAGACCATGCACGGCACCGTGCGAGGCGGTGCACCGCGCGAGGAGGCGGCGCCCGCCCGGTTCCGGGTGACGGTGGCCGCCCCCCTACTGGCCGACACCCTCGACGACCCGGCCCACCCGATGGCCGCGACGGGCACGGTGCACGTCCGGGGAGTCACCGGGACGCAGGGAGCGAAGGTGTCAGGCGGGGTGGTGAACCTGTTGACCGCCGGTGACGCTCCGGCGACCCGACGGATGCTGTACACGCTGCCGTTCTTCGGGGCCGACGGGCAGCCGTATCTGCTGGACGGTGTCAAGGACGTGCGGGACCACGGGCGGATCGACGTCTGGGGTGACATCTGGGGTACGACCACGACGCTGCACACGACGGTCCGCCGTGGGCACACGCCCGACGGCGCGGCGCTGTCCTCCGGAGTGCTGCGGCTCGGCGCTGTGGACTTCCTGCGGCAGCTGACGACCGTACGGATCACGGGAACCCGGAATCCGGTGCGCCAGGCCGAGGCCCTGGCCCGGTTCGGGGCCTTCTTCGCCGGGTCGGTGTGGGACGTCTTCGTACAACCCCGCATTCCATACATTCCGCGCATTCCGCTGACCGGCCCTCTTTCCCGTCTTCCCCGTCTCTTCCGCACCGAAGGAGCGTCCGATGACTGATACGGCGCCTGAGACCGCACCCCCACGTACCACCAAGCGGTCCCTGATCCTCGCCGGCGGCGGGATCAAAGTGGCGTTCCAGGCGGGCGTGCTGCAGGTGTGGCTCGACGAGGCGGGGCTGGTCTTCGACCATGTCGACGGCGCGAGCGGCGGCACGTTCAACCTCGCGATGATGTGTCAGGGCATGTCCGGGACCGAGATCGCCGACGCATGGCGCCGGACCGAGCCGAAGGCCGGGGTGTCGGTCAACGTCCGCCAACTGGCGCGGCTGGCGTATGCCGAGTCGCTGTTCACTCTCGACGCGTACCGCAGAAACGTCTTCCCGATGTGGGGGCTGGACTGGCGGAAGATCCGGTCATCGGCCCTCGACGCGACCTTCAACGTCTACAACGTGACCCGCCAGGAGCTTGAGGTACTGCCCCCCGCCCGGATGTCCGAGGACTTCCTGGCGGCGTGTGTGTCGCTGCCGATGTGGTTCCCGCCGGTACGGATCGACGGCGACACCTACATCGACCCGGTGTACGTGACCGACGCGAACCTGGAGGAGGCGATCGACCGCGGCGCCGACGAGATCTGGGTGATCTGGACGGTGAGCGAACGGGGCGAGTGGCGTCCCGGCTTCGTGGCCGAGTACTTCCAGATCATCGAGGCCGCGGCGAACGGTACTTTCCGCCGCGTGGTGGACCGCGTCGAGCGGAACAACGCGGCCGTCGCGGCAGGCCTGCCGGGCGAGTTCGGCCGGCACATCGAACTGCACGTCCTGCGCGCGGAAGTACCGCTCCACTACCTGATCAACTTCAGCGGCGACCGGCAGCGCGAGGCGGTCAACCGCGGGGTTGAGACCGCTCGTTCGTGGTGCGCGGAGCGGAAGATCCCGCTGGCCGACCCTCTCCCCCAGCCGCTCCTCGAGACGCCGGTGTCACTGCGGTTCAGCGAGGACATGCGCGGCGGGGTCACCTTCGGGGCGGACGGTCAGTCCGTACGCCTCTCGGTGCACCTCACGATCGCCACCGACAACGTCGAACGCTTCGCCGACGACCCGCGGCACACCGCGTCGGTCACCGGACAGGTACGCTGCCCGGCCTTCGGCGGGGTACGGGAACTGACCGGCGGGACCTTCCAGTTGTTCGTCGACGACGGCGATCCCACACGCAAGGAGATGCGCTACCGGCTCCACTTCACCGACGACCAGGACAAGCCGCTCACCCTCGTCGGGGTGAAGACCGTCGACAGCGGCAACCCGCTGCGGATGTGGAGTGAGACCACCACCCTTCGCACACGGGTACTGCGCGGACATGTGCCGGAGGGCGAGGAGGCCATCGGCGAGGTGACGGCCGAGGGAGTGCTCCGGCTGGGCGTACCGGACTTCCTGAGGGAACTCACCACCTTCCGGGTGGAGGGCTCCTCCCCCGCCGCCCGCGCCGCGGGACTGGCCAGATTCGGCCTGCTGTTCCTCGGCAAACTGTGGGACGTGTACGCCCGCCCGGTCCTCCACCCCGGCCCGGTCTGACGCTCCGCCAGGAGCGCTTCAGAGAGAAAGCCCAGGTCAGATTCCTCTGACCTGGGCTTTCGGATGAGCCGCCTTCGGGATTCACGAGAACCGGCCCTGTCATGCCGCGCGTCTTGATCTACGGTGCCATCAGTCACCCACGACGGGGAGGGCCCGTGGAGCAGACAAGTACAGCGCTGGCCGAGCGAATTGCCGAGCGGAGAAGGGGAGTCGGTGACCCTCGTGCGCTGGTCGGTGAGATGCGGCGCTCGGTCCTTCTGGTGCCGACGGCCGGCGGAGGCCTCTGGTCGGCGCGGTCGGGCGGGGTGCGGTGGATCTGCGGGTTCACCGACGAGGCCGCGCTGGCCCGGTTCGCCCTGCTTCGCGGATCCGGTGATCAGCCCATGGACTACGCGGCGCTGCTGGGCGCGCGCATCGTCGACGAGGTCGTGCCGTCCCTGGACGAGCCCGCCGGACTCGCCGTCGACATCGCCACCGAGGACGGGTCGATGTTCTTCCCGCCGGTCGTCGGCATCGTCCCGGACGGCGTCGCCGTCGACTCCGGCGAGGCACAGGAGGGGCGCGGCCATGGGCGGTGACGGGGTTGACCTGCAGTTCGACAAGGCGTCTGTCGCGAAGTTCACGCAGGGCGTGGGCGCGACCATCGACCAGCTCGGTGAACTGGGCGGTGCCACCGGTTCGGTGATGGGCAAGGGCTTCTCGGAGCTGTCGATGACCGGGATGGAGGCCGGGCACCACGGCCTCTCGGTCGACTTCGAGGACTTCTGCGAGCGCTGGGAGTGGGGTGTGCGAGCCCTGGTGAGCGACGCCAGCGCGCTCGCGAACCGCCTCGGCCTGGCGGCGGGCACCCAGTGGGAGCACGACCAGTACGTCGAGGGCTCACTGAAGGTGGGCGTCAACTCCGTGATGGGCGGCAACCCGCACGCCACCGAGGAGGAGATCACCCAGCAGGACTGGGGCGAGGTGTTCACGCCGGACGCCCTCGACCCGGACTGGAGCGCCGAGTCGTGGGAGCAGGCCGGTCAGGAGATGGAGCAGACGTGGAAGGACACCGGCCGCACCGTCCTCACCGAGGGCCAGGGCGGCCAGCGGTCCGAGATGCTGGGCGACGCGCTCGGCATCTCCGACGACCAGTGGAACCAGGCGCTGGACGACACCTTCGGCCCGTCGCCGGAGGAGCGCGCCCAGCAGGCGCAGCAGCAGGGTGAGTCCGGGGGGAACTGACTGTGGGTATCGGCGACTTCATCAGTGACATCACGCCCGACTCGGTCGAGAACGCGGTCGAGGACGGCGTCGAGTGGGCCGGCAACCGGGTCGAGGACGCCGGGAACTGGACCGCCGACCGGCTGGACGACGTCGGCTGGGAGTCCGGTGCGGACTGGGTGCGCGAGCAGTCCCGTTCGGTCGCCAACCGGATGGGCGCCGAGGTCGACGAGATGGACCTCGGGCAGACCGAGGACAAGACCAAGCTGATCTACGGCAGCCCCGCCGAGCTCGACGCCACCGCCAAGAAACTCCGGGCCTTCCAGACGGCCTTCGACGGCACCGGCGACGGTCTCAGGGGCCTCGACTCCTCCCGGCTCAAGGGCGAGGCGGCCGAAGCGCTGCGCACCGCGGTGAGCACCCAGCCGCCCAAGTGGTACGCCGCCGCCGACGCCTGCGCGAAGGCGCTCGGCGCGCTCGACGCGTTCGCCGACACCGTCACCTGGGCGCAGGGACAGGCGCAGGCGGCGATCGACAAGTGGAAGGAGGGTGTCAAGGCGTCCGAGGACGCCGCCGACGCCCACCGCACGAAGGTCGACGGCTACAACGCCGCCGTCGACCGCTACAACGCCCAGCCCGCCGACGAACGCAACCCGTCCTCGCTCCCTCCCAGGCCCGCGGAGACGTTCCACGACCCCGGCAAGCAGCTGATGCAGGATGCCCAGGACATCCTCGCCGAGGCCCGCAAGCAGCGGAACTCGGCGGCGGAGACGGCGCGTACGGCGGTCCGCGCCGCCCGCGACATGGCCCCGGAGAAGCCGTCGTACGCCGACCAGTTGAGCGACGGCGTCCAGGAACTGCAGATCATGGGCGACCACGTCGGCGGCGGCATCATCAAGGGCACGGCGGGGATCCTCAACTTCGTACGGGGCATCAACCCCATGGACCCGTACAACCTCACGCACCCGGCCGAGTACGCCACGTCCCTCAACAGCCTTGCCGCCGGTCTGGTGGTCGCCGCCAACGACCCGGTCGGCACCGGCACCCAGATCGTCAAGGACTTCATGAAGGACCCGGCCGAGGGCTTCGGCCGTCTGTTGCCCGACGCCGCGCTGACCGTGGCCACCGGTGGCGGCGGCGCCGCCGTGAAGGGCGTGCGCATCGCCGAGGAGGCCGCCGACGCCGCGCGGGCGCGCAAGCTGATCGACGACGACCCGGACGGCACCCACAACACCCCGGACGGCGACCGCAACCAGGGCGGCGACCCGGTGGACCTCGCCACGGGCCGGATGTACCTGCCCCAGACCGACGTCGAACTCCCCGGCATCCTGCCGCTGGTCTTCACCCGCCGCACCGAGTCCGGTTGCACGGTCGGCCGCTTCCTGGGGTCCTCCTGGACGTCCACCGTCGACGAGCGTCTGCAGATCGACGCCATCGGCGTCGTCCACGTCACCGCCGACGGGCTCCTGATCCCGTACCCGCACCCGGTCCCCGGCGCGCCCACCACGCCGGAATCGGGCAGGGCCCGCACCCTGCTGACCCGCGACGCCGACGGCGACTACACGGTCGCCGACCCCGACAGCGGCCTGACCTTCCACTTCACCGCCCCGTCCGGCAGCGAACCGGGAGGCGACGGTACGGCCTGGCTGTCGGGCATCACCGAACGCAACGGCCACACGATCACCGTCGACCGCGGCGAGGACGGCCTGCCACTGGCCCTGGTCCACTCGGCGGGCCACCAGGTGAAGCTGTCCGTCGCCGACGGCCTGGTCACCGCCCTGTCCCTGGCCGGGGCGGGCGAGGGCGGCGCGGATCTGCCCCTGATGAGCTACGGCTACCAGGACGGCGACCTCACCACGGTCACCAAGCCGTCAGGCGCCACCACCACCTTCGTCTACGACGACCGCCGCCGCGTCATCGCCTGGATCGACTCCAACGGAAGCCGCTACGACTACGTCTACGACGACCGCGACCGCGTCGTGGCGGAGGGCGGCGAAGCCGGCCACGTCCAGATCACCCTGACGTACACCGAACCCGACACCGAGACGGGCCACCGCACCACCACGCTCACCACCGCCGACGGGCACGCGACCCGCCACCTGTTCGGCCCCGGCTGCCGTCTCCTGGCCGTCACCGACCCGCTCGGCCACACCACCCGGTTCACCTACGACGCGCGCGGCAACCTCCTGACCCGCACCGACCCGCTGGGCCTCACCACCGCCTTCTCCTACGACGAGGACGGCCGGGCCGTCTCCGCCATCCGCCCCGACGGAAGCGAACTGCGTACCGTGCGCGGCCCGTTCGGCTTGCCGGTGGAGGTCGTCGGGCCGGACGGCGCCCGCATGGTCCATGAGTTCGACGAGCGGGGAAACCGCACGGCGGTCACCGACCAGGCCGGCTCCACCACCCGCTACACCTACGACCACGCAGGCCGGCTCACCTCGGTCACCGACGCCCTGGGGGCCACGACACGCGTGGTGTGCGACGCGGCGGGGCTGCCCGTGGAGGTGACCGATCCCGGCGGCGCCGTCACCCGCACGGAGCGGGACGGCCTCGGCAGGCCGGTGCGTGTCACCGATCCGGTGGGCGGCGTCACCGGCCTGGAGTGGCACGCCGACGGGCAGCTCGCCCGGCGCACCGGCCCCGACGGCGCCACGGAGTCGTGGACCTACGACGGCGAGGGCAACTGCCTCACCCACACCGACGCGTCCGGTGGCGTGTCCCGCTTCGAGTACACCCACTTCGACCTGCCGGTCGCCCGCACGCGGCCCGACGGCGGCCGCTACGAGTTCGAGCACGACGCCGAGCTGCGCCTCACCCGCGTCACCAACCCGCAAGGTCTGACCTGGACCTACGAGTACGACGACGCCGGCGACGTCGTCTCCGAGACCGACTTCGACGGCCGCACCCTCACCTACCGGGTGGACGCCGCGGGCCGGCTCGCCGCCCGTGTCGACGCGCTCGGCGGGACCATCTCGTTCGAGCGTGACCAGCTCGGCCAGGTGGTCCGCAAGGACGTCGACGGCCGTGTGACGACCTACGTCTACGACAGGGCAGGACGCCTGCTGGAGGCGGCCGGACCGGACAGCGAACTCCGCTACCAGTACGACCGACGCGGACTCACCAAGACGGAACTGGTCGACGGCCGCCCCATCTTGTACGCCTACGACGCCCTGGGCCGCCGTACGCGCCGCACCACGCCCACCGGTCACGTCACCTCCTACTCCTACGGCGCCGACGGACAACCCCACCGCCTGACCAGCGGCGGTCACCGGATCGACTTCACGCACGACGCCGCCGGCCGGGAACTCGCCCGCGTCTTCGGCGACGTGATCACCGTGTCCTCCGCCTGGGACGAGGCCGGACGGCTCTCCGCGCGGCACATCACCGCCGGAGCACGCGCCGTCAACAGCCGTGCCTACACCTATCGCGCCGACGGTCACCTGATCTCGGTCGCGGACCGGCTGTCGGGCACCCGCACCTTCGATCTCGACCGGGCGGGCCGCGTCACCGCCGTCCACGCCCAGGGCTGGACGGAGCGCTACGCCTACGACGACGCCGGCAACCAGACCTCCGCATCCTGGCCGTCCCGCCACCCCGGCAGCGAGGCCACCGGACCGCGCGCCTACACCGGCACCACCATCACCCGGGCCGGAGACGTCCGCTTCGAACACGACGCCCTCGGCCGGGTCACCCTGCGCCAGAAGACCCGCCTCTCCCGCAAGCCCGACACCTGGCGCTACGAGTGGGACACGGAGAACCGCCTCACCTCCGTCACCACCCCCGACGGGACCCGGTGGAAGTACCGCTACGACCCCCTGGGGCGCCGCAGCGCGAAACAGCGCCTGGCGGCCGACGGCGAGAGCGTGGTGGAGGAGATCCGCTTCACCTGGGACGGCCTCACCCTGTGCGAACAGACCAGCCACCAGCCGGATGTCCCGAACACGGTCGCTCTCACCTGGGACCACCGGGACGTCGTCCCCCTGGCCCAGACCGAGCGCATCCTCACGGCCGACGACCGCCAGGAGGAGATCGACCGCCGGTTCTTCGCCATCGCCACCGACCTCGTCGGCACGCCGACCGAGCTCATCGACGAGACGGGCGACATCGCCTGGCGCACCCGGAGCACGCTCTGGGGCACCACGGCCTGGTCCCGGGACAGCAGCGCGTACACCCCACTGCGTTTCCCCGGCCAGTACTACGACCCCGAGACCGGCCTCCACTACAACTACTTCCGCCACTACGACCCCGAGACCGGCCGCTACACCTCCCCGGACCCGCTGGGCCTGGCTCCCTCGCCGAATCCGGTCGGGTACGTGGACAACCCGTATGCGGGGTGCGACCCACTGGGCCTGATGCCCAAGTACACGAAGGAGGAGAAGGCCCAGAAGGCCCGGGAGGACGCCCTCAAGGCCATGGACGAGGTCATCGAGAGAGCACAGGGCGACAAGATGAAGAAGGCCGGCAATTACCACGCGGATACAGACCACGGCTTCAGCGACGAACGGGTCCTGGAGATCCTCAAGGAGCCGGACGCGGTGTACCACTCGACGGCGAACAGCGGGAACCTGATCTTCCGCCAGGGGGAGGACATCGCGGTGGTCCGCAGTGACCGTGTCGGGGCGGGCAATGTCATCACGGCATACGGCCCGTCGGGCATCAGGGGCGACTCCGGAGCCACAGCGCTGGGCGGCCTACCCACCGATCCCGGTGGGCCGATCACGCACGCGGACGTGGTGGAAGGCAGGATTCCAGCCAAGAACGGCTACATGGCTCCCGCAGTGCAGGTCAGATGAGGTGGCATTCACGATGAAACTCACCATCGACGAGGACTGGACCGCAACGGTGACGGGCGATCCGCTGCATATCACGCCGCGTTTCGATTTCTGGGACTTTCGTGTGCGCATCGCAACGTACGCCAACGTAGAGGAACGCGGGCGGTTCCTTCTGGACACCTTCGGCAGTCAGCCGTGGCTGTGGGACACACCTGACGAGCTCCGGTTCGATCCGGCAAGCCGGGAACTGGTAGGCGCCGAGTTTGAGATCGCCGGTGAGGCCGCCGATGCTGAGGACTCGGCCCGCGTTCCCGCCACACCCCCCGTCCACCCGGGCGGTCTCCGTGCGGACGAGGCCCGGGACTTCCGCCTGGAGGTGACCACGGAGCTCTGCCGCGCCCCCGGGGACGCCGTGCTGACCTGCCTGCGCGACCTCGACGTCCTCGACGAGCCCCTGGAGGCCCGCATCGGCATCGCCCCCGACGTGGCACTTCTCGTCCAGCAAGGCACCGTCGTCGGCTGGAGCCTCACGGACCCCGCGCGGTACCTGACCCCCGGCTTCGCCGCCCCCGACCCGGCTCCCCCAGTCCCGGCCACGCGTCGCCTGCTCACCGAATGCCTGGACCTCATCACCACGCCGCTGCTCGACGAGGTGAGGCGCCGAGACCCGGCCGCCCTGGCCCAACTCCGGGCACTCGACAAGGCCCTTCGCGACCAGCACGAGGACCGGCGCCGAATCGACGCCCTGACCGTGAAGATCGCCGCCTTGGTGGAGGATTACGGGGACTGGTGACGGCAAGCCGACGAAGCTGAGCGGCCCGCAATTGAGACCACGGGCACCAGGGCGGCCCGCGCCCGCCGCCGACGCCGCATCCGCTGAACGCAAAAGCCCAGCTCAGACATCGTCTGGGCTGGGCTTCAAGGAGAGCCGCCTTCGGGATTCGAACCCGAGACCTACGCATTACGAGTCAGCACATGATCATCACGATCCTGATCAACTTTGCTCTGATCTGGAGAAAGTAGCAGGTCAGAGGTGGTGCCGATACTTAGTCCTGCTCGGTCTTGCCGCATCGTGCGTGATCCTTCCGTTCCCATGAGGTTCCCATCGGTTCCCGTGGAGCGGTGCTAGATCCGTGATGAACGGCAGCGTCGCTGGTGGGAGCGTGGAGCCATCCGAGGAGCCTCACACCGGCATTGGGATGAGAAGGACGTCCCGTCCCCCTTCACCAGGGGCGGAGTCGATGGCAGTTCTCGCAGGTCAGCCCGCGTGGCAATAGCGTAGCGCAGCCGAGAAATGCGGGGCCCTGATGAGGGTTTCGTGACGGGCATCCCGGTCGACACGCCCTTCACCCACCCTCTGGTGGCCTTCTACCGCGGGCTGCTCGGTTTGATGGTCAGGCACAAGGAGCCGGACCGGGTGCGACTGCGCGCACCGAGGGCGAGGCTACCTTTCGTTCCAGACCGAGCCGGCGTACGTGATGCCGGCCGCGATCCAGCAAGGATGCTGCTGCACCTGGACGTCCTCAGCACGGGCGGTTCGCTCCGGGCAGCAGCGGCAGACCGAGAGGTAGGCGACCGGATCCGCCGCACCGGCCAGGAAGCCGCCTGGGGTGCTGGCCAGTCGCGGACCGTGATGCACGGCGGGATGCCGCCGTAACCTGCGCTGCTCAGGTCCCCTCGCCGGAGGCAGAGTTCTCGATGATCCGGCACACCAGGGCCTCTTCCCCGCGGTCGGCGGCCTGGTCGGCCTGTGCGCGGGCGTGCTGCAGGGTCGTGCGGAGGGCCTGGAGATCGGCGATGCGGCGGTCGATGTCGGCGAGGTGCTGGTCGAGGAGGTCGGTGACGAGGGCGCAGGGCTGTTCGCCGCGGCGCTGGAGGTCGAGGATGTCCTTGATCTCCTTGAGGCTGAGTCCGAGGGCTTGGGCTTGGCGGATGAAGCCGAGGACGGGGACGGCGTCGTCGGTGTAGGTGCGGTAGCCGGCGGCGGTGCGCTGGGGCGGGTCGATGAGGCCGTTGGATTCATAGAGGCGGACGGCCTTGGGGCTCAGCCCGGTGCGGGCGGCGATGCGGCCGACGGTGAGCATGAGGGGGCTCCGTTCGTGTGAAGGGTGCCAGTCTGCGCTTGACCTTGCCCTAAGGGCAAGGTTCTAGCGTCCGGTCATGAGCACAGATCGAGGTGACGGCTGCACGGCGGCGATGGCGGTGACACCGTTGAGCGGCCGGTGCGCCGAAGTCGTCGAGCGGGCCGAGCACGCCTGTTTCGGGATCAGCCCGTTCAACAGCTACTTCTCCACGGCGCGGATTCGGGGGCTGGCGGCCTGGGGGCTGGAGCGGTTCGGACGGGTGGACTTCTTTGTGCCGGACGCGCCGAGCGCCTTCACCTTCGAGGCGCTCGGCTACGCCCCCGAGAAGGCCGCGTGGAAGGCGCGCAGGCAGGGTCAGTACACCCGCAACAAGATTGTCACCGCGCTGGGTTCGCTCGGCGTGGCCGACGCGGACCAGCGGGTGCTGGGCTGGGCCGAGTTGGAGAGCAATGCGGCGTTCAGCCGCCTCCATGAACGTGGACTGCGCCGGTACACCCAGGACGCGGGCTTCCGGGATGCCTGCCGGGAAGCATCGGCATGGGTGCTGGCCGGGAAGCTGCCCGCCGGGCAGGCGCCGGACGAGAAGCAGGTCGAGCACGCGGTGCGGTACTTCCTGGCCGAGTTACCGCTGTTCATCGACACCCCGGCCATCGTCGGCGCCGGCACGTCCGTGTTCTGCTACCACCAGCCGCCTGCTGTCCTGCGCCGCCTGTACGGAGGCGAGCTGAGCTGGCGTCCCGCCTCCGGACAGGGCTTCGCCGTGGTCGCGCCCACCGTACGAGACTCAAAGAGGTAAGGAACCGACCATGGCAACCAGCACGCGGCCCGATGCCGAGCAGTCCATAGCACTGGCCATAACCGGGATGACCTGCGCCTCCTGCGTGGCACGGGTCGAACGGAAGCTGGGCAAGCTGCCAGGCGTGAGTGCGACGGTGAACCTCGCGACCGCGACCGCCCACGTGACGCGGGAGAGCCCCGAGGTCGGGGTGGAAGAGTTGGTAGCCGCCGTCGAGGCCATCGGCTACGGCGCCGAGGTGCCCCGGGCCGAAGCCCCGGCCGCCGGGGAAGAGGCGGTGGACGCCGAGGGCGCACACATAGCCGGGCTGCGCCGCCGCCTGATCGCCTCGACGGTGCTGGGTCTGCCCGTGGTCGTCGTGTCGATGATCTCCACCCTGCACTTCCCCGGCCGGGAGTGGGCGGCGCTGCTGCTGGCCACCCCGGTGGTCGCGTGGGGTGCGTGGCCGTTCCACCGGGCGGCGGCGCTGAACCTGCGGCACGGGTCGGCGACGATGGACACCCTGGTGTCGCTGGGAGTGCTGGCCGCCTATCTGTGGAGCGCCGGGACCCTGGCCATGGGCGGGGAGCACCTGTATCTGGAGGTTGCCGTCGTGCTGACGGCGTTCTTGCTGGTGGGCCGGTTCTTCGAGGCCCGGGCCAAGCGGCGGGCCGGGGATGCGATCCGGGCGCTGATGGACCTGGGCGCCAAGGACGTCGCCGTACTGCGCGACGGCACGGAGATACGTATCCCGGTGGAGCGGTTGACAGTCGGGGACCTGTTCGTCGTACGGCCCGGGGAGAAGATCGCCACGGACGGTGTAGTCGTCGAGGGCGCCTCGGCGGTGGACGAGTCCCTGCTCACCGGGGAGAGCGTGCCGGTGGAGGTCGAGCCCGGCTCGGCCGTGACCGGCGCCACCGTCAACAGCCACGGCCGCCTCACCGTACGGGCCACGCGCGTCGGGTCGGACACCAAGCTTGCGCAGATCGCCGCCCTGGTGGAGCGGGCACAGACCGGCAAGGCGGCGGTGCAGCGCCTGGCCGACCGGATCTCCGCAGTTTTCGTCCCGGTCGTCATCGCCCTGGCCGCAAGCACCTTCGCCATCTGGCTGCTGACCGGCGCCCCGGCCGCCACCGCCCTGACCGCCGCCATCGCCGTGGTGATCATCGCTTGCCCGTGTGCGCTCGGGCTGGCCACGCCGACCGCGCTGATGGTCGGCACCGGGCGCGGCGCCCAGCTCGGGCTGCTGATCCGAGGGCCCGAGGTACTGGAGTCCACCCGGCGCATCGACACCGTCGTCCTGGACAAGACCGGCACCGTCACCGAGGGCAGGATGCGCCTCGTCGACGTCGTACCGGCCGACGGCGAGGACGAACAGGAGGTGCTGCGGCTGGCCGGCGCTCTGGAGGACGCCAGCGAACACCCGATCGCCACCGCCATCGCCAACGCCGCACGCGAGCGCCTTGGTTCGCTCCCCGCCGTGACCGGCTTCGCCAACGCCCAGGGCCGGGGCGTGAGGGGGCAGGTCGAGGGACGTACGGTCCGTGCGGGGCGGGTCGCGTGGCTGGAGGAACACGGCCAGGTACTGCCCGACGAGCTCGACCGCGCACGGAAGGAGGCCGAAGCCGAGGGCCGTACGGTCGTCTTCGCCGCCTGGGACGACCGGGTGCGTGGCGCGCTGGTGGTCGCCGACACCGTCAAGGCGACCAGCGCCGAGGCCATCGCCGACCTCAAGCGGCTCGGTCTCACGCCCGTGTTGCTGACCGGCGACAACACGGCGGCGGCCCGAGCGGTGGCGGCCGAGGTCGGCATCGAGAAGGTCATCGCCGAGGTCCACCCCGAGGACAAGGTCGCCGAGGTCCAGCGCCTCCAGCAGGCAGGCCAGATGGTGGCGATGGTCGGCGACGGCGTCAACGACGCGGCCGCCCTCGCCCAGGCCGACCTCGGTCTGGCCATGGGCACCGGCACGGATGCGGCCATCGCGGCCTCCGACCTCACCCTGGTACGGGGCGACCTGCGGGCGGCTGCGGACGCAATCCGGCTGGCCCGCCGCACCCTTCGCACGATCAAGGCCAATCTGTTCTGGGCCTTCGCCTACAACGTCGCCGCGCTGCCGCTGGCCGCGCTCGGCCTGCTCAACCCGATGATCGCCGGAGGCACGATGGCCTTCTCCTCGGTCTTCGTGGTCTCCAACAGCCTGCGGCTTCGCCGCTTTCAACCGCTGCGCTGAGCCCTGCACGAAGGAGGGCGCCGGGGCCAGGCTCCGGCGCCCCCCTTCGGCGTGCTCAGCGGCCCGCCCACCCGGCCGTGCATCACCCGTCGGCAGATCCGGTTGCGGGCTTGCGGGCGGCGAGGCGCTCGACGATGCCGAGCTTGAACCGGTCCCGCTGCTCGATCTCCAGTCCTACCGCCTGGACGCGCCGCAGCGGTCGGCGCATGAAGTGCTCCCCGCCGAGCGGAACGGTAACGAGTTCGCCGAGCCGCTGGAACGCACGGACGGGCCAGGCGGAGCTCGCGATGTGGTCCAGCAGCAGCAGCCGGCCGCCGGGCTTGAGCACGCGGCTCATCTCGGCGACGGCGCGCTGGTCGTCGGGGATCGCGCACAGCGACAGAGTGCACACCACGGTGTCGAAGGCGGCGTCGGGGAACGGCAGGGCTTGGGCGTCGCCTTCGCGCAGGTCCGCGGAGCGGCCGAGCTCGTCGGCGCGGCGCCGGGCGATGGCCAGCATCTGCGGGCTCCACTCGATGCCGGTCAGCCGGACGCCCGGAGGGTAGAGGGGAAGGTTCAGTCCGGTGCCGATGGCGACCTCCAGCACGTCGCCGGTGGCCTGCGAGCAGACCCAGGTACGGCTCTCGCCGAACAGGCTGCGGTCGAAGAACCGCATCTGCCGGTCGTAGGAGCGGGCGTGCTTGTCCCAGTAGCGGCGCAGCCGCTCGTTGCTTCTCGGCTCGGGCACGGTGTCATCCTCTCCGCTACCGGCCTCGCCCGCAATCACGGTGGGCCCGCCGGTCGGCCCGGCCGGGAGGATTTCCCGGCCGGGCCACACTGCAGAGCTTCTGCCCGCCCTCTGGGGCGGTGTCTGTGTCAGTCGGCGGGCCGTGCCGTGTAGTCGCCGGCCTGCTCCACCGCCGCGACGAGGGCGGCGGTGTCCACGTCGGCGCCTTCCTCCAGGCGGACGGTGGTGCGTGCGGCGTTCACGTCGGTGCTGGAGGAGCGGACCTCGGGGATGTCTTCCAGCTCGTCGTCGATGAGCAGGCCGCAGCTGGAGCAGTGCATGCCCTCGACGAGGAGCACCACCTGCGGACCGGTGGCGGCGTCGGTCTTGTTCTTACGGTTGAAGAGTTTCATCACAGGTCCTTCTTGAAGTCGATGGTGCCGGTCTGCATGCCCATGGCGCAGGAGAAGCGGAGAGTGCCGGGCTTGCGGGTGCCGAGATCGACCTTGGTGTCGCCGTCGCGCTTGACGATCTTCTGGACCCCGAGTTCGGGGATGGTGAAGGCGCGGGCGCAGCCGCCGGAGTCCTTGCCGCGCAGCACCAGCGTGGTCGGCACCCCGGCCTTCGCGGTGAACTGGGTCGGGACGTAGAAGTCGGTGACGGTCAGGACAACGGTCTGCTTGCCGGAGGCGTCGATGCTGACCGGCCCCTCCGATGCCCCGCTTCCGCCTCCCGACGGGGCAGGTGCGGCGGCCACCGCAGGCGTGGAGCCGGTGTTGAAGGAGGCCCACCCTCCGGCCTGGAGTCCGGAGCCGATGGTCCAGGCCGCGACGGCCAGCACCACGACGCCGGTAGCGATGCCCAGGCGGCCGGAAAGCACTCTGGTAGAGCGGCGGAAGAGGTAGCCGAGGACGGCGAACAGCGGGGCGGTGCCCAGCACGAACCCGGCCATCACCGCCGCCCCGGCCAGCGGGGACCCCGCGGTGATCGCGACCAGCTCCATCGACAGCGTCACCCCACAGGGCACCAGCACCGTGGAGAAGCCGACCAGCGGCGGCGTGGCCACCGATGCGGTCTTGGTGCTGCGCCGCACCAGCCGTCCGAAGGAAGCCGGGGGCCGGGGGACGAGCCGGCCCACCGCCTTGACCCCGAAGAGGTCGAGCGCGAAGAGCACCATCAGCGCCCCGGCAATGATCAGCAGCACCGCCTGCGCCCGGGGACTGGGCTGCAGCGCGGCGCCGAAGATCCCCAGCAGCATGCCGAGGATTGTGTGGGAGAGCAGCTTCCCAGCGAGGAACGCGCCGACCGGGGCCAGATGCCCGACGGTCTGTTCCGGGGAGGCGGTGGCTGCCGCGCGCTGGGCAAGGGTCGGGCTCGCGGACCGGGGCCGCTTGTTGGCGGATGAAGAGGGCGTACGTGCGGGGGCCTGGGCGGGATCGCGGCGGGTGACCGCTCCGGCGAGCAGACCGCCTTGGACGGCGGCGCAGGAGGCGCCGCCAGCAAGCAGACCGGTGCTGACACCGGTGATGAGCAAGGTGATGGACGACGGCATGCGTCGTGACTCCTGTTCGGATACGACGGCACGCGCCCAGATATGGGGGATACGGGCGTGCCGAGGCGGACATGAGCGATGTCGGCGCCCCACGAGGCGACTGCCTCATGGGCGGAACGCCATCACGTCCGCGACACGCACAACCGGTGCAGATCAGGAGGGGGCAGTGCCGGAGGCGACGCGCCCGGCTGGGCCTCGGCCGCCTGAGAGCAGGCTGCTGCCACTGGCACATCACTCAGGGCCGGGCTCGGCTGAACGTCGTGTCCCAAGGTGGCCTGCGGCGACGGGCACTGCTGCTCGACCATCGGGCAATGCGCACCGTGCTGGGCCGAGCCACTCACCATCGGCATCGCTGCCGACTGCCCAGCCGCCTCGGCCTGCATCGCCGAGGAGGAGTGGCCGCCGGCCGCGGCCGGAGCGGCCATCTCCATCGAGGCCATTGAGGAGGGCATCGCCATCGCCGGCCGGGCAAGCCCCGCCAGACAGAGCATGAGCGTGCACACCAGCAGCGCTCCGGACCACGCCCGGAGCGGCATCTGCACGCCTCGACACATGCGCGCCATGCTAAGGCACGCCTACCGGCCGCCTGCTGCGAACACACCGGTCGGCTTTGCCGCTCGCCGTGCGACGGCGGCCAGGGAGACGAGGCCGCTCATCCGCAGCCAGGAGAGCACCGGGACACCGGGAATCCACGCCCCTGAATCACTGTGGTGGGGGCGAAACAGGGATGTTCGACTAGAGCTGATCATCTCTGGCCGAGCCCGGTCATCCGGCGCAGGTACTCGTCCTCGTCGATCTCACCCGCAGCGTAGCGACGTCGCAGGATGTCCTGCGGAGCCTCGGCGTCGGCGGGCCTACTCGTCGTGTTCTTGCTTGCCGTAGTCCCGATCAGGACGCGGGCCAGCCACGCCAGACCGAGGATGATCAGCGCCAGGAAGACAAGCCCCACCAGGCCCCACAGGAGCATCCAGGCGCCCATACCGCTCATCATGCCGTTCATCGAGCAACCCATGGTCGTATCACCCGCTTTCAGCGTAGTGCGAGGCTGGACATCCTCAGCCTGTGCAGCGGTTTCATGAGATGCATTGCGGTCGCTTCTGCTCCGCGGTACTTGCGCAGATTTGGGGATCTGCCGCGCGGCCCGCACCGGTCGTCGGGATCCGGTCCGGCAGCGCCCGTCCCCTGACGGGCGGCATCTACTCGCCCTCTGGCCAGTCGTAGCTGCTGGGGACCTCGACCTTCTGGCCCGCCGGCCCGTAGACGATCGCGATCTCGTCGTGCTCCTTGAATTCGATCGCGGCCGGGTTGCCGGTGTACGGCTTGCCATTGACGTACGCGCGGAAGCTGTTACCGCCGTCGGCCTTGAGTCCGCCGATCGAATCCTGGGTGAGAGCGACATCCCACTCGGTCATGAACTGACCGAGGGAGAAGGCGGCCTTGACCGGCGACTCGATATGGATCACGCTGTTCGCCTCGTGTGTGTGCAGCGGGCTGATCTGCTGAGCCTGCTCGTCGATGCCGATGTTCGCGGGGACGGTGACCGGCTTGCCGTCCACGATGACGTCGAGGTGGGCGTGGATGTGCTCCACGTTGCCCTCCTCGCCGAGCATCGGCAGCCCGGCCGCCTTGACCCGCGCTGCGGGATCGCCGGGGGCGTTCCACGGCGGGTCGGTGGTTCGGCCCGACGCGGTCTTCATGGGAGTCGCGGGGATGCTGACCTCGCTCGGAGTCCGGGGAGTGGACGACCCGCCACCCTGGTTCGAGACCACCGCAACCGTGATGGCGGCCACGATCCCGAGCACCGCGACACCCGCCACCAAGATGACCAGCAGGCGACGGCGGCGCTCAAGGCGGGCCGATTGCTCGCGCAGCGCGGCAGCCCGCGCGCGGCGGCCCGCCGATCCCTTTTCGGGAGGTGTGCGAGACATGCGGTCGTATCCCTGCCTTCCCGGGCCGACGCACAACAATGGACACAGAGATAAATATTTCGGAAGAAAAGCCTGCATTCAGGCTAGGCGGCGAAGGCGGACGGTGAACTGTGCAACGGCTTCCTTGACCTTGCCCATGGGGGAAGGTTTTAGCGTCGTGTGTGGAGGACGAAGCACGAAGGAGGTCCCGTCATGCCACTGGTGACAGGCGAGGTGTACCGGTGCGTCGAGTGCGGCTGCGAGATCACCGTGACCCAAGGCGCGGCCCTTGGCCATGGCGGGGACCAGAACCCCACCTGCTGCTCCGGGCACCCCATGACCAAGGTCCACTGACCGACCCGCACCACCCCGAGGACCCGCAATGGAAAACCTGCTGTACCTACTCCCCGCGCTGGCCTGCCCCGTCGGCATGGGCCTGATGATGTGGTTCATGATGCGCGGCAAGCGCCCCGCCGACGGCCGGCCGCACACCGCCCCCACCACCGCCCAGCAGCAGGAGCTCGCTCGCCTGCGCAAGGAGGTCGAGGCCCTGCGCGGCG
Organism: Streptomyces pseudoechinosporeus; assembly: GCF_054783935.1. Taxonomy (NCBI): domain Bacteria; kingdom Bacillati; phylum Actinomycetota; class Actinomycetes; order Kitasatosporales; family Streptomycetaceae; genus Streptomyces; species Streptomyces pseudoechinosporeus. Next base: position 151,894 of record NZ_BAAGPS010000005.1, read on the forward strand.
AGCAGACGCCAAGGGCCGACCTCCGCAAGGACTCCCCGGCATGACCAGCACCTGGCTTCCCCTGGCCGCGACCGCGCTCGCCGCAGCCCTCACCTACTGGTGCTGCATCCGCCCAATGCGCAAGCACAACGGCTCGAGCCCGGCCGGGCTCGAGCGCACGAAGGCCAGCGTCGACGAGGAGATCCGCCGCACCCGTGAGGAACTGCGTCTCCTGCGCGCGCAGGCCGCCGTCAAGGCAGACCCTGTTGCCGCTCCCGAACGGGGACCGGAGACCATCAGATCGTGACCTCCCCTGCTCCACGCCCCGTCTCTGGGGGCCGGCCGCCCCTCCACCGGGCGGCCGGACTGCTGTTCGCCGGCCTCGTCCTCGCACTCGCCGCCCTCATCGGTAGTGCCCCGCCCGCCTCGGCGCACGCGACCCTGCTGTTCACCAGTCCGGCAGCGGACGCGACGGTGGCCGACTCGCCCGACTCGCTAGTGCTCGTCTTCGATCAGCCCGTCGGCCTCAACGGAAGCACCGTGCGCCTGGGGCCAACGGCGGAGCTCGGCACACCCGCGCTCAGCCGGGGCGACCGGACCCTCACCATCCCCGTCCGCTCTTCCCTGGGCGAGGGCGTCCACACCGTCGACTGGCAGGTCACAGCGCGCGACGGCGACATCATGACCGGCAGCTACCGCTTCGCCGTCGGCCCCCGCACCGTGGCTCTCGGCTCCGGGCAGACCACCGCCGCCAAAGACGCCACCCCCACGGCAGCACTGCGCTGGCTGCTGTTCACCGCGCTCGCGCTGATGCTCGGCGAACTGGCGGCAAGCCGTCTCGCTGCGCGCGTCCCCGACGCCCCCGCCCGCCGCCCGCGCCCCTGGATGCTGCCCGCATCCCTTACCGGTTGCGCGGCCGCCCTCGCGCTGGCCGCTCTTCAAGTCGGCGGCGGCTCCCTGGCTTCCGTGCTCGACACCCGGCCTGGGGTGCTGTCCGTGGTCGAGATCGCCGGGTTCGCCCTGGCGGGTGCGGCCGTGCTCGTACGCCGCCGCGCCTGGGCCCTCGTTCCGCTGGCCGCCGTGCTCGTCGCCGAGGCCCTGCGCGCCCACCCGCAGGCCGAACAGGCCGTCGCCGGACCGGTGCTGACCTTCGTCCACCTCACGGCCGCCACCCTTTGGGCCGGGACGCTGGTGCAGGTGCTGCGCACCATGGCCGTCTGGCGCGGCGAACGTACCGCCGCCCGTGCGCTGCTGCTCACCTACGCCCGCCTGGCCGCCTGGCTGTTCGCCGCCGTCGTCGCCACCGGCCTGATCTCCGCCCTGCTCCTCGTCCCCCTCGAGGACCTCGCCACCACCGCCTACGGGCGGGTCCTGCTCGGCAAACTCGCCCTGGTCGCCACCGCGGCCACGCTCGCGCTCGCCGCACGCCGACGCCTCCGGCATTCCAACCGAAACCCCCGGCGTCCGGCCCGCGCCGAAACCGGCGTGCTCGCCGTCGTCCTCGCCCTGTCCGCCACCCTCACCGTGCTGTCCGTCCCCGCGGACGCCGACCGCCCGCTGCCCTTCGCGCCCCCTGCCGACGGCCCGACCGTGCCCGTCGGCACCCGAGCCGGGGAAATCGGTATCAGCGCACGCGCCAGCGCCGGTCAGCTCGTTCTCGACCTCGCCACGCCCCGGACCGGTGACAGTGCAGGCCAGTCCTATGCGCTCACCGCCACTCTCGCCGACCCGCGCGGCGCCACCCGCCCCCTGAAACTGCGCGGCTGCGGCACCGGCTGCTTCTACGCACCCGTCTCCTGGCGGGACGGCACCAGCCGCCTCACACTGACCGCCGCTGCCGGCCCGTGGCAGGGCGGGCATGCCGGACTGACCGTGACCTGGCCGCCCCGCCCTGACGCCGGCCTGCTGCGCGAGGCCGTGGCCGCCATGAAGGCCGTACCTCGCTTCACCCTGCACGAACTGGTCACGAGCAACACCGCCCGTGACCTCGGCAACCTCAAGGAACTTCCCCTCACCGGAGCCGACTTCCTCGCCTCGGAGCCGTACGGAAGCGGCACCGCCTCCGTCACCACCAGGCTGCCGGACGACAACGGGAACCGCCGGATCGCCCTCGCCTTCCCCGCCGAGCACACCCAACTGGAACTCACCCTCGACGACGACGGCCGCATCCTCCACGAGACCATCGCCGCCCCCTACCACCTCGTCACCCGCACCTTCGTCTACCCCGAACCCGACGAGGAGACCAGCCATGACCACTGACCGCCCCTCCCTGCTCGGTGCCCGAAGCGGTGGCACACCTCCCAGGACCACCAGGACAAGGAAGAAGAAGCAGATGCGGGCGTGGCCTCTCGCGGCCACCGCAGTCCTCGCGCTCACCCTGGCCGCATGCTCCAGCGGCACAGACGGCGAGGGCGATGCCCCGGCGGCATCCCAGCCGACGGTCAGCCACATCCACGGGCTCGGCGTCGACCCCGCCGACAGCCGGCTCTACGTCGCCACCCACGAGGGCCTGTTCACCCCGGGGAAGGGTGGAGCGGCTCAGCGAGTCGGCGACAGCCAGGACGACTTCATGGGCTTCACCGTGGTCAAGGCGAACACGTTCCTGGCCAGCGGCCACCCCGCCCCCGGCGCCGACGGACCCGGCAATCGCGGCTTGATCGAGAGCACCGACTCCGGCAAGACCTGGAAGACCCGCTCCCTGGCGGGCGAAGCCGACTTCCACGCCCTCGACTACGCCGACGGCACCATCTACGGCTATGACAGCACAGGCAGCCTGCTGCGCGTCAGCAAGGACGGGGCCGCGTGGGAGGACCGCGCGCGCCTTGAGGCCCTGGACATCGCCGTCAACCCCGACGCCCCCGACACCGTCCTGGCCACCACCGCCCAAGGCGTCGCGAAGAGCACCGACGCGGGCGAGACCTTCGCCCCCGGCAAGGGGCCAGTCATGGCCTTCGTGTCCTGGGCGAAGGACGACGCGCTGTACGCGATCGACACCTCTGGCGGTCTGAACCGCAGCACCGACGGCGGAACCACCTGGAAGAAGACGGCAACGGTGCCCGGCGGACAGCCCCAGGCGCTCACCGCCGTCGACGCCCGGCGGATCCTGGCCGCCACCCAGGACGGCGTCTACGAATCCCGGGACAGCGGCAAGACCTTCACGAAACGACTCGCCGTCTCCAGCAGCAACTCCCATTGATCCGCACAGGGGCAGGGAGACACCGCTCAGCCAAAACATCAAGCCCCCGGATGACGCCACAGCACCACGTCTGCGCACCCATGCTCATGGCTGGCAACACCAAGTGTCGATAGCGCAGTCAGCGTCAGGTGATCCCAAGACCTACCTCCGACGATCAAGACTGGACATAGGGGACTTATCAGAGAACCATCGTTCCCAGGATGTTCCCATCCGGGCAAAGAAAAGGCCCTCCATGATCTTCATGGAGGGCCTTCAAGGTTCTGACCTGGGCTTTCTTGAGCCGCCTTCGGGATTCGAACCCGAGACCTACGCATTACGAGGGCGTCAGAGATCGTGACGGGGTGTGGCACGTGGTCGCATCAGATCCTGTTTTTGCAGATCAGAGCCCGGGACACGGTCCCGCTGCTCGCATGCCGTGTTGCACCGTCCACAGGCGTCCGCGCTCCCCTTGCGCTCCCCGCCCGATAGCAACGCGCTCAATCGGCCTGCATGGCTGGGAGGGGACACCATGGTGGCACGGCTTGTCGAGATCGCACATACGAGATGGTCATCATCACTCGCAGGCTCTTCGCTCACATCCCTCACGCCGACGTGCACAGCGGCATGCGCAGCAGCAACAGCAGGCCGACGAGAGAAGGCCCTTTTGCGTCTCGGGTGTCGCGGCCGTCGGCTCTTCGATACGGGCGGGCTCGGGTACATCGATGTCGAGCGGCTTGAGCAGGTCAGCGGTGACGACCCGGTGGACGCCGCGTGAGCGGCACGCTCGCCCCGGACTGCGAGACCACCCCGACAGGCGCAAAGGCGTCCGTCCCTTCAGAGTGGCAGGCTGAGTGTGAAGACCGTTTCCTTGTTCGGGGTGCTGGTCACCGAGACCGTGCCGCCGTGGGCCTCGGTGAGTTGGCGGACTATGGCCAGGCCCAGGCCGCTGCCGCCGGTCTGGCGGCTGCGGGACTTGTCGGCGCGCCAGAAGCGGTCGAAGACGCGGGGCAGGTCGTCGGCGGCGATACCGGTGCCGGTGTCGGCGACTTCGATCACGACCTGGTCGCTGGTGCGGCGGCAGCGCAGGGTGACGTTGCCACCGGGAGGGGTGTGCCGGATGGCGTTGGACAACAGGTTGCCGACGGTCTGGCGCAGGCGCACGGGGTCCGCGAAGAGGGTGGGGGCGTCCTCGGTGTGGGTGGTGAGTGTGACGTCGGCGGTGTCGGCCCGGCCGCGGTGGGCGGCGGCCACATGGTCGAGGAGTTCCCGCAGACGCAGGGGTTCGGGGTGCAGCCGGAGCTGGCCCGCGTCGGCCTGTGCCAGGTACTGGAGGTCGTCGACGATGTGCTGGAGCAGCAGGGCCTCCTCCAGCAGGGAGGCGACGAATGCGTCGTCGGAGGCGGCGTAGCCGTCCTGGGCTGCTTCGAGCCAGCTGCGGATCGTGCTGAGCGGGGTGCGCAGTTCATGGGCGACGTCGCTGACCATGGCCTTGCGCTGGCCCTCCATGCGCTCGCGGCGCTCTGACAGGTCGTTGAAGGCAGCGGCCAGGTGACCGATCTCGTCGTTGGTGGTCACCGGTACTCGCAGGTGCTGCTGGGTCGGGCTGCGGGCGGCGTCGGTCAGTGCCCGCAGGGGTCTGACCAGCCGGGTGCCCACTGCGACGGTGACGGCCACGGTGAGGACGAGCACGAGGGCGGCGACGCCGGCGACCCGCACCGTGTTGGCCGGGGAGAGATCGAAGCCGGGGCCGACCGATCCGGCCGGGGTGGTGACGAACAACAGCGCGGGCGGAGCGACATACGGGGCGAGTTGCTCGCGGCGGGCGGTGTCAATGCACTGTTGCACGGCCTCGTCGCCGTTCCCGGTGGAGGCGAAGCTGAGACCGACCGTCACGGGGCTCAGGTTCTGGCGTTTCACGCACTCGCCGACCAAGGCGTTGAGCTGGTCGAGCGCCCGTTGCTCGGTGGGAGTGGGGGTGTCGAGTGTGTACAGGGCGCATACCGCGCTGACTTTCTGTTGGACTCCGTTGTCGCCGGGGACGATGATGGAGGGCCTGCCGCCCGGTGCTTCAGTGACTCCGGCGGTGTGGCCGACGCCGCGCAGACAGGACTGCAGCATCTCCGCACGGCCATGTAGTTCCTTGCGCTCGGCTTCTGGCAGCCGGTACGGGCCGACCACTCGTGGGTCGATACCGTCCGTCTTGACACCGGGCAGCAGCGCCGGGTCGGCTCGCAGAGGGTCGACGAGCGCCGAGGCTCTGGTGGGGAGGGCGGTGGTGGAGCCGGAACCAGCGATGGGCCGGCGGTCCTGGGTGGTCAGGGTGATATGGCGCCTGGTCTGCTCTGCCAGCCGGCTCAGGGTCGGCTTCACCGCGGACCAGTCGGTGTGGCCGGCGGCGTAGCCGATGAGCGTGTCGTAGATCTGGGCGTCGTCGGCGAGGACTTGTCCCTGCTCGTCCTGGAAGGCGTTCGTGACGGTGCGCGCGGCCAGCCATGCGGTGGCCGCGACCGAGCACACGGCGATCGTGATCGACGCCGCCAGCAGCCGGACCAGCAGGCTCCGGCGCAGCGGCAGCCTGCCCCTGCTCCTCCTGCTCCTCCTGCTCCTCCTGCCGCCTCTGCCCCAGCCCCAGCCCCTGCCCTCGGCCTCGGTCCTTGCTGCGGCCCGGGCCTCCGTCTCAGCATCCACGGCTGCCGTCGGTGAGGCGGTAGCCGACTCCGAACACGGTCTGCAGATAGACCGGCTGCCGGGGAACGGGTTCGATCTTCTTGCGGAGATTCAGCACGTGTACGTCGATGGTGCGTTCGGTGATGTAACGGTCGTCCCCCCGCGTCCGGGCCAGTAACTGGCGCCGGGTGAAGACCCGTTCCGGTTCGGCGGCCATCGTGGCGAGGACGTCGAACTCACCCGGTGTACAGGTCACTCGCCGGCCCTCGATGTCGACGACGCGGCGGACGGGGTCGACGGCGAGGGCACCGACCCGCAGCACCGGGTCGTCCGGCGCTGCGGCGGATGCCCGGGTCCGCCGCAGCAGGGTGCGGATACGGGCCATCAGCTCGCGGGGGCTGTAGGGCTTGGTCAGGTAGTCGTCGGCGCCGAGGTCCAGGCCGAGCAGAAGGTCCTCCTCGGTGCTGCGGGCGGTCAGCATCAGCACCGGCAGCTCGCTTTCGCTCCGCAGGATGCGGCACACGTCCAGACCATCGACGACGGGCATCATCACATCGAGGACCAGCAGGTCGGGCCGGTGGCGGCGCACCTCGTCGAGCGCCGCGCGCCCGTCATGGACGACCAGGGCGGTGTGGCCCTCACCCTCCAGATAGCGGCGGATCACCTCGGCCTGTTTGGTGTCGTCCTCGGCCACGAGGACACGTGCGCTCATGGGAGTCAGATTAGTTGCGGCGAGATGAGGCCAGACGGATCTCTGACTGTGCCCTGACAGGATCCTCATATGGTCGGGCCATGGTCTGCGCCATGGCGAAACTCACCGATCGAGCGGGGCCGGACCATCACGGCCCCGAGCCGGGGCCTCGCGCCCGCAGCCGGGTGCCCTCCCATCTCGCGCGGCCGGGGCGCAGTCGTACCCTCCGGGCTGCGGGGTTCACTTCCCTAGGCGCGACCGCGCTGGTCCTCATCACCGCGTGCGGGGGTGGTGACGCGGGCGGCGGAGGCAGTACGGACGAGGGCGGTCAGGGCGATGTCGCCTCGATCACCAGCCCGGCGGCGGGCGGTGGTTCGGGAGAGTCGACGAGCGATCCCGACGCGGGCCGCCCGCAGATCCGGCTGGACAGCACCCAGGAAGAGATCAATCGCATGTACGAGGCATGGGCCGCCTGTCTGGATGAGAACGGGGCGTCGAAGAAGGATGAGCCCAGCCCCGACTCCCCCGGCGTGAAGGCCTGTAAGGGGAAGGAGCCGCTCGATCCGCCGGAGATGGACCCGGCCAAGAACCCGGACTACAGCGACGACGTACGCACCATGGTGAAGTGCATGAACGAGCACGGCATCAAGAGCGTCGTCACGGCGGAAGGCTGGGGCCTGGAAGACGGAGCCAGCATGAACGTTCCCGACTACCCCAAAACCCTGGTCGACTGCCAGGTGAAGGCGTTCGGTGGAGACGAATGACAGCGGTCGAGCCGCCCGTCCGCCACGCCGCCGGCGGGTGGTCATCGGGGCGGTGGCACTGGCGGTCGTCATGGCGGGCGCACTGACCGTGACGGCGTGGCAGGGCCGCGACGGGAAGCCGGACACCAAGGCCGGCAGCGACGCGCGAGTCGCGACGGCCGTCGTGACCAGAACCGACCTGTCCAATGACCAGACACTGGACGGGACCCTCGGCTACGGCCGGGCGACAACGGTGAAGGGCGGCAAGGCGGGCCTGATCACCTGGCTTCCGGCGACGGGAGCCACGGTGCGGCGGGGCGAGCCGCTGTACCGGGTGGACAACGTTCCGGTGCCGGTCTTCTACGGCAGCACGCCGCTGTACCGGACGCTGCAGGCCAGGGGCACCACCGGCCCGGACGTGAAGGTGGTGGCCGACAACCTCAGGGAACTCGGCTACGACATCGGCGCACAGCCCACGGTGGGCACGTGGATCGCCCAGGAACCGGTCACGCCCGGTGAGCCGGGCACGGGACAGACGGCCGGGGGCGCGGGGCAGACGCCCGAGGGCGCGGGGCAGGGTACGGCGGGCTCGGCCACGGAGAGTGGCCCGCCAGATGCCACCGGGACCACCAGACCGAGTGCTCTATCCGGTTCCGCCCCCTCCACCCCGGCGCCCGTCCAGGTCAAGCGCGGCGACGGGGTACTGACCAGCAGCCTCGTCGCCGCGATCAAGCGGTGGCAGACGAGTGCCGGCATGCCCCCCACCGGCGTTCTGGGCGTCGGCGACCTCTCGGTGCTGTCCGGTGCCGTGCGGGTCGAGGGCGTGCAGGCCCAGCTCGCCGACGCCGCTGACGGGACCGCGCTGATGACGGTCACTTCCACCGTCAAGTCGGTGACCGTCGCGGTGGAAGCGGGCGAGGCGGGCTCGATGAAGCGGGGCGACTCGGTGGCGGTGAGCCTGCCCGACGACTCCACGACCCAGGGCACCATCAGCGCCATCGGCGCCACCGTCCAGAGAGACGACTCGGAGGGCGGCAGCGGCCCCGGTCAACCCCAGTTGACCGTCGGCATCGCACTGCGCGACACCGCGGCGGTCCGCAGGCTGGACTCCGCCCCGGTACAGGTGCGGTTCACCTCGGAGACCCGCAAGGGTGTGCTCTCCGTGCCCGTCGGCGCTCTGCTGGCGCTGCGCGAGGGCGGCTACGCGGTCCAGTTGCCGGGCGGCCGGCTGGTGGCGGTGAAGACCGGCATGTTCTCCAAGGGCGTGGTGGAGATCAGCGGCAGTGGCATCGAAGCCGGGACCAAGGTGGTGACGACCACATGAGTTCACGCCCGGTCCTGGCGGTGCGCGGCGCGAGCATGGTGTACCCCGGCGGGGTCACGGCGCTCGACGATGTCTCGCTCGCCGTCGAGCAAGGCGAACTGCTCGGCATCATCGGCCCGTCCGGGTCCGGCAAGTCGACCCTGCTGAACATCATGGGCACGCTGGACCGGCCGACGAGCGGCACGGTGGAGATCGGTGGCCAGGACGTCGCGGAACTCTCCGACCGCAGGCTGTCGGCGTTGCGGGGCCGTCAACTCGGCTTCGTGTTCCAGCAGTTCCACCTCACCGACGGGCTGACCGCCGCCGAGAACGTAGCCACCGGTCTGCTGTACGCCGGAGTGCCGCGCGGCAAGCGCCGCGCGCTGGCCCTGCAAGCGCTGGAGCGGGTGGGGCTGGCACGCCGTGCCCGGCATCTGCCGCACCAGCTCTCCGGCGGTGAGCGGCAGCGGGTGGCCATCGCCCGCGCGCTCGTCAACCAGCCCGTCCTGGTGCTCGCGGACGAGCCCACGGGCGCACTGGACACCGCCAACGGCATAGCCGTACTGGATCTGCTGACCACGTTGAACCGCGAGGGGACCACCATCGCGGTCATCACCCACGACCGGGACATCGCAGGCCAGTTGCCCCGCCGGGTGGAGGTCCGCGACGGCCGCCTCCTCTCCGACACCCGCACCGACGCCCCCGCCCGTACGGAAAGCTGGTCATGACCATCACATCGACGCGGCCCGCCGCGGGCCATCCCGCCGACGGGGTCGCCGACAGCAGGCCGGTGCGGCTGGCGCCGCTGGACATCCTGAGCCTGGGACTGCTGGGCATCCGTACCCGCAAGGTGCGGGCGGCCCTGTCCGCCCTCGGCATCTCGATCGGCATCGCCACCCTGATCGTCGTCACCGGGATCCCGGCGTCCAGTCAGAAAGCCCTGATGAACAGGCTCTCCGCGCTGGGCACCAACATGCTCCAAGCCGTGCCCGCCCGCCAGGAACCCCCGGTGCTGCTGCCGCCGGAGTCGGTGGACATGGCCGGCCGGATCGGGCCGGTCACGGTGGCCAGTGCGGTCGCCAACACCCATGCCGAGGTCTTCCGCAACGACCGCACCAGCGCCAGCGACTACTCGGGCCTGACCGTCCTGGCCGGCAAGGTCAACCTGCTTGAGGCGACCAACGCGAAGGTGGGCTCCGGCCGATTCCTCAGCGCGAACACGGACAAGTTCCCCACGGCCGTCCTCGGCTCGGGCGCCGCCTCTCTCCTCGGTATCCCGAAGATCACCGCCGAGCAGCCCGCCCCGCAGATCTACATCAACCGCCGCTGGTTCACTGTCATCGGCATCCTTGAGAGGACCCCGCTGTCACCGGAGATCGACCGCTCGGTCCTGGTCGGCTGGGATGCCGCGCGCGATGTGCTGAAGTTCGACGGCCACCCGACCGTGATCTACATCAAGGCCGCGGAATCGCAGATCGAGGCCGTACGCGACGTGCTGCCCGCGACCATCAACCCCGAACTGCCCGGCCTGGTCCAGGTCAGCCGCCCGTCGGACGCGCTGGCCGCCAAACGGGCCACCGAGAGCACCTTCTCCGCGCTCTTCCTCGGACTCGCCGGGGTCGCCCTCCTCGTGGGTGGCATCGGAGTGGCCAACACCATGGTCATCTCTGTCCTGGAGCGCCGCCGGGAGATCGGGCTGCGCCGCGCTCTGGGCGCCAACCGGGGCCAGATACGCAGCCAGTTCCTCACCGAATCCGTCGTCCTGTCGGGGCTCGGCGGCCTGACCGGCACCATACTCGGCGCCCTGGCCACCGTCGGCTATGCCACCCATCAAGGCTGGCCGCCGGTCATCCCCCTCACCTCGGTGGCCGCCGGGCTCGGCGGCGCGATCCTGATCGGCATGCTCGCCGGTGTCTACCCGTCCGTCCGCGCCGCCCGCCTGACCCCCACCGCGGCCCTCGCAACGACTTAGCTCGGCGTTCGACGTCGGCGGGCTTGGTTGGGCCCAACCTGCCCGTAGAGCGCACGTGTCCCCGGGTGCCGCCGTGGCGGGCGACGGAAGTACTCAGGCCCGGGCCGCCAGTCGCCCCAGCTCACGCGACCCGACGGCCCTCAATCGAACCCGGCACCCTCACGCGGCACTTCAACGCCCTGCTTCGGCAGGCCGTGCTCCGATAGATCTGGTTTCACGACCTGAGGCACTCGACCGCGACGCTCCTCTTGGAACAGGGCGTCGAACTCGTCGTCATCAAGAAGCTGCCGGGACACGCCCACATCGGCGTCACGGCAACGGTGTACGTCCACGTCCGGCTCCGCCTCCAGCGCCAGGCCATCGACCTCCTGGGCCACGCCCTCCATGGGCTCGCGGAGCCCTCCCCTGAGCCCGACGACGGCGACGACCCATCACTTTGTGCAGCACAGGTCCGCTGATGCGATGAAAGGAGCGGGCCTCCCGCTCCTGCCGGGTGCGCAGGATGCGGCGAGGCCGTCGATGAGGCGGGGACGGGGCTGCGTCCATCAGGCGGGCGTAATCGGTCTCGGTGAAGCCCTTGCGGCGGCCCTTGGCCGGTCCACGGTCGAGGTGGATGCGGTAGATCAGTCGGGGCCGGTGGCCGGACTTGGTGCAGATCAGCGCCGCCGGCGGACGCGGCAGCACCAGGAGGCAGCGCGAAGCTGACACAGCTCGACTGACTGCAAGGAAGACCCCGAGGGCTACGGAAACCCGGGGACACCGAAGGCCCGGCCGTAATCCGGCCGAGCCTTGGGCCGCATTCCTGTCCCCCCATCCCGGCACCGACACACCGACGGCCACAAGACTTCAGCAGCGGAACCGCCGTTCGCTACAAAAGGTTAGGTCACAGGCCTGGATCACCAATCCCGATGCGCTCCCCTTGCGCTCCCCTCGTGCGACGACCACCCCACAAGCCGACCAACCACCAGGAGCCACGGCACAAAAGACCAGGTCAGAGGGCATCTGACCTGGTCTCAAGAAGAGCCGCCTTCGGGATTCGAACCCGAGACCTACGCATTACGAGTGCGTTGCTCTGGCCATCTGAGCTAAGGCGGCGGGCTGCCCGCACTATGGTGCGATCGGCAACGTCGGTAAGTCTACACAGTTTCCGGGGGTGCTCCGTACGTGCCCTGGGGGCACCCCCGGTGGGCCTCGCGATCAGGTGGCTGAGCAGCGCTTTCCCTTGGTCGGAGGGGTGCCTGCGAGGAGGTAGCGGTTGACCGTGGAGTCGATGCAGGCGCTGCCGCGGCCGTATGCCGTGTGGCCGTCGCCGTCGTAGGTGAGGAGGGTGGCGGAGGAGAGCTGGGCGGCGAGGGACTGGGACCAGGCGTAGGGGGTCGCGGGGTCGCGGATGGTGCCGACCACCACGATGGGGGCGGCGCCCCTCGCCTCGATGCGGTGGGGTTCGCCGGTCGGGTGGACGGGCCAGTACGTGCAGTTCAGGGAGGCCCAGGCCAGGGTCTCGCCGAAGACCGGGGAGGCCTTCTCGAAGGAGGGGAGGGCTTCTTCGAGCGCTTCGGGGGAGGAGAAGGCGGCCGGGAGGTCCAGGCAGTTGACTGCCGCGTTCGCGAACATCAGGTTCGCGTACCGGCCGTCGGCGCCGCGCTCGTAGTAGGTGTCGGCGAGGGCGAGCAGGCCCGCGCCGTCCTTGTTCTTCATGGCCGTGGTCAGGGCCTCCCGCAGTCGTGGCCAGGCCGTCTCGTCGTACATCGCCGCGATGACGCCCATCGTCGCCAGCGACTCCCCGAGCTTGCGGCCGTCCGCGTCGCCTGCCTCGACGGGCGTGGCGTCGAGCTGCCGGAAGAAGGCCTTCAGGTTCTTGCCGACCTGGTCAGAGGTGGCGTGCGCGCCACCGAGCGGGCAGTCGGACCTGCGTACGCAGTCCTTCGCGAAGGCCCGGAAGGCCGTCTCGAAGCCGGCCGTCTGGTCCTCGTTCATCCGGCGCGCGGGCAGCGACGGATCCATCGCGCCGTCCAGGACCAGCCGCCCCACCCGGTCCGGGTACAGACCCGCGTACGTCGCCCCCAGGAACGTCCCGTACGAGGCACCGACGTACGTCAGCTTCTCGTCGCCCAGCACTGCCCGCAGAACGTCCATGTCGCGGGCTGCCTCGACCGTGGACACATGCCGCAGCAGTTTGGCCGAGCGCCTCCCGCAACCCTCCGCGAACTCCTTGACGGCGTCGACCAGTTGGCCTTTCTCGCGTCGGTTGTCGGGGGTCAGGTCCGTCTGCGTGTACTCGTCCATCTGCCGGCCGGTGAGGCATTCGACCGGCTCGCTGCGGGCGACGCCGCGCGGGTCGACGGCGACCATGTCGTAGCGGGCGCGGATCTCCTTCGGGTAGCCGACAGCCGCGTACGACTGGAGGTAACCGACCGCCGAGCCGCCCGGGCCTCCCGGGTTGACCAGCAGCGAACCGAGTCGCTTGCCCGGGCCCGTGGCCTTCTTGCGGGCGACGGCCAGCCTGATGTCGCCGGAGGCCGGCTTGGCGTAGTCGAGGGGGGCCTTGAGTGTGGCGCACTGGAAGCCGGGGGCGCCGCAGCCACGCCAGTTCAGCTTCTGGCCGTAGTACGGAGCGAGCGCCGCCGTGGCCTTGGGCAGCGCGGCCAGTGCCGAGGCCCCTGCCCGGCCCGTGGAGGTCGTCGAACTCCCCATGGAGCAGGCGGAGATGAGCAGTCCGGCGAGGGCGAGGAGAGTGCCGCACACGCGGAGGAACCCACTGGAATAGTGAGAATGGTGGCGAGGATGGCGGGAACGCATTGATCTGATCCGGATTCGCCCGAACTGGCGCCTGATATGCATCAAGCGAGCGTAACCCTGTGCAATGGATTGACCACCGAAGGTCGTCGTCGCGCCTCGTACGAGTGACCCAGTCAACCCGCCTCATCACCGCATCGCCGCATCGCCGCAGCTGCAAGCCACCCCTGAACCGCATCGCATGACAACCCCCTGAGCCCACTGCCCCCGTAACCCTCACCCCGCCCGCAACGCCATCGTCATCGCCTCCACCGCCAGCAGCGGCGCCACATTGCGGTCGAGGGCCTCGCGGCAGGCGGCGATCGCTTCTATGCGGCGCAGGGTGGTCTCGGGGGTCGTGCCGCGTGCGAGGCGCTCCAGCGTGTCCTGCATCTCCGTGTTGGCGAGAGCGAGGCTGGTGCCGAACTGGAGGGCGAGGACGTCGCGGTAGAAGGCCGTGAGGTCGATCAGGGCGAGGTCCAGGCTGTCGCGCTGCGTACGTGTTCTGCGGCGCTTCTGCTTGTCCTCCAGTTCCTTCATCACGCCCGCCGTGCCGCGCGGCATGCGCCCGCCCTGGGATGCGCCGAGCGCCGCCTTCAGCTCGTCGGTCTCCTTGGCGTCGGTCTCCTCAGCCATCTGCTTGGCGTCCTCGGAGGCCGCGTCGATCAGCTCCTGGGCCGCCTTCAGGCAGCCGCCGATGTCGTCGACACGGAGCGGGAGCTTGAGGACGGCGGCGCGGCGCTCGCGGGCGCTCGGGTCCGTGGCCAGGCGGCGGGCGCGGCCGACGTGGCCCTGGGTGGCACGGGCGGCGACGGCCGCGACCTCCGGTTCGATGCCGTCGCGGCGTACGAGGATGTCGGCGACCGCCGCCACAGGAGGCGTCCGGAGCGTGAGGTGGCGGCAGCGGGAGCGGATGGTCGGCAGGACGTCCTCGATGGAGGGCGCGCACAGGAGCCACACCGTGCGGGGGGCGGGCTCCTCGACGGCCTTCAGCAGAACGTTGCCCGCGCCCTCCGTCAGGCGGTCGGCGTCCTCCAGGACGATGACCTGCCAGCGGCCGACGGCCGGGGACATCTGGGCGCGGCGAACCAAGTCACGGGTCTCCTTGACGCCGATCGAGAGGAGGTCGGTGCGGACGATCTCCACATCGGCGTGCGTACCGATCAGGCTCGTGTGGCAGCCGTCGCAGAAACCGCAGCCGGGGACTCCGCCGAGGGCACGGTCGGGGCTCACGCACTGGAGGGCCGCCGCGAAAGCCCGCGCCGCCGTGGAGCGGCCCGAGCCCGGCGGCCCCGTGAACAGCCAGGCGTGCGTCATCCTCGACGCCTCGGGCAGCGGGATGTCGGCGGCCACCGCCGTGACCAGGGCGTCAGCATCCCGGGCGGCGGCCTCGAGCTGCTCGCTCACCTTCTCCTGGCCCACCAGGTCGTCCCATACGGGCATGGGTTGCCGCCCCTCCGTCGCACATCTGCCTTGCCGCGTCCCATTGTGCGGGAGGGCACTGACAACGGGGCTTCACGCCCTATCGCCCCTCACGCCTTCGCGTCAGCGCCCGCGACCAAGCCGTCAGCGTCCCCAGCCCAAGCCGTCAGCGCCCTCGCCGCCCCCGCCCACGCCTCTCGTCCAGGTCATCGTCCTCACGCGGGCCCAGCAATTCGTCCGCCAGCGTCGGAAGATCGTCCAGCGGGGTCTCCTCCGCCCAGTCAGAGCGGTTGCGTCGACGCGGGCCGCCCTCGGCCTCGACCTGGGGCAGCTCGCGGGTGCGGGCGTCGGAGCCGTCGGGTGCCGGCCGCTCGTCCCGGAAGTACCCCGGGGGAACCCGACCCGCCGCGTCACCGCCCCGCTGCTCGCCGCCACGGTCCTCCCGTACGGCCTGGTCCTCCCGTACGGGAGGAAGGACGGCCGTCTCGTCCGCGTCCGCCCCCACCGGAGGCAACACCGCCGTCTCGTCGGCGGCCCCCTGCGGCGCCGGAGGCTGCGGCAGCACAGCCGTCTCCTCCGCATCGGGCCCGGCTTCGGGAGCGTCGCCGGGCGGCACGGGACGCAGCACCTTGGTCTCGTCGTCCACCGGCCCGCCAGACGCGTTCGTCGGCGGCACGACGGGCGTGGGCGTCGGCACCGTGACCTCGTTGTCGGGGGTGGTCGCCGGGGTACCGGAACCCGAACCCTCCGTCGCGGCAGCAGCCTCAGCCGCCGCAGCCGCCCCCCTGCGGGCCTCCTCCGCCCGGAGCAACGCCTCCTCGGCCTTCCGCTGCTTCTCCAGGCGCCGCGCCTCAGCCTCCGCCCGGAGCCGCGCCTCCTCTTCGGCCTGCTTGCGCAGGCGCTCCTGCTCGGCCGCGCGGGCCTGCTCCTCCGCGAGCCGTCGGGCCCGCTCCTCCTCGGCCCGCCGACGCGCCTCTTCGGCCTGCTGCCGGGCCACCTCGGCCTGCCGCTCCAGCTCGCGCCGCTGGGCCTCCTCCAGCTCGCGCCGCTTGCGTTCCTCTTCCTCCGCGCGCAGCCGGGCGAGCTGCTCCTGCCGCTCGCGCTCGAGGCGCTCCTCCTCGGCCTTGCGGGCGGCCTCTTCCTCGGCACGTCGCCGCGCCTCTTCCTCGGCCGCCTTACGGGCCTCCTCCTGGGCCTTCACCTCGGCCTCGGAGAGCGGCAGCATCACGTCGAGACGGTGCCGTATCACCGTCGTGACGGCCTCGGACTCCTGCCCACCGTCGACCACCAGGTAGCGCGTGGGGTCGGCGGCGGCGAGCGTCAGGAAACCGGCCCGCACGCGCGCGTGGAACTCGGCGGGCTCCGACTCCAGCCGGTCCGGCGCCTCCGTGAACCGCTCCCTCGCGGTCTGAGGCGACACATCGAGCAGCACGGTCAGATGAGGCACCAGCCCATTGGTCGCCCATCGCGAGATCCGCGCGATCTCGGTCGGGGACAGATCGCGACCGGCCCCCTGGTACGCCACGGACGAGTCGGTGTAGCGGTCCGAGATGACCACCGCGCCCCGCTCCAGCGCGGGCCGCACCACGGTGTCCACGTGCTCGGCGCGGTCGGCGGCGTACAGCAGCGCCTCCGCACGGTTCGACAGCCCGGCCGAGGACACGTCCAGCAGGATCGACCGCAGCCGCTTTCCCACGGGCGTGGCCCCCGGCTCGCGCGTCAGCACGACCTCGTGTCCCTTGGAGCGGATCCACTCCGCGAGCGCCTCGGCCTGCGTCGACTTCCCGGCCCCGTCACCGCCCTCCAGGGCGATGAAGAACCCGTTCGAAGCCGGTGCCTGCGCGGGATCGTCCCCGCCCCGCAGCGCGTCCCGCAGGTCGTGCCGCAGCGGTACGCCGGACCGGTCGTCGACCTTCGCCAGCACCAGCGCCGCGACCGGCAGCAGCAGCGCGCCGACCAGCATCAGTGTGAAGGCCGCGCCGCCGTGGGCGAACACGAACTTGCCGTTCTCCAGCCGGTGCGGCCCGATCGCCGCCGCCAGCACGGGGGCCACCAGGGCACCCAGGGCGACGTAGACCCGTACGACCGCGTGCAGATGCTCCGTCGTACGCGCCCGCCGGTGGTCCTCGGCCTCCTGGTCGAGCAGCGTGTGCCCGGTGTTCGCGGCGATGCCCGCGCCGATGCCTGCGAACGCCGTGATCAGGATCACCGTGGCGACGTCCGGCACGATGCCGGCGGCGAGCAGCGCGAGGCCCGTGAACGCGATGGCCAGCGAGAGCAGCCGGCGCCGCGACAGCGGCGGCAGCACCTTCGGAGCCGTACGGATGCCTACGACGACGCCGCCCGTCAGGCCCGCCACCAGCAGCCCGTACGTCACCGGCCCGCCGCGCAGGTCCGTGGCGTGCAGCACGGAGACGGCGACCGCGGCGGCGATCGCCCCGGCGACGGCCGCGCAGGCCAGGACCAGCAGCGGAAGCGAGTCCGTACGCCCCTTGTCGACGCCGGTGCCCGACTTGGGGCGGCGCAGGCCCTCGAGCGGCGACCGCGCGCGGGGGGTGCGTGCGTCGGGCAGTTCGAGGACGGTCAGCACCGACAGGGACGCGGCGAACAGGCCCGCCGCGACGTACGACGCGAGCGCCGCCTGGTGCTGGTCGAACCAGGCCAGTCCGGCGCCCAGCAGGTTGTTGAGGAGCCCGGCCACGACGAGAGCGGCGGCCGCCAGGGGCACTGCCACGAATCCCGTACGCAGCGACAGGCGCCGCAGCGTCTCCGTGTGGTCCGGCAGCGGCCGAACCGCCGCGCCCTCCAGGGGCGGCGCGGGCAGCAGGGCGGGCGCCGCGCTCTCCCTGCACACCGTCCAGAAGCGCTCGGCGACCCCGGTGACGAACGCGGTCACCAGGATCACGGCCAGCGCGTCGTCGGGCGTCCAGTCGATCCACAGGGGCGCGATGATCAGCAGTACGGCCCGTACACCGTCCGCGCCGACCATGGTCCAGCGGCGGTCGAGCGGCCCCTCCTGGGAGGTCAGGGAGGTGAGCGGTCCGAGGAGTACGGCTCCGAAGAGCAGCGTCGCGAGTATCCGCGCCCCGAAGACGGCCGATACCGCGAAGGCCACCCCGCGGTAGTTGCCCCCGAAGGACCCCGCCGCAACCGCCGCCTGGAGTGCGAGCACGACCAGGACGAGCAGCGCGAGAGCATCGCCGACGCTGCCCACGAGCTGAGCGCTCCACAGCCGCTTCAATTGCGGTACACGAAGCAGCGCCCTCACGGCGCGCTCGCGTGAATCTGCGACCAGGGCGTCGTCGGGGGCCGGGGTGTGGGCCGTTGGCTGCTCCGCTCGCGTCATGCGTTCAGCCTATCGGGAGGCACCGACAACCCCGAAAGGGCGCCCACCACATGCGGACGCGAGGCCTCCGCAGGGCGCTGGCACAGCTCCAAGAAGCTGAAGCGCAGCCCCGGGACGCTCAAGCTCAACCCTCCGAAGCCGCCGCCTTCTTGGTGGCTGCCTTCTTGGCCGGAGCCTTCTTGGCAGCCGTCTTCGAAGTCGTCGTCTTCTTGGCTGCCGTTTTCTTGGCAGGTGCCTTCTTGGTGGCCGTTTTCTTGACGGCGGCCTTCTTCGCCGTCTTCTTGGCGGGTGCCTTCGCGCGCTTCTCCGCGAGCAGTTCGTAACCCCGCTCCGGAGTGATCTCCTCGACGCTGTCGCCAGACCGCAGGGTCGCGTTGGTCTCGCCGTCGGTGACGTACGGACCGAAACGCCCGTCCTTGACGACGACCGGCTTCTCGCTGACCGGGTCCGTGCCCAGCTCCTTGAGCGGCGGCTTGGCGGCGGCGCGCCCGCGCTGCTTGGGCTGGGCGTAGATCGCGAGGGCCTCTTCCAGCGTGATCGTGAAGAGCTGGTCCTCGGACTGCAGCGAACGCGAGTCCGTGCCCTTCTTCAGATACGGCCCGTAGCGCCCGTTCTGCGCGGTGATCTCCACGCCCTCGGCGTCCTTGCCGACGACGCGCGGCAGCGACATCAGCTTGAGCGCGTCCTCGAGGGTCACCGTGTCCAGGGACATCGACTTGAAGAGCGAGGCCGTACGCGGCTTGACGGCGTTCTTGCCGGTCTTCGGGGTGCCTTCAGGGAGCACCTCGGTGACATACGGCCCGTAGCGGCCGTCCCTGGCGATGATCTGGTGACCCGTGACCGGGTCGGCCCCCAGCTCGAAGTCGCCGCTCGGCTTGGCGAGCAGTTCCTCCGCGTACTCGACGCTCAGCTCGTCCGGGGCGAGATCCTCCGGCACATCCGCGCGCTGGTGGTTCTCGGAGTCCTTCTCGCCGCGCTCGATGTACGGGCCGTAGCGCCCGACGCGCAGCACGATGCCGTCGCCGACCGGGAAGGACGACACCTCGCGGGCGTCGATCGCGCCCAGGTCGGTGACGAGCTCCTTGAGGCCGCCCAGGTGGTCCCCGTCGCCGTTCCCGGCGTCCGCGGCACCGGGAACGCCATCGGCGCCCTCGCCGAAGTAGAAGCGCTTCAGCCACGGCACGGAGCGCGCCTCGCCCCGCGCGATGCGGTCGAGGTCGTCCTCCATCTTCGCGGTGAAGCTGTAGTCGACGAGCCGCCCGAAGTGCTTCTCCAGGAGGTTGACCACGGCGAAGGACAGGAAGGAGGGCACGAGCGCCGTGCCCTTCTTGAAGACATAGCCGCGGTCGAGGATGGTCCCGATGATCGACGCGTACGTCGACGGGCGGCCGATCTCGCGCTCTTCGAGCTCCTTGACCAGGCTGGCCTCGGTGTAGCGGGCCGGGGGCTTCGTCGCGTGGCCGTCGACCGAGATCTCCTCGGCGGACAGCGCGTCGCCCTCGTTGACCTGCGGGAGCCGGCGCTCGCGGTCGTCCAGCTCGGCGTTCGGGTCGTCCGCGCCCTCGACGTACGCCTTCAGGAAGCCGTGGAAGGTGATGGTCTTGCCGGAGGCGCTGAACTCGGCGTCCCGGCCGTCCGCGGCGCGGCCACCGATCTTCACCGTGACGGAGTTCCCGGTCGCGTCCTTCATCTGGGAGGCGACAGTCCGCTTCCAGATCAGCTCGTAGAGCCTGAACTGGTCGCCGGTCAGTCCGGTCTCGGCGGGCGTACGGAAACGGTCCCCGGAGGGGCGGATCGCCTCGTGCGCCTCCTGCGCGTTCTTGACCTTCCCGGCGTACGTGCGCGGCTGCGGCGGCAGGTAGTCGGCGCCGTACAGCTGCGTGACCTGGGCGCGGGCCGCGGCGACCGCGGTGTCCGAGAGGGTCGTGGAGTCCGTACGCATGTAGGTGATGAAGCCGTTCTCGTACAGCTTCTGCGCCACCTGCATCGTGGCCTTCGCACCGAAGCCGAGCTTGCGCGAGGCCTCCTGCTGCATCGTCGTCGTACGGAACGGTGCGTACGGGGAGCGACGATACGGTTTCGACTCGACGGACCGTACGGAGAAGTTCGTGTTCTCCAGGGCGGCGGCGAGCGCGCGGGCGTTCGCCTCGTCCAGGTGGAGCGTGTTCGCGCTCTTCAGCTGCCCGAGCGAGTCGAAGTCGCGGCCCTGGGCGACGCGCCTGCCGTCGACCGTCGTGAGCCGCGCGACCAGGGAGGACGGGTCGCTCCGGTCGCCGGCGCGGCCGGTGCCGAAGGTGCC
Organism: Streptomyces pseudoechinosporeus; assembly: GCF_054783935.1. NCBI lineage: Bacteria > Bacillati > Actinomycetota > Actinomycetes > Kitasatosporales > Streptomycetaceae > Streptomyces > Streptomyces pseudoechinosporeus. The sequence continues at coordinate 172,266 of NZ_BAAGPS010000005.1, forward strand.
CGTCAGGTCCCAGTACTCGGCGGAGCGGAACGCGATGCGCTCGCGCTCCCGCTCGACGACCAGGCGGGTCGCCACGGACTGGACACGGCCCGCCGACAGGCGCGGCATGACCTTCTTCCAGAGGACCGGCGAGACCTCGTAGCCGTAGAGGCGGTCGAGGATACGGCGGGTCTCCTGGGCGTCGACGAGCTTCTGGTTGAGCTCGCGCGGGTTGGCGACGGCGGCCTGGATCGCGGCCTTGGTGATCTCGTGGAAGACCATCCGCTTGACCGGGACCTTGGGCTTGAGCACCTCCTGGAGGTGCCAGGCGATGGCCTCGCCCTCGCGGTCCTCATCGGTGGCGAGGAAGAGCTCGTCGGAGTCGCGCAGCAGGTCCTTGAGCTTCTTGACCTGGGCCCTCTTGTCGGCGTTGACGACATAGATGGGCTGGAAGTCGTGTTCGACGTCCACGCCGAGGCGGCGCACCTCGCCGGTGTACTTCTCGGGCACCTCCGCGGCGCCGTTGGGGAGGTCGCGGATGTGCCCGACGCTCGCTTCGACGACGTAGCCAGGGCCGAGGTAGCCCTTGATCGTCTTCGCCTTGGCAGGCGACTCGACGATGACGAGTCGGCGGCCGCCGTGTGCGGTCTCGCTGGTCGGGGACAACTTCGCTCTTCTCTCCGGTCGACGCAGGGGGTCTCGCCCCGGCGTTGGTCCCGGGGGTCGTGTCGTGCTGACGCTGCGGAGTGTGACGGTACATCCCGCCCCCGTGTCAAACGGGAAAAGCCCGCAACGGCCACTCGAACGGTAACCCGACTCCCGGCATTCCTGCCGCCCGGAGTGTGGACCTGCTGTTTCGGCCCTATCCGGAGGGTGACTTCTCAGTTACCGAAACGGCGGGATCGTGACGGCCGGAGATCTTGCCTCCGGCCTTTCGGAGGCGGCAACTCCGGTTCCCCGGAGGGCATCGCTTCAGGGACGGGAGCCGCACCGGGCGTCGCGCCGGAACGTGCGCCTCCTCAGATGCGTGTGAAGCACCACACGGCGAGGAGCAGCGCGGCCGTCCCGGCGAAGCTCGCGACCACCGCGGACGCGGCCGGGCTCATCCCGTCGGCGACGGGTTCGCGGTGCCGCAGCCGGGCCACGGTCCACACCAGCAATCCGGCTCCGAACAGGGCGAACACCGATCCCGCGAAGACCGCCGGTCCGTTCTCCATGGTTCGTTCCCTTCGCCCTTGGGTGCCCAAGGAGGGGAGGCTGACACCTCCGGGAAGCGAGCACACGAACCCACGGTGAACGCACGGCGGACAGACCCGTGCGGCTCCCCGCGCACACCGTGCGCCCACCGCCGTGCCGGCTCGGATCGAATGTGTGGCCGCGGCGATTTCGCGCCATCCCTGACGGCTCGGCGTTCGCGGGGCTTCCGCTCACCCGGCGGGCTCGAGGAACCCCTGCTCGATCAGCAGCCGGATCTGCGCGGGCGTACGGTCCCGGAGCAACACCGGGTCCTCGCCGACCAGTTGGGCAATGGCGTCCAGAATTCGCCCCGCACTGAGTGTGCCGTCGCACACACCCGCGAAACCCGCGCCCACCGTGTCCACCCTCGTGGCCCGCCGCATCCCGCGGTTCTGGCGCAGTACGACATGCTCGGGATCCTCGGCGCCGGGCAGCCCGACCTGCTCCTGCACGATCTCGCCCGCGAGCTTGAAGTGCCCGGCGAGCAGCGCCGCGTCGTCGTGCGCACGCAGATAGTCCACGCGGTCGAAGTGCGCGAGCACCGTCTCGCCGAGCGGCTGTTCGACGGGATGCGGCCACTCCTCCACGACGACCGAGGGCTGCGCGGCCCCCGACTTGCGCAGGGTGATCCACCCGAAGCCCACGGCCCTGACCTTCCGCGTCTCGAACTCGTCGAGCCATGCGTCGTACCGCGTCTGGTACTCCACCGGATCCGCATGATGATCGCCGGCGTCCCGCAGCCACAATTCGGCGTACTGCATGACGTCCTGCACCTCGCGCTGCACGACCCACGCGTCACAGTCGCGCGGCACCCAGGACCGCAGCCGGTCCTGCCAGTCCTCCCCCTCCACGTGCTGCCAGTTGGCAAGGAACTGCGCATACCCCCCTTCGTTGAGGTGAGCACCCGCCCCTTGAACGAGCGCCCGGCACAGATCGTCCCCGCCCATCCCGCCGTCCCGGTAGGTGAGCCGGGCGCCGGGAGAGATGACGAAGGGCGGATTGGAGACGATCAGGTCGTACGTCTCCTCGCCGACGGGTTCGAAGAGCGAGCCCTCGCGCAGATCGGCCCTCGGAGCGCCGGACAGGGCGAGCGTGAGCGCGGTGATATGCAGCGCGCGCGGGTTGACGTCGGTCGCGGTCACCCGCGTGGCGTGCTGTGCGGCGTGCAGCGCCTGGATTCCGGAGCCGCTGCCGAGGTCAAGGGCAGACGCGACGGGCGTACGCACCGTGATGCCCGCCAGGGTTGTGGACGCGCCGCCCACTCCCAGTACGACCCGTTCGTCACGGTTGCCGATGCCTCCGGCTCCACCGACCGCGCACCCCCGGTCCGAGACGATGAACCAGTCCTCGCCGCCGGGTCCGCCGAACGGCCGGACATCGACCGTCGCTGCGACCTCGTCGCCGCCGGTCCTGGTCAGCCAGCTGCCCTCCAGGCAGTCCTGAACCGGCAGTACGTCCACCACGCGCGCGTGCGGCACGGGCTGCTGCAACAGGAACAGCCGTACGAGCGTCTCCAGCGGCGTGTCGCCCCGGGTCGCCCGGAGCGCGGGCACGGTCTCGCTCCGGGCCAGCGCCGCGTACGCGGAGGCGCCCAGGAGATCGAGCAGGCCGTCGGCGCTGAAGGAGGCGCTCAGGAGGGCGTCCCGCAGCCGCGCGGTGACGTCGGAGCGGTCGGTCGAGGGCAGCGGTGCCAGGCTGGTGTTACTCACGCCTCCATTGTCGCCGCTCCCGCCGACGGGACGCGGTCCCTGTGGACAACATGCCGATGGCCCGGCACGCGCGCGTACCGGGCCATCGTTCGGTTGACGAACGATCGGTCTCCTGGGGCCGGCCGTTGTCTCCTGGGGTCAGCCGTTGGTCGCCGACGGCGAGCCGGAGGCGGACTTGCAGCTCTCCTGCTTGGCCATCGCCTGGCCCACCTCGCCCTCCTGCAGCTTGTTCAGGGCGACGTTGCCGCTCTGGCCCAGCTTGTCCAGCTCGGTGGCGATGTCCTTGAGTCCGTCCGCGAACTTCCCCTGGTCCTTGGTGTCGAGCGCGTCGACCTGCTTCTTGAGGTCGGCGTACGACGTGGAGATGCCGTTGAGCTCCTTGACGGCGTCCGCCTTCTTCTTCTCGCCGTCCTCGACCTCCGGCGCCCCGGCCTTGTTCACGGCGGCGCCGATCGCCTTGTAGGCGTCGGACATGTCCTGGAAGGCTTGGGAGTCCGTCCTCTGAACGTCCGCCGGCGTGCTGTTGTCCGAGGTCTGCTTCTGGATCGAGGTGTTGGCGGCCTCGATCTTCTTCGCCTGCGGCTGCACCTCGTCACAGACCTGCTTCGCCCAGGAGTTCAGCTTGTCGCTGCTGTCGTCTCCACCACATCCCGACAGCGCCAGTACCAGTACCGCACCGCCGGACAGTGCGGCCGCGAGCTTCTTGTTCACCGGATTGGTCCCTTCCATGGCTCTCGGCCCCGGAACATACACGCCAAGTGGACGACACCCGCGAGACGAACGTCTGATTTGTCAAATATTGTAGCCATTTGCGCCAAGCGAGAGAAGGCTCACGACCCCGGTGTGAACACCCGAGAGCGGGCGAGCGGCACGTCAAAACGCGCCGTCCGCCCGCTCGTTGAGCGGAACCTGACCAGCCGTAAGGCCAAGCCGTGGAGCAATCGCCTACGAAACCACCGCCGCATCCGCCGACTTGGAGACCGGCTCGGAGTCGTCTTCGTCACCCACGGCGATCCCGCGCCGCTTGGACACGTACACCGCGCCCACGATGACAGCGAGCGAGAGCACCGAGATGAGCACGCGCATGCCCACGCTCTTGTCCTCCCCGTACGAGAACTTGACGACCGCGGGCGCGATGAGCAACGCCACCAGGTTCATCACCTTCAGCAGGGGGTTGATCGCGGGTCCCGCGGTGTCCTTGAAGGGGTCGCCGACCGTGTCGCCGATCACCGTCGCGGCATGGGCCTCACTGCCCTTGCCACCGTGGTGACCGTCCTCGACGAGCTTCTTCGCGTTGTCCCACGCACCGCCGGAGTTGGCGAGGAAGACCGCCATCAGCGTGCCCGTGCCGATCGCGCCCGCGAGGAACGAGCCGAGCGCACCGACCCCGAGCGTGAACCCGATCGCGATCGGCGTCAGCACGGCGAGCAGACCCGGTGTGGCCAGCTCGCGCAGCGCGTCCTTGGTGCAGATGTCGACGACGCGCCCGTACTCGGGCTTCTCGGTGTAGTCCATGATCCCGGGGTGCTCGCGGAACTGCCGCCGCACCTCGTAGACCACGGCCCCCGCGGACCGCGAGACCGCGTTGATCGCCAGCCCCGAGAAGAGGAAGACGACCGCGGCGCCCGCGATGAGCCCGACCAGGTTGTTGGGCTGCGAGATGTCCATCATCAGGTTCAGCGGCGCGTCCTCGCCGGTGACCGTCTCGCCCACTTCGTTCGCGGCCGTGAGGATCGCGTCACGGTACGAGCCGAAGAGCGCCGAGGCCGCGAGTACGGCGGTGGCGATGGCGATGCCCTTGGTGATGGCCTTGGTGGTGTTGCCGACGGCGTCCAGGTCGGTGAGCACCTGCGCGCCTGAGCCCGTGACGTCACCGGACATCTCGGCGATGCCCTGCGCATTGTCGGAGACCGGCCCGAAGGTGTCCATGGCGACGATGACGCCGACTGTGGTGAGCAGCCCGGTACCGGCCAGCGCTACGGCGAAGAGCGCCAGCATGATCGACGTACCGCCGAGCAGGAACGCCCCGTACACGCCGAGCCCGATCAGCAGGGCGGTGTACACGGCCGATTCGAGACCGACGGAGATACCGGCGAGGATGACGGTGGCCGGGCCGGTCAGCGAGGTCTTGCCGATGTCCCTGACGGGACGGCGGGTGGTCTCGGTGAAGTAGCCGGTCAGCTGCTGGATCAGCGCGGCCATCACAATGCCGATCGCGACGGCGACGAGCGCGAGGATCCGCGGGTCGCCGCCCTTGTCGAGGATTTCCGTGTCCGCGCCCTCCAGCTCCGCGTACGAGGACGGGAGGTAGACGAAGACGGCCGCGGCCACCAGCACGAGCGAGATCACCGCGGAGATGAAGAAGCCGCGGTTGATGGCGCTCATGCCGCTTCGGTCGGCCCGGCGCGGGGCCACCGCGAAGATGCCGATCATCGCCGTGATCACGCCGATCGCGGGCACGATCAGCGGGAAGCCGAGCCCGAAGTCGCCGAACGCCGCGCTGCCGAGGATCAGCGCGGCGACGAGCGTGACGGCGTACGACTCGAAGAGGTCGGCGGCCATGCCGGCGCAGTCGCCGACGTTGTCGCCCACGTTGTCGGCGATGGTCGCGGCATTGCGCGGATCGTCCTCCGGAATGCCCTGCTCGACCTTGCCGACCAGGTCGGCGCCGACGTCGGCGGCCTTGGTGAAGATGCCGCCGCCGACACGCATGAACATGGCGATCAGCGCGGCGCCGAGACCGAAGCCCTCCAGGACCTTCGGCGCATCGGCCGCGTACACCAGCACCACACAGGAGGCGCCCAGCAGACCGAGCCCCACCGTGAACATGCCGACGACGCCGCCCGTGCGGAAAGCGATCTTCATTGCTTTGTGCGAGACGGCGGTGAGATCCTTTTCGGGTTCGCCTTCCGCCGGGGTCGCTTCCCGTGCCGCGGCGGCCACGCGGACATTGCTGCGTACGGCGAGCCACATGCCGATATAGCCGGTGGTCGCCGAGAACGCCGCGCCGATCAAGAAGAAGACCGATCGTCCGGCGCGCTGATTCCAGTCGTCCGCGGGCAGCAGCATGAGCAGGAAGAACACCACGACGGCGAATACGCCGAGGGTGCGCAACTGGCGCGTCAGATAGGCGTTTGCGCCTTCCTGAACCGCCGCCGCGATCTTCTTCATGCTGTCGGTGCCCTCGCCGGCCGCGAGCACCTGGCGGACCAGGATCCCGGCGACGACAAGCGCCGCAAGGGCGACGGCCGCGATGACCATCACGATGAGGCGGTTGTCGTCGGTCAGTACTGCGGCTGCGAAGGTTGTGGGCTGGTCAAACTGATGAGGGGTAGAAAGCCCCGCCATTCGTCCTCCTTGACGCTTGGGCTGAGCTCAAGATGTGGACGGATTGTAGGTACCGGAACCTGATCAAAACAGTGCGCGGTAAGCGGAATCGGCCTTCACATGCTCTTGAGTAAATGATCCACGGACCCTCATGGAACCCGAAAGTGGTAATGCCCCAAAAGCATTGACGCTTGATCCGTTGACGCGCGACAGGCAGTAAACCCGATCATAAGGCTGATCGTGAATTCATTCACGATAACGCGTGCGCAATCCGCGCGCACGAGCGCGCACGAGAAAGGGCCCCGCTGAGCAGGGCCCTTTCCGTACTGCGTGGGTGAGGGGTCAGGGGACGAGCGTGGCCGGCGGCGTGGTGGGCCAGCTCATCCTGATCAGTCCGCCGTTCTCACCGGCGGTGACCTCCACGTCGTCGACGAGACCGCTGATGACCGCGAGACCCATCTCGTCCTCCTCGGTCTCCGCGTCCGACTCGGCGGCTCCGCTATGGGCGCCCGGCACCTTGTCGCCGGGAGCCGTATGCGACGCCTCGTCGCCGACCTCGATGGAGAACTGCTTCTCCTCCTCGATCAGCAGCACCCGCACCGGCGCCGAGATACCGCCGGTCTGGTGCAGTCCGACGGCCCGCGTACAGGCCTCGCCGACGGCGAGCCTGACCTCGTCGAGGACGGCCTCGTCCACTCCGGCCCTGCGCGCCACCGCTGCCGCCACCAGTCGGGCGGTCCTGACGTGCTCGGGCAGCGCGCTGAAGCGGAGTTCAACGGTGGCCATGCATCCCCCTCGGAACTACGGGCGTGCTGTCAGGGGGCCGGGCCGCCAAGGCCCGAACCCCCCTCGTTGACTTCTTCCGTCCCGGGCACACGGCCCGGAACCGGCCTTCGGCCAAGGGCCGCTCGGTCACGACCGAGGACCGCTCAGTCCGTGGCCGCTACCGCTTCCTCGACCGAGGTGTGAATCGGGAACACCTTGGTGAGACCGGTGATGCGGAAGATCTTCAGAATGCGCTCCTGGTTGCAGACCAGTCGCAGCGAGCCCTCGTGGGCGCGCACCCGCTTCAGGCCGCCTACCAGCACGCCGAGCCCGGTGGAGTCGAGGAAGTCCACGCCCTCCATGTCGACGACAAGGTGAAAACTGCCGTCATTCACCAGCTCGACCAGCTGCTCGCGCAGCTTGGGCGCGGTATATACATCGATTTCGCCACCGACTTCGACGACCGTACGATCGCCAACGGTACGTGTCGACAGGGACAGGTCCACGGATCCTCCAGCACCTTGCTATCGAGCGGTCGCCCCTCGGGACACCTCGGCGGAGTCCCCGGGACTGTTCGCCAGCCGCGATGGCATTCAATCACTTACCGGCAGGCGTGCACGACGCCTTAGGCCCATTGTCCGTCACGCCAGTGACACACTCGATGCCGATGGCCAAGAATCCCCAGTCCGATCGACCCCCGACGGACACCGCATCCCGACCCACTCCGGGCACGGTTCTGGACCGGCTCGCCTCGGGGCCGAGCCGGGCTTCGCGCATCACTCATACGGAGCACTTGCCCCCGCGCGTGGGCCGCCATGCCGTCTGGCCCGACCGGATCCGCTCCGAGGTCATCGCGGCGGTGCAGGCCACGGGCATCGAGCACCCCTGGGCCCACCAGGCACAAGCAGCCGAGCACGCTCTGGACGGCGACTCCGTGATCGTCGCCACAGGCACAGCCTCGGGCAAGTCGCTGGCGTATCTCGTCCCGGTGCTGTCATGTCTGCTCGACGGATCCGAAGCTCCGAACGGCCGTGGTGCGACCTCCCTCTACCTCGCCCCGACCAAGGCCCTCGCGGCGGATCAGTGCCGAGCCGTGAAGGAAATTTCACATCCTCTGGGCAACGCGGTGCGTCCCGCCGTCTACGACGGGGACACTCCCGTCGAGGAACGCGAGTGGGTACGCCAGTACGCCAACTACGTCCTGACCAACCCCGACATGCTGCACCGCGGGATACTGCCCTCCCACCCCCGCTGGTCCTCCTTCCTGCGCGCTCTGCGCTATGTCGTCATCGACGAGTGCCACACCTACCGCGGCGTCTTCGGCTCGCATGTCGCCCAGGTGCTGCGCCGACTGCGCCGCCTGTGCGCGCGGTACGGCTCCTCGCCCGTCTTCCTGCTGGCCTCCGCGACCGCCGCCGAGCCATCGGTGGCCGCTCGCCGGCTGACCGGCCTCCCGGTCGTCGAGGTCGCGGACGACGCCTCACCGCGCGGCGAACTGGTGTTCGCCCTCTGGGAGCCCCCGCTCACCGAATTCCACGGCGAGAAGGGCGCCCCCGTCCGCCGTACCGCCACCGCCGAGACCGCGGACCTCCTCACCGACCTGACCGTGCAGGGCGTCCGCTCGGTCGCCTTCGTACGCTCCCGCCGGGGCGCCGAGCTGATCTCGATGATCGCCCAGGAACGGCTCGCCGAGATCGACCGCTCCCTGGCCCGGCGCGTGGCCGCGTACCGCGGCGGCTACCTCCCCGAGGAACGCCGCGCCCTCGAGCAGGCCCTCCACTCCGGCGAACTCCTCGGCCTCGCTGCCACCACCGCCCTCGAACTCGGCATCGACGTCTCCGGTTTGGACGCCGTCGTCATCGCCGGCTATCCCGGCACGAGGGCCTCGCTGTGGCAGCAGGCGGGCCGCGCCGGACGCTCCGGGCAGGGCGCCCTCGCGGTCCTGGTGGCCCGCGACGACCCACTGGACACGTTCCTCGTCCACCACCCGGAGGCCCTGTTCGACCAGCCGGTGGAGTCCACCGTCCTCGACCCCGACAATCCGTACGTCCTCGCGCCCCACCTGTGCGCCGCCGCAGCCGAACTGCCTCTGACGGACGAGGACCTGCCGCTCTTCGGCCCGGCCGCCGCCGATCTGCTTCCGCAGCTGGAAGCCGCGAAGCTGCTGCGCCGCCGTACGAAGGCATGGCACTGGACGCGCCGGGAACGAGCCGCCGACCTCACGGACATCCGCGGCGGGGGCGGCAATCCGGTACAGGTCGTCGAGGCCGGTTCGGGCCGGCTGCTGGGCACGGTCGACGCCGGCGCCGCGCACACCAGCGTCCACGACGGGGCGGTCCACCTCCACCAGGGCCGCACGTACCTGGTGAAGGAACTGGACCTCGAGGACTCAGTCGCCCTAGTCGAGGAGGCCAACCCGCCGTATTCGACGGTCGCCCGCGACACCACGGCCATCTCCGTCCTGGAAACGGACGTCGAAGTCCCCTGGGGCGAGGGCCGGTTGTGCTACGGCTCCGTCGAGGTCACCAACCAAGTCGTCTCCTTCCTGCGTCGTCGTGTCATCACCGGCGAAGTGCTCGGCGAGACGAAACTCGACCTCCCTCCTCGTACGCTCCGCACACGCGCCGTGTGGTGGACGGTCACCGAGGACCAGCTCGACGCCGCCCGCGTGACCCCGGAGATCCTCGGCGGCGCCCTGCACGCCGCCGAACACGCGTCGATCGGCATGCTCCCGCTGTTCGCCACCTGCGACCGCTGGGACATCGGCGGCGTCTCCATCCCCCTGCACCCGGACACCCTCCTCCCGACGGTCTTCGTGTACGACGGCCACCCCGGCGGGGCGGGCTTCGCCGAGCGCGCCTTCCACACGGCTCGCGAGTGGCTCACGGCCACCCGCCAGGCCATCGCCTCCTGCGAGTGCGAGGCCGGTTGCCCGTCCTGCATCCAGTCCCCCAAGTGCGGCAACGGCAACGACCCACTGCACAAGCGGGGGGCTGTGCGATTGCTGACGGTTCTGCTGCGGGGGGCTCCGGAGGGACGGGAGGCCGGGGCCGCCTCGGGGGCGGGAGCCGGAGGTGAGGGGGCGGAGGGGTAGGTCGGGGCGGAGGGGTGGGGCGGCGAGAGTGTCGGCTTCCGGCCGCCGGCTCAAGCTAGGCGCCTGGGTCGGCGGGAGGCTGCCGGGCTCTACGGGAGGCTGCCGGGCCATGACGTCACCTCCGCTGCGGAGTCGTCCTCGCTCC
>NZ_BAAGPS010000005.1:182547-381773 GCF_054783935.1 Streptomyces pseudoechinosporeus
GCGAGGACGACTCCTCCCAGCCTCCGTGCAAGGCCGACCCTCCACCGGCTCCGAGCCAGCCCCCTCTACCGATTCACCCCCATCTGCCTCTATCAGTGCACCCCCGCTGCGGGCTCGGCGGCTTCGCCCGCGGGGTGAGGCGGCGCTATCACCCCCTCGGGCCCCGCCGGAGGCACCGGCCCCGCCGGTCCTGCCCGAGACCTAACCTCCGCGGTGAATGGCCCTCGTCCCGCCGCGACCCTGACGTCCGAGATCTCGCCGTAGACGGCACACCGCACGATGCGGGTGCCTTGGGCCCGCGCCACCCGGTCCGCCCGGGCGCAGGCCGCCGTACCGCCCTCCATCCAGTGGTCCGCCGCCGCGAGCGCCGCCAAGTCGGCGGCGCCGCCCGCATGGTGACGGGTCATCACCGCTTGACTCATCGCGAGGATGACGCTGAAGAAGACGCACAGCACCGCGATCACGCCCACCGCCGAGACGGTCGCCGAGCCCCGGTCCGAAGCGAACGCTCTCCTACGCGAAACCCACCATCCCTCGCTTCCCCTCGTCATCCGCCCGCCCCCACCGTCTCCTCGGCCAGGGCCACGGCCTCGTGCTCCAGGTCGAGGGCCAGCGCGTCGGGGCCCGGCGGCTTCGCCGTGACCCGCACGCGCACCAGGTCGCCCTCGCGCCGAACCGTGACCTGTGCCCCGCTCGGCGCCGTCTGCAGGGCCACCGTCGTCACCGTGCCCGGTGGGTCCTGGCGGGCCGCCGCACGTGCCCCCGCCCGGGCCGCGTCCACGCACTGGATCTGCGCGGACACGGCCATCAGGGCCCAGACCAGTGCCAGCGTGAACGCGACCAGCACGGGCAGCACCATGGCCGCCTCCGCCGTCACGAACCCTTGGTCCCCGCCCATACGCAGGCCCAGGCCCCGGCCCCGTACCGGACGGGCCGCCCGCTCCTCAGAACTGGCCATTGAGCGCTCGCTCCACGATGTCCTGCAGAGCTCCCTTGACCTGCCCGCTGGTCAGCACCTCGTAGAGCAGCGCGGCGAAGCCCACCGCCGCAATCAGCCCCATCGCGTACTCGGAAGTCACCATTCCGGCATCCCTCCGCGCCGCCGAAGCCCTCCGCACCACCCAGGCCGTCGGCATCTCCCACGTCCTGCCCATCAGCGCCTGCACCTTGCCGGCCCGCACTCGTACCCGCATTGCCTTGCTCATTCGAACCCCCGTGTAGATCCGCTCTGTCGACTCGTTCCACGAGTTCGACTCATTCACTTCGTCCAGCCCCGCTGGACCCGTTCCGTTCATCGCTCGCCCTTCATCACGTCTCGCTCGTCATCCACCACCTCCCAACACCCCGCCCGCCAGCCCGATCACCACAGGCAGCACCCCGATCGCGATGAACGCGGGCAGGAAGCACAGCCCCACCGGCGCGGTGACCATGACGGCCGCCCGCCGCGCACGAGTGGTGGCGGTACGTCCCCACTCCGCGCGGGCCTCCGCGGCGAGCCGCCCGACGGGACTCGCCGCCGGTACGCCCGACTCACCCGCCCGCTCCAGCAGCCGGGCCAGTGCCCGGGCGCCGGGCAGCGCGGCCAACCCCCGCCACGCCTCGGCCGGTTCACCGCCGAGCCGCACCTCGGCCGCGCCCCGTGCGAGCCGTTCTCCCACGGGCCCTTCCAGCGCCTCTCCCACGGCCTGAGCCGCCGCCACGGGACTGGCGCCAGCCACGATGCAGGCCGCCAACAGATCGGCGGCAAGCGGCAGTTGCCGCTCGGCCAGTCCCGAGTCGGACTCCTCCGCCGGCGTAGGCCTTCGCTGCCACCGCCTCACCCCGAACCCGGCCACGAGCCCCACGGCGATCCCGGGAACGCCGCCGACGAACACCCAGCAGGCGCTGACGGCGCCCACCACCGGCAGCCACTTCCGCATCGGGGCCCGAACGTCGAAGCGTCGTCCGGTGGGCGTCGGTGCCACGACCAGCACCGCTCCCAGCCGTCTGCGCACCCTCCGCTCCCGCCGCGCCGCCCCCAGGGCCCACACCAGCGACCACAGCCCCGCCATCAGGCACAGGGCCACCCCCAGCCTGTGGACAACCTCCGTACTCATCCCGCCTCCGCCTTCCGTACGATCCGCAGCGCCCACCACAGCCCGACGCCCTCCAGCGCCCCGCCGACCAGCAGACAGCCGAGGCCCGCGCCGGTGTGCAGCACGACGTGCAGCGGATCGGCGCCGAGCGCGGTGCCGAGGAGCAGGCCCAGCAGGGGCAAGCCCGCGAGCAGCACCGCCGTCGACCGCGCCCCCGCCAACTGGGCGCGCAAATCGGCCCGTTGATCCCGCTCCGCACGCAACGCCGCCTCCAGCCGGTCGAGCCCGGCCGCGAGTCCGGCACCCCGGTCCACGGCGACCCGCCAGCACGCGGCGAGGCCCAGCAGTCCCTCGGCGCCCGGCCGCCGTGCCGCATCGGTGAGCGCGCCGGGCACGTCCCCGCCGAACCGCGCCGCCGCCAGCACCACCGCCTGCGCATCGCCGAGCCCGCCCGAGTCACGAGCGGCCCGCAGCAGCGCCTCACCCGGCTGCCGCCCGGCGCGCACCTCACCCGCGAGCGCCCCGCACAACGCGATTACCGCATCAGCCCACCGCTCCCGCGTACGCCGCGCCTGACCGGCCCGCCGAGCCCGCCTCACCAGCGGCACCCCGAGCGCGCCCACGACGAGCGGCACCACGGACGCCCCCAGCAGGGCGATCACCGCTCCGGCGACCAGCGACCACCACTCGCCCCGAAGCCGATGCAGCCGCCGTAGCCACTCCACAGCCGGCGCGACCCGCTCCCGCGCCCTTCGCTCCCACGTCGGCGGTCCGGCCCCCGCCAACCCGCCATCCGCACACAGCAGTTGCGCCCGCCGAGCTCCTGGCCCTTGGCCACTCATCAGCCAGGCCGCCGCCCCGGCACACACCATCGCCGCGCCCACCGACACCTCACCGACCCCCGTCACAAGCCCTCACTCCTCTCACCGAGCAGCCCTCGCAGCCGCTCCCACCCCCGCTCGTACGCGAAGGCCTCCGTGCCCCAGCGCAGTGCCGGCATCGTCACCACCAGCCCCGCCGGGTCCCGCTCCAGCACATGAACTTCGGCGATCCGCCGCCGCCCGGCCCGGTCGCGTACGAGATGGAGCACCACCGAAAGGGCGGCCGCCACCTGGCTGTGCAGGGCGGCCCGGTCGAGCCCCGCCGCCGTGCCCAGCGCCTCCAAGCGGGCGGGCACCCCCGCTGCGGCGTTCGCGTGGACAGTTCCGCATCCGCCCTCGTGGCCGGTGTTCAGCGCGGCCAGCAGATGGACGACTTCGGGCCCGCGCACCTCGCCGACGACCAACCGGTCCGGCCGCATCCGCAGGGCCTGGCGCACCAGGTCCTGAAGGGTGACGAGTCCGGCGCCCTCCTGGTTGGCGGGTCGGGATTCGAGGCGTACGACATGGGGGTGGTCGGGTCGCAGTTCCGCCGAGTCCTCGGCGAGCACGATCCGCTCACCCGGTCCGATCAGCCCCAGCAGGGCACTCAGGAGCGTCGTCTTGCCGCTGCCCGTACCGCCGCTGATCAGGAACGACAGCCGGGCGTCGAGCAGTGCCCGCAGCACTCGGTCGCCGCCCGGGGGTACGGTCCCCGCAGCCACCAGTTCGTCGAGTGTGAACGCCCGCGGACGTACGACCCGCAGCGACAGGCACGTCGAGCCGACCGCGACCGGTGGCAGCACGGCATGCAGACGCGTGCCGTCCGGAAGCCGCGCGTCGACCCAGGGGTGCGCGTCGTCGAGCCGCCGCCCGGCCACGGCCGCGAGGCGCTGCGCGAGCCGTCGTACGGCCGTCGCGTCCGGAAAGAAGACTGCCGTCAGTTCCAGGCCGCCGCCCCGGTCCACCCACACCCGGTCGGGTGCCGAGACCAGCACATCGGTCACCAAGGGATCGGCGAGCAGCGGCTCCAGCGGGCCGGTCCCGACCAACTCGGAGCGCAACCGCTCGGCGGCGCCGAGCACTTCGGCGTCCCCCAGCACCCGCCCCTGGTCCCGCAAGGCCTGCGCCACGCGCGCCGGAGTCGGTTCTGCCCCACTCTCGGCCAGCCACTGCCGCACCCCGTCCAGCAGCTCCCCATCGCCGGGCCGACCCACGCCCGTACGTCCACCGGCCGGCCCCGCAACCCCAGACCGCCCCACTCCCACACGCTCGCCCAACGCCCCAGCATCCACAGGCGAACCCACCCCCGTACGTCCACCGAGCCCTCCGGCACGCACGCGCGTGCCCCCGCTCATACGCCCCCTCCCGCAACCGCGGCCCGCTCCCAGAACGCCGAGCAGAAGCGGGCAAGCGGCCCTCGGGCGTCTGTTCCGGGCGGAGCCCCGCGTTCCTGGGCCACCGGCAGCCCCGCCTCCACGGGGACCTCGCCCGCCAGGGGCAGCCCGAGCAGTCGGGCCACCTCCTTGTCGTCCAGGCCGGGTGCGTACGGCCCTCGTACCGCGACCCGTAGATCGCGCAGGACCATGCCGATCACGGACGCCACCCGTCCTGCCGCCGCGACGGCGCGCAGCTCGGCGGGGACCACGAGGAGCCCGAGGTCCAGCTGGGCGAGAACCTCCGCGCCCCCTTCGTCGATCCGGCGCGGCAGGTCCACGACCACCGTGCCGCCCCGCCGTCGGGCCGCGGCCAGCACCGCCCGCACAGCCTCGGGGGCAATGACGACGGAGTCGCCGCGATCCCAGCTGAGGACCCGCAACGCGTGCAGCTCGGGCAGCGACTCCTCCAGGGCGCCACCGCCGACCCGGCCGCGCGAGGCGGCGAAGGCAGGCCAGCGCAGGCCCTCGGCCGTCTCGCCGCCGAGGAGTACGTCGAGTCCGCCGCCCAGCGGATCCGCGTCCACGAGCAGTGTGCGCCGCCCCTCACGCGCCGAGGTGACCGCGAGCGCGCAGGCGAGCGTGGAGGAACCGGCTCCGCCGCGGCCGCCGATCACGCCGACGGTGAGCGCGGGCGGGCCGACTCCTTCAGCCACGTCGGCGATCCGGTCGACCAGCCATTGTTCGCCATCGGGCAGTAGCAGAACATGGTCGGCGCCGATCTCCACAGCCCGCCGCCACACCCCCGAATCGTCCTGATCCCGCCCTACCAGCACCACTCCGCGCCTGCGCACGGCCCCGCGCACCCGCCGCGCGGCATCATCGCCGACCAGCACCAAGGGCGCCGTCTCCCAGCCGCCTCCGCGCTCCGGCACCCCGTGGTGGACCTCGGGCCTGGCGCCCGCCGCGGCGCACAGCCGCAGCAGGTCGTCCAGCAGCTCCACGTCCTCCGTGACGATCAACGGCCCGCCCTGCCGCCCCTCGGCGGCCGACGGCCGGTCGTATGTGATGGCTCCCGCCACGATCTCCATCCCCCTTCGCTGCTTCCTCGCGAAGCCCCCGCGGCCCCGCGAATCCCGCCCGCGCACAAGAACCGGCAACCGGTCCTCCATATGAACCGCCGATACGAACCGGCCATAGCCGCCGGACAAACCGAACCGGCCATGAACTCGCACCCGGCAGCACGCGCTGGAATCACGGTGCAGCGATCCCGGAAATCGTGTGGATCTTGCTCGATAACTGTGGACAACTCGATGGTTGTGAATATCGCGTTCACCCAAACCGGTGACCCTTGTACGACTTCCACAGAGCAGCGCAGCGACTACACACAGTGACGGATCATGCGTACGCGCGTAGAAACGCCGAAGCCCGCACAACAGGCCCGGCGCTCAGTGAAGGAAAGGAGAAAACCCACCCGGACATGCGACGACCCCCGCCGGGGGGGAGAGCGGGGGTCGTCCCCACGGCCGACTCGGGGGGGGAGGAGCCGGACCGGGTTAGCACGGTCGCGAACGATCCGTGACTTCCATGGTGTACCCGAGAGCCCTCTCAGGCAAACCCACGGGCCTCACCTTACGCCGAATGGTGGGCACCTATGCTCAGGCTCGTGGAAAACCACTCCCTGCCCCGCACCGCGGCCTTCTTTGATCTGGACAAGACGGTCATTGCGAAGTCGAGCACGCTCACGTTCAGCAAGTCGTTCTACCAAGGTGGACTGATCAACCGCCGGGCTGTGTTGCGTACCGCATATGCCCAGTTTGTCTTCCTCGCGGGCGGCGCCGACCACGACCAGATGGAGCGGATGCGCGAGTACCTGTCCGCGCTGTGCCGCGGCTGGAACGTCCAGCAGGTCAAGGAGATCGTCGCCGAGACGCTTCATGACCTGATCGACCCGATCATCTACGACGAGGCGGCGTCTCTCATCGAGGAGCACCACCTCGCCGGCCGCGATGTCGTGATCGTCTCCACGTCGGGAACGGAGGTCGTCGAGCCGATCGGTGAACTGCTCGGCGCGGACCGTGTGGTGGCGACCCGCATGGTCGTGGGCGACGACGGCTGCTTCACGGGCGATGTGGAGTACTACGCGTACGGTCCGACGAAGGCCGAGGCGATCAAGGAGCTGGCCGCGTCCGAGGGGTACGACCTCTCGCGCTGCTACGCCTACAGCGACTCGGCGACCGACATCCCGATGCTCGAAGCCGTCGGCCGTCCCCACGCCGTCAATCCCGACCGTGCGCTGCGCCGCGAGGCCACCATGCGCGCGTGGCCCATACTCGACTTCCACCATCCAGTGCGACTCAAGCAGCGGCTGTCCGTGCCGCCTCGGCCGGCCCTGGTCGCAGCCGCGGCGATAGGCGCGGCAGCGGCCACCGCGGGCCTGGTCTGGTACGCGAGCCGGCGCCGTTCGGTGGTGGGCTGAGCCTGCTGAACGGCCCGTGACGACATGGGTGACCGATTCACTCCTCTTTGCTCCCAAAAGTAAAGAAGCGCAGCAAGGGCTTCCGCTTCCTCCGGTCCAGGAGTACAAAGAAGTTAACGGCCCGCGAGACCAAGGAACATCCGAAAGGATCACCTTTAACCGCAACCAAGGCCCCACGGACCGAGCATGAACACTGGGCACCCACGCGACGTCGACCCGTCGATTACGGGCCAGCCGCACCAGGAGACGGGCAAAGTTCCGACCTGATGGGCAATATCTCGAGGACGCTTGGTAACCCGGTGAACATGCCAGCGGCGGTACGAACTCTCGTACCGCCGCAACCCTGTTCAGGGAGTTTTTCGCCCTCCTAAGAGGCTCATTTCCGAGCCCGGAGCACAAAGGCCTGCACCAAGAGGCCGAATGTCACGCTGCCCCGCGCTGCAGCGCCTCGCACACCGCCGTCGACTCCCGCGCACCCAGCTCAACCGCCTTGCCACAGTGAGCGATCCAGGTCGCCATGCCCTCCGGGGTGCCAGAGACGTAGCCTTCGAAGGCTGCCAGATAGGCCGCGCGACCCTGTTCCGCCTGGCCGACCTCGGCCGGGCAGACGGACTTCGGGTCGAGGCCGCTGCCGACCAGGACGATGCGTTCGGCCGCGCGCGCGACCAAGCCGTTGTGGGAGACGAAGGGGCGCAGGGCGAGGAGTTCGCCGTGCACCACGGCGGCGGTCACCAGGGCGGGGGCGGAGCTGCCCGCGATGATCAGCTGCGCGAGACCGTCGAGACGGCCCTCGACCTCGGCTGCGTTGGGCAGCGGCACTTCGATCAGAGGCTCGTCGACGGGTTCGCCGTCCTGACGTGGCCGCCCGACCTCCTCCCCCTTGTCCGCGGCCGCCACCAGGTGCAGCCGCGCCAGTACCCGAAGGGGCGACTGCCGCCAGATGGACAGGAGTTGGCCCGCCTCGGCGGTCAACCGGAGGGCCGCGCCCACCACCCGGGCCTCGTCGTCACCACTGAAGTCGGTGCGCCGGCGCACCTCTTCGAGGGCCCAGTCGGCGCCGGACAGCGCAGCGGAGCCGCGCGCGCCACGCAGCGCGGCCTCGGAGGTGACCTCGTTGCTGCGGCGCCGCATGATTCGGTGCCCGTACACCCGGTCCACGGCCTTGCGCACGGACTCCACGGATTCGGCGACGCCGGGCAGCGAGCCCAGGGCAGCGAGCGGGTCGGCGTTCGCACCTGTCGTACTCATGAGTACGACCCTACGCACCACTGTGACCATCCCCACGATGGAGTGGTCTTCTTCACGTTTGGCGGCGACCATACGTGGTTCGACCACTAGGCTTACTGAACATGAAAATTGCTTTCGTTGGGAAGGGCGGCAGTGGCAAGACCACCCTGTCCTCGCTCTTCATCCGTCACCTCGCGACCACGGGATCGCCGGTCGTCGCGGTGGACGCCGACATCAACCAGCACCTCGGGCCCGCGCTCGGACTCGACGAGGCGGATGCCGCCGCACTGCCCGCGATGGGCGACCGTCTTCCGCTGATCAAGGACTACCTGCGCGGCTCCAACCCGCGTATCGCCTCCACCGAGACGATGATCAAGACGACACCGCCCGGCGAGGGCTCCCGGCTGCTGCGGGTGGTCGAGAACAATCCGGTGTACGACGCCTGTGCGCGAGCCGTGGAACTCGACGGCGGCGCCGTCCGTTTGATGGTCACCGGCCCGTTCACCGAGGCCGATTTGGGAGTGGCCTGCTACCACTCCAAGACCGGTGCAGTGGAGCTCTGCCTGAACCATCTCGTCGACGGCCAGAGCGAGTACGTCGTCGTCGACATGACGGCGGGCTCGGACTCCTTCGCGTCCGGCATGTTCACCCGCTTCGACATCACGTTCCTCGTCGCCGAGCCGACCCGGAAGGGGGTCTCCGTCTATCGCCAGTACAAGGAGTACGCGCGCGACTTCGGCGTCACCCTGAAGGTCGTCGGCAACAAGGTGCAGGGCCAGGACGACATCGACTTCCTCCGCGCCGAAGTCGGTGACGACCTCCTGGTGACGGTCGGGCACTCGGACTGGGTGCGCGCCATGGAGAAGGGCCGCCCGCCCCGCTTCGAGCACCTGGAGGACGCCAACCGCCGCGCCTTGCAGGCACTCCAGGCTGCCGCGGACGCCACGTACGAACTGCGCGACTGGGAGCACTACACGCGCCAGATGGTGCACTTTCACCTGAAGAACGCGCAGTCCTGGGGCAACGAGCGGACGGGTGCCGACCTGGCCGCCCAGATCGACCCCGCCTTCGTACTGCGTGAGGCCGAGGCCGCCACGGCGTGACGGTTCGCACCGGCGTCCCGGGCGCTACGGCTTGGCCGCCGGGGCGCCCGGGACGCCCGGGACGCCCTTCAAGGCCGGAGCGGGCCGGGCGGAGAGGAACGGCGTCCAGCCCTGCGTCGGGGCCTGGCCGACCTTGAGCGTGCGGAGCTTGGCCAGTGTCTGCGGGTCCTGGGCGTCGAGCCAGTCGGCGAGTTGTCGGAAGGAGACGCAGCGCACCTCAGGCCGGGTGCAGACGCGCTCGATGGTCTCCTCGACGGCGCGCATATAGGTGCCGCCGTTCCAGGACTCGAAGTGGTTGCCGATGATCAGGGGCGCGCGGTTGCCGTGGTAGGCGCGGTCGAAGCCCCTGAGCAGGCCGTCACGCATTTGGTCGCCCCAGTACTCGCGCTTGGCCCGGTTGCCCCGGGACGTGGTGCCCGACTGGTTGACCATGAAGTTGTAGTCCATGGCGAGCGTCTCGAAGTCGCGTCCCGGGAAGGGGACAAGCTGCATCGACAGGTCCCACAGGCCCTGCTTCTTCTTGGGCCAGACCTGGTCGTTGACGCCGCTGGTGTCGTAGCGGAAGCCCAGATCGCGGGCCGCGAGCAGGAAGTTCTCGCGGCCCTCCAGGCATGGCGTGCGGGCGCCGATCAGTTCCTTGTCGTAGTCGAAGGGCAGCGGGGAGGTCTGCCTTGTGCCTGTGTTGGTCTTCCAGGACTTCACGAACGACTTGGCCTGGGCGATCTCGCTCTTCCAGTCCTCGGCCGACCACTCGCCGACGCCGCCGCTGCCGCAGAAGTGGCCGTTGAAGTGGGTGCCGATCTCGTTGCCCTCGAGCCAGGCGCCGCGCAGCTGCTCCACCGTGTCCCTCACGCCCCGCTCGTCATTGAAGCCGATGTCGGAGCGGCCGGGTGAGCGCCGTGGGGGACGATAGAGGTCGCGTTTCTCGTCGGGCAGCAGGTACACGCCGCTGAGGAAGTACGTCATCGTCGCCTTGTTGTCCCGGGCCACCTCGCGGAAGTGGGAGAACAGCTTCTGGCTCTCCTCGCCCGCGCCGTCCCACGAGAACACCACGAACTGCGGCGGTTTCTGACCGGGCCTCAGCCGCTCTGGGCGAGGCAGCTGCGGCTGCGCGCCGGTGAAGGCGGTGGAGCCGTCGCCGATCAGACGGACCGCGCTCTTGGGCACCGGGGCGCCTGCCTCGGCCCTCTTGGGCACCGGGGTGCCCGCCGTCTTCTTCGCGCCGGCGTCGCCGGTCGCACAACCCGCGAGCGCCACCGCGCAGACCGCGGTGACCGTGACGCCCATGGCGATTCTCTGGGTGGCGCCCATCATCCGCCCACCTACTTCCTTCAGATCCGGGAAAACCCGGGCGAACACCGACAGCGCCGCCAAGGTCGCACGGAGATCCGAAGGAACTAGCGCGACAAGCCGATGAATGCACTCATTAACTCGCCAGGGTGATTCACTAGCCCATTTATGCCAGTTTTCCCCACTGATCATTTACTCTCCGTTACCATCTATTTACCGAGAGTTGATAAATTCCGCCGCTGCAACGCCGTGACCCACGACCGCACCCCTAGCAACCGCGTAGCCCCGAAGGAGACGGGAACGACATGTCTGCCTGCACCCCCACCCAAACCGACGACTCTTCGCATCTGCCCGACGACAGGCGGCCGCACAGCCCGCCCTCGCCCCGCCGCCGCGGTCCCCGGATCGCGGCCGCCGACCTGTCCGCCTCGATCGCCGTCTTCCTGATCGCGCTGCCGCTGTCCCTCGGCATCGCCCTGGCGACCGGGGCGCCGTTGCAGGCGGGCCTCGTCGCCGCCGCCGCGGGCGGACTCCTGGTCGGCCGGCTCGGCGGCGCGCCACTTCAGGTGAGCGGGCCTGCCGCCGGGCTCACGGTGGTCACCGCCGACCTCATCCAGCAGTACGGCTGGCGTACGACCTGCGCCATCACCGTGCTCGCCGGGCTCGCCCAACTCGGCCTGGGCTTCCTGCGGGTGGCGCGCTCGGCGCTCGCCGTGAGCCCCGCGATCGTGCACGGCATGCTGGCCGGTATCGGCATCACCATCGCTGTCGCCCAGTTGCACATCGTGCTCGGCGGCTCACCGCACAGCTCCGTCGTCGACAACGTCCGCGAGCTGCCCGCCCAGTTGGCCGAGCCGCATCTGGCGGCGCTGTCGACGAGCGCCCTGACGCTGGCCGTACTGCTGCTGTGGCCGCGCATTCCCGGGCGGACAGGGCGAGTGGTCCGTGTGGTGCCGGCGGCGCTCGCCGCGGTCGCGGCTGCCACAGCCGTGGCAGCGGTCGCCGAGCTGCGTCTGGACCGGGTCGACCTGCCCTCCTGGAGCAGCCACTCCCTCGCCGGGCTGCCCCAAGGGCCCGCACTGGGCATTGCCGCGGCCGTGCTGACTATCGCGCTGGTCGGCAGCGTGGAGTCGCTGCTCTCCGCGGTGGCCGTGGACAAGCTGGCCGCCGCCCGCAAGCAGGGGCCGCGCATCCCGCGCGCGGACCTCGACCGGGAGCTGCGCGGCCAGGGCGCGGCGAACATCGTCTCCGGGGCGCTGGGCGGACTGCCCGTCACGGGCGTCGCGGTGCGCAGCGCGGCCAACGTCCGGACGGGTGCCGTGAGCCGCAACTCCACGATGCTGCACGGCCTGTGGATCGTGGTCGCCGCCCTGCTGCTGGTGCCCGTACTGGACCTGATCCCACTGGCCGCGCTCGCCGCGCTGGTGGCGGCCGTCGGCGTACAGATGGTGTCGCTCACCCACATCCGCACCGTCACCCGCCACCAAGAGGTCCCGGTGTACGCGGCCACGACGATGGGCGTGGTGTTCTTCGGCGTCCTCGAAGGCGTCGGGATCGGCGTCGCCGTGGCGGTGGCGGTCGCGCTGCATCGGCTGACCCGTACGCGCATCACCCACGAGGAGGACCAGAACGGCGTCCACCATGTGCGCGTACGCGGGCAGTTGACGTTTCTCGCCGTGCCGCGGCTCAGCCGCACGCTGCATCTGGTGCCCCAAGAGGCCGATGCCGTCGTGGAGTTGGACGGCTCGTTCATGGACCACGCGGCGTACGAGTCGCTGCACGACTGGCAGAGCTCGCACACCGCGCAGGGCGGATCCGTGGAACTGACCGGGCGGTCAGGCGCCCGGATCACCGAGCCCGCGGGCGCCGCCCACTGCCACTGCCGGCCCTGGACGCCCTGGCGCAACCACCAGTGCGAGCAGCCGTCGCGGACCGCGCCGCCGGACGGGGGTGCCGGCGAACTGGCCAGCGGCATCAGCGCGTTCCAGCGCAACACCGCTCCCCTGGTGCGCGGTGAGCTGGCCCGGCTGGCGCAGGAGGGGCAGCGGCCCTCGCAGCTCTTCCTGACCTGCGCCGACTCCCGGCTGGTCACATCGATGATCACCTCCAGCGGCCCCGGCGACCTCTTCGTCGTACGCAATGTCGGCAATCTCGTGCCGCCGCCCGGTGAGGAGAGCGGGGACGACTCGGTGGCGGCCGCGATCGAGTACGCCGTGGAGGTGCTGCAGGTGAGATCCATCACCGTGTGCGGGCACTCCGGATGCGGGGCGATGCAGGCGTTGCTGCACAGCGAACCCACCGGCGCCCGGACGCCGTTGAAGCGGTGGCTGCGGCACGGGCTGCCGAGTCTGGAGCAGGTGGCCGCGAAGGACCGGCCAGGGGCGCGGATCGCCGGACGGGCGCCCGCCGACGCCATCGAACAGCTCTGTCTGACCAACGTGGTGCAGCAGCTGGAGCATCTGCGGGCGCACGAGTCCGTGGCACGAGCTCTGCGGGAGGGCGCGCTCGAACTGCACGGGATGTACTTCCACGTGGGCGAGGCCCAGGCGTATCTACTCACGGACCCGCCCGAAAGCCAGGAGTCGCCCGACAACCAGCGGACACCGGACGATCCGCAGGCGCCCGGCGACCGGTCCGAGACCGAGCCCAGCGGCATGGTGTTCGACCGGGTAGGGGCGAGAGAGCTGTACGAAGTCGGGGCCTCAACCCACCCCGCAAACAGCCCTTAACCGCCCGCAAACACCCCACCCCGGCCAGGCTCTCCCCACCTGCGAGCCTGAACCGCACGCCTCCCCCGTCCGTGAGAACGTGTGGCCCCCGTACGCGGAGCCACCACCACCGCCCCAACAGGTCTAAACCAATTTCGGCGACGGCCCTTGTCACCAGGGGTCCGCGTCTGATGAGCTGGCCTGGGACACAACGGACACCCTGGGAAAGGGAGATGTCGTGAGCAACGAAAGCCTGGCCAACCTGCTTCGTGAGGAGCGCAGGTTCGCGCCGCCCGCCGACCTGGCCGCGAACGCCAACGTCACTGCGGAGGCGTACGAGCAGGCCAAGGCTGACCGGCTCGGTTTCTGGGCCGAGCAGGCGCGCCGGCTGACCTGGGCCACCGAGCCGACCGAGACGCTGGACTGGTCGAATCCGCCCTTCGCCAAATGGTTCGCGGACGGAAAGCTGAACGTCGCGTACAACTGCGTCGACCGCCACGTGGAGGCCGGACACGGCGACCGTGTCGCGATCCACTTCGAGGGCGAGCCCGGCGACAGCAAGGCCATCACCTACGCCGAGTTGAAGGACGAGGTCTCCCGGGCCGCCAACGCCCTTACGGAGATCGGAGTTGAGAAGGGCGACCGGGTCGCCATCTACCTGCCGATGATTCCCGAGGCCGTCGTCGCGATGCTGGCCTGCGCCCGCATCGGCGCCGCGCACTCGGTCGTCTTCGGCGGCTTCTCGGCCGACGCCATCGCCACCCGTATCGAGGACGCCAGCGCGAAGCTGGTCATCACCGCGGACGGCGGCTACCGCCGCGGCAAGCCCTCCGCGCTCAAGCCCGCCGTCGACGAGGCAGTCGCGCGGGTCGACGGGGTCGACAAGGTGCTCGTGGTGCGCCGTACGGGCCAGGAGGTCGCCTGGACCGAGGGCCGCGACATCTGGTGGCACGAGATCACGCAGAAGCAGTCCGCGGAGCACACGCCCGAGGCGTTCGACGCCGAGCAGCCGCTGTTCATCCTCTACACCTCGGGGACGACGGGTAAGCCGAAGGGCATCCTGCACACCTCCGGCGGCTACCTCACCCAGGCCGCGTACACCCACCACGCCGTCTTCGACCTCAAGCCGGAGACCGACGTCTACTGGTGCACGGCCGACATCGGCTGGGTGACGGGCCACTCGTACATCACGTACGGGCCGCTCGCGAACGGCGCGACGCAGGTGATGTACGAGGGCACGCCGGACACCCCGCACCAGGGCCGCTTCTGGGAGATCATCCAGAAGTACGGCGTGACGATCCTCTACACCGCGCCCACCGTGATCCGCATGTTCATGAAGTGGGGCGACGACATCCCCGCGAAGTTCGACCTGTCCAGCCTTCGCGTACTGGGGTCGGTGGGCGAGCCGATCAACCCCGAGGCGTGGATCTGGTACCGCAAGCACATCGGCGCCGACAAGTGCCCGGTCGTGGACACCTGGTGGCAGACCGAGACCGGCTCGATGATGATCTCGCCGCTGCCGGGCGTGACGGAGGCCAAGCCCGGCTCCGCGCAGCGCGCGCTGCCCGGCATCTCCGCGACGGTCGTCGACGACGAGGCGAACGAAGTGCCGGACGGAGGTGGCGGCTATCTCGTCCTCACCGAGCCGTGGCCGTCCATGCTGCGCACTATCTGGGGCGATGACCAGCGCTTCCTCGACACGTACTGGTCGCGGTTCGAGGGCAGGTACTTCGCCGGTGACGGCGCCAAGAAGGACGAGGACGGCGACATCTGGCTGCTCGGCCGGGTCGATGACGTGATGCTCGTGTCCGGGCACAACATCTCCACCACCGAGGTCGAGTCGGCGCTGGTCTCGCACCCCTCCGTCGCCGAGGCGGCGGTCGTGGGCGCGGCGGACGAGACCACCGGCCAGGCGATCGTGGCCTTCGTGATCCTGCGGGGCTCGGCGGCGGAGACCGCGGACCTGGTGGGCGAGCTGCGCAGCCATGTCAGCAAGGCCCTCGGCCCGATCGCGAAGCCGAAGCGGATCCTTCCGGTGGCCGAGCTGCCCAAGACACGCTCCGGCAAGATCATGCGCCGTCTGCTGCGCGACGTCGCCGAGAACCGCGAGCTCGGTGATGTCACCACGCTCACCGACTCCACGGTGATGGACCTGATCCAGACGAAGCTCCCGTCGGCGGCCAGCGAGGACTGACAGCCCTGCGTACGACGAGAAGGGCACCCGGCAGCGCGCCGGGTGCCTTTTTCTTCATCACCGTTTTCTTCCGTACCGTGAAGATCGCCGGATAAGTCCGATCGCATCTTAGGTAGGCTAAGGAAAGCGTCAACAACGCGATAAGAAGCCTGAGGTGCGCCGGGAAGTCTGGTCGGCATGTGCTTTGCCCTGCCTACCCGACCGGAGGTCGACTCACGTGCCCGCGCCCGCACCCGCTCCCACCGCCAGCAAAGACCGCAAAGTCCTCGGACGGCTCTCGCTCCCCGAGCGGAACTTCGTCGCGGACGCCCTGCGCACCGAAACCGTCGGCGGCGTGCTCCTGCTCCTCGCCGCGATCGCCGCGCTGATCTGGGCGAACAGCGGCCTGAAGGAGAGTTACGAGTCGGTCCGTGACTTCCACCTCGGGCCCGCCTCGCTCGGCCTTGACCTCTCGATCGGGCACTGGGCCGCCGACGGACTGCTCGCGGTCTTCTTCTTCGTCGCCGGTATCGAGCTCAAGCGCGAGCTGGTCGCCGGTGATCTCAGGGACCCCAGGGCCGCCGCGCTTCCGGTCGTCGCCGCGCTCTGCGGCATGGCCGTGCCCGCGCTCGTCTACACGCTGGTCAGCGCCACCGGCGGAGGCTCGCTCGCCGGCTGGGCCGTGCCGACCGCGACCGACATCGCCTTCGCGCTCGCCGTCCTCGCCGTCATCGGTACGTCCCTGCCGAGCGCCCTGCGCGCCTTCCTGCTCACCCTCGCGGTAGTCGACGACCTCTTCGCGATCCTGATCATCGCGGTCTTCTTCACCGACGACCTGGACTTCGCGGCCCTCGGCGGCGCCGTCGTAGGCCTCGCCGTCTTCTGGCTGCTGCTCAGGAAGGGCGTACGCGGCTGGTACGTGTACGTCCCGCTCGCCCTGGTCATCTGGGGGCTGATGTACAACAGCGGCATCCACGCCACCATCGCCGGTGTCGCCATGGGTCTGATGCTCCGCTGCACCACGCAGGAAAACGAGGCGCACTCCCCCGGCGAGCACATCGAGCATCTCGTGCGTCCCTTGTCGGCGGGCCTCGCCGTGCCGCTGTTCGCCCTGTTCAGCGCGGGGGTCGCGGTGTCGGGCGACGCGATCGGAGAGGTGTTCACGCGGCCGGAGACGCTGGGTGTCGTGCTCGGGCTGGTCGTCGGCAAGGCGGTCGGCATCTTCGGCGGTACGTGGCTGACGGCCCGCTTCACCCGGGCGGAGCTCTCCGAGGAACTGGCCTGGCCGGACGTCTTCGCGGTGGCCTCCCTCGCGGGCATCGGCTTCACCGTCTCGCTGCTCATCGGCGAGCTCGCCTTCGAGGGCGACGAGGTACTCACCGACGAGGTCAAGGCCGCGGTCCTGACGGGCTCGCTGATCGCGGCCGTCCTGGCGGGGACGCTGCTGAAGATACGGAACGCCAAGTACCGCAAGCTCTGCGAGGCCGAGGAGCTGGACGAGGACCTCGACGGCATCCCCGACATCTACGAGCAGGACAACCCGGAGTACCACCTGCGGATGGCCGGAATCTACGAGCGGAAGGCCGCCGAGCACCGGAGGCTTGCCGAAGTGATGGCCGGGGCAAGCGAGGAGAACGACGGTCCGGCATGATCTGACACGCACGCAAAACGCCCAGGAGCCGAAGAGCCCCAGGGCCCAAATGAACGTCCCAAGAGAACAGGGAGTACGCGATGAGCGCACCCGACGGCAGCCCGGTCGGCGCCGAACGCAGCATCGGCCAGCTGTTCGCCTCGGCGACGACCGAGATGTCCGCACTGGTGCACGACGAGATCGCGCTGGCGAAGGCCCAGCTCAAGCGCGACGTCAAGCGCGGTGCGGTGGGTGGCGGCGCGTTCGCGGCGGCCGGGGCGGTGCTGATCTTCTCCCTGCCGATGCTGAGCTTCGCCCTGGCGTACGGGATCCGCACCTGGAGCGACTGGAACCTCGCCGTCTGCTTCCTGCTGTCGTTCGCCGCGAACGTGCTGGTCGCGGGCGTACTCGCCCTGATCGGCGTCGTCTTCGCGAAGAAGGCCAAGCAGGGCAAGGGGCCGCAGAAGACCGCGGCCTCGGTCAAGGAGACCGCGTCCGTCCTGCAGAACGCGAAGCCGCACCCGCGGGCCGAACCGGTCGGTGAGGGCGTCAAGGCTGTGGCACGCTCGTCCTCATGACGGGCTCCTCCATCCCTGCGGGGCAATCACCCTCGGCGCTCTCCACCTCGGTCGTACGGCTCGACGTGCCCGGCGGGAAAGAGGTGCGTCACCGGGATGTCGCCGCCAACGGCGCGCGTTTCCACATCGCCGAGATGGGCGACGGGCCACTGGTCCTGCTGCTGCATGGCTTCCCGCAGTTCTGGTGGACCTGGCGGCATCAGCTGGTCGCGCTCGCCGACGCGGGCTTCCGCGCGGTCGCGATGGACCTGCGGGGCGTCGGCGGCAGCGACCGTACGCCGCGCGGCTACGACCCGGCGAACCTCGCGCTGGACATCACCGGGGTCGTACGTTCCCTCGGCGAGCCCGACGCGGCCCTGGTCGGGCATGACCTCGGCGGCTATCTGGCGTGGACGGCGGCCGTGATGCGCCCCAAGCTGGTGCGCCGGCTCGCGGTGGCCTCGATGCCGCATCCCCGGCGCTGGCGCTCGGCGATGCTCTCGGACATGAAGCAGACCAGGGCGGGCTCGTACATCTGGGGCTTTCAGCGGCCCTGGATCCCGGAGCGCCAACTCGTCGCCGATGAGGGCGCCCTGGTGGGCCGTCTCGTACGGGACTGGTCCGGGCCGCGGCTGCCGGACGACGAGGCCGTGGAGATGTACCAGCAGGCGATGCGCATCCCGTCGACGGCGCACTGCTCGGTCGAGCCGTACCGCTGGATGGTGCGCTCGCTGGCGCGGCCGGACGGCATCCAGTTCAACCGTCGGATGAAGCGACCGGTGCGGGTACCGACGCTGCATCTGCACGGCTCACTCGATCCGGTGATGCGGACGCGCAGCGCGGCGGGCTCCGGGGAGTACGTCGAAGCGCCGTACCGCTGGCGGCTGTTCGACGGTCTGGGGCACTTTCCGCACGAGGAGGACCCGGTGGCGTTCTCCACCGAACTCATCAACTGGCTCAAGGACCCCGAGCCGGATCGCTGAGGCCCGCACAGAACGCTCGAGCCGGGCCACCTGAGGCCCACACGGGCACCCTCGAGACGGACCACCTGAGGCCCTCACGGGAACACTTGTCCTACGAACTGCCAATGCCTCGCGCATAGGCCAATTGGGGGCCATGGGGGCGGTTATCGACCTTGGGGCAGGGGCAGACGTCGGGGTATGGGCTGGACGCACGACTACAGTGACGCAGCACGCAATCGCCGCTCGGCCGGTGGCCTGAGCTCCCACCAGAGGGGCGCCCCGCAGATGCAGGGCACGGACCCCCGGCTGGGCATCCCGCGCATTCTGAGGCGCCGGGCCCGCTGGGTCTCGGCGCGCCTGCGCCACCCCCGCGGCTGAAGCCGCCCCCAAAACGCTCGGTCACAGGGCGCAGCTGTCGCTGTCCACCTCCTGGTTGGCGGTGCGGCCCTGGGCGATGTCCTCCTGGACCTCGTCCGCGGTGAGCGCGTACCCCGTCTCCGGGTCGTCGAGGGACTTCGCGAAGACCACTCCGTACACCTTGCCGTCCGGGGTGAGCAGCGGCCCACCTGAGTTGCCCTGGCGCACGGTCGCGTAGAGCGAGTAGACGTCGCGGCGCACGGTGCCCCGGTGGTAGATGTCCGGGCCGTTGGCCGTGATCCGGCCGCGTACGCGCGCCGCGTTGACGGTGTACGAGCCGTTCTCCGGGAAGCCCGCGACGATCGCGCTCTCGCCGCTCGCGGCGTCCTGGGACGTGAACTGAAGGGCGGGGGCGCGCAGATCGGGCACGTCGAGTACGGCGATGTCGCGCTCCCAGTCGTAGAGCACCACCTTCCCGGCGTACCGCTTGCCCTCGCCGCCTATCTGGACGTACGGCTCGTCGACGCCACCCACCACGTGCGCGTTCGTCATCACGCGGCGCTGGCCGAAGACGAAGCCGGTGCCTTCGAGGACCTTGCCGCAGCTCTCGGCGGTGCCGGTGACCTTGACGATGGAACGCTGGGCGCGGACGGCGACCGCGCTGTTGGCCAGGGCCGGGTCGGGGGCCTCCACTTCCTTGATGGGCTCGTCCGAGAACGGGCTGAAGACCTGCGGGAAGCCGTTCTGCGCGAGGACCGAGGAGAAGTCGGTGAACCAGGTGTCGGCCTGGTTGGGCAGGACCTCCGACACGCCCAGCAGCACCTTGGAGTTACGGACCTCCTTGCCGACCGTAGGCATCGCCGTCGTCTGGGCCAGCATCGAACCGATCAGCCAGGCGACCAGCAGCATCGCCACCACGTTGACGAGGGCGCCGCCCGTGGCGTCCAGGGCGCGGGCCGGGGACCAGGTGATGTACCGGCGCAGCTTGTTGCCGAGGTGAGTGGTGAGGGCCTGGCCGACGGAGGCACAGACGATCACGACGACCACCGCGACAACGGCGGCGGCGGTGCCCACCTCGGCGTCCTCGGTCAGGGCGTCCCAGATGACGGGCAGCAGATAGACGGCGACGAGACCGCCGCCCAGGAAGCCGATCACCGACAGGATGCCGACGACGAACCCCTGGCGATAGCCCACGATCGCAAACCACACGGCGGCGACCAGCAGCAGGATGTCCAGCACGTTCACGCACGCCACCCTGTCATGAGCGCCAGTCGAGCGGGACCTGCTTCTCCCGGTCCCAAGGTCGTTCCCAGCCCGAGTAGTGCAGGAGCCGGTCGATGACGCCGGCCGTGAAGCCCCAGACCAGGGCCGATTCGACCAGGAATGCCGGGCCTGCGTGGCCGCGCGGGTGGATGGCCGTGGCCCGGTTGGCCGGGTCCGTGAGATCCGCCACGGGGACCGTGAACACCCGGGCCGTCTCGTTCGGATCGACGACACCCACCGGCGTACGTTCGCGCCACCAGCCCAGCACCGGGGTGACCACGAAGCCGCTCACCGGGATGTAGAGCGCGGGCAGCACGCCGAAGAGCTGGACGCCGCGCGGGTCGAGCCCGGTCTCCTCCTCGGCCTCGCGGAGAGCGGCCCGCAGCAGCCCGTCGGCCTTCGGGTCGCCGTCCTCGGGGTCGAGGGCGCCACCGGGGAACGACGGCTGCCCCGCATGCGATCTGAGCGAATGGGCTCGCTCCATGAGCAGCAGCTCGGGGCCGCGCTCCCCCTCGCCGAACAGGATCAGTACGGCGGACTGGCGGCCCGCGCCGTTCGCCGGCGGCAGGAAGCGGCTCAGCTGGAGCGGCTCCACCGTCTCCACGGCGTGCACCACCGGGTCCAGCCAGCCGGGCAGGCCGTCCTTGCTCAAGCCCAGTCGGCCGTTGTGCATATCGCTCGCGTGCGTCATCGACACCCCCGTTCTGCTGATCTCAACGCCCTTGGCCCGCCTGATCGTTCCGTCATCCCGCATCCGCTCAAGACGCGCTCGGCACGGGCGCCCCCAGCGGCGGCGCGGGGAGGCCGCCCGCGTCCAGGTATGCCTGCGGGGGCTTGAGGCGCTGGCCCGGGAAGCCGCCCTTCTCGTACTTGAGGAGCTTCCTGGCCTTCTCCGGGTCCGTCTCGCCCTCTCCGTACGCCGGGCAGAGCGGGGCGATGGGGCAGGCGCCGCAGGCGGGTTTGCGGGCGTGGCAGATACGGCGGCCGTGCCAGATCACGTGGTGGGAGAGGTCCGTCCAGTCGCTCTTGGGGAAGAGCGCGCCGACGGCCGCCTCGATCTTGTCCGGCTCCTTCTCGTCGGTCCACTGCCAGCGGCGTACGAGCCTCTGGAAGTGGGTGTCCACGGTGATTCCGGGCCGCCCGAAGGCGTTGCCGAGCACCACGAAGGCGGTCTTCCGGCCCACGCCGGGGAGCTTGACGAGGTCCTCCAGACGTCCGGGGACCTCGCCCCCGAAGTCGTCCCGCAGGACCTTGGAGAGCCCTATCACCGACTTGGTCTTGGCCCGGAAGAAGCCCGTCGGCCTGAGGATCTCCTCGACCTCCTCGGGGTTGGCCGCGGCCAGGTCCTCCGGGGTGGGGTACTTGGCGAAGAGCGCCGGAGTCGTCTGGTTCACCCGCAGGTCGGTCGTCTGGGCCGACAGCACGGTGGCGATCACGAGCTGGAAGGGGTTCTCGAAGTCCAGCTCCGGGTGGGCGTACGGGTAGATCTCGGCGAGCTCGCGGTTGATACGGCGGGCGCGGCGGACGAGGGCGGCACGGGACTCGTTCCGGGGAGGCTTGGTGGTGGTCTTCGTGGGGGCGGCCTTCTTGGCGGGGGCCTTGGTCGCCGTCCGGGCAGCGTTCTTGGCGGGCGCGGCCTTCTTCGTAGAAGTGGTCGCTTTCTTCGTGGTAGCCGTCGTCCTCTTTGCGACCCCCGACGCCCCTTCGACCGGTGCCGGATTTGTCACCTTTGCCGTTTTATTCGTTCCGTCGGGGCTCTGTTCGCCCACAGCGGAATCGCGACGTGCAGCCACCCGTCCAGCCCCCTTGACCTGTGCTCTCACCGGCGATTTGGACACCCGGCCAGCCTAAAGCCCACCACCGACATCCGCCCCGCCCCTCCGGGATCGGCCCTCAATTGGCCCCCTGCCGCACTGCCCGGGACGTGCGTGCGGCAGACTTGTGACTGATCACACTGTTTGGACCGTCCGGCAATATGGGGAGCACCGTCCCCTGATACACGGGGGAGCAAGATCCCCTGAGCAGGTCGACAAGGAGAGAACTCGTGGACGACGTTCTGCGGCGCGCCCCGCTCTTCGCGGCGCTCGATGACGAGCAGGCCGCGGAGCTCCGCGCCTCCATGAGTGAGGTGACCCTCGCGCGCGGCGACGCGCTCTTCCACGAGGGTGACCCGGGTGACCGCCTGTACGTGGTCACCGAGGGCAAGGTCAAGCTCCACCGCACGTCCCCCGACGGCCGCGAGAACATGCTCGCCGTCCTCGGTCCCGGCGAGCTCATCGGCGAGCTGTCGCTGTTCGACCCGGGCCCGCGCACGGCGACCGCCAGCGCGCTGACCGAGGTCAAGCTGCTGGGCCTGGGCCACGGCGACCTCCAGCCGTGGCTGAACGCGCGCCCCGAGGTGGCCGCCGCCCTGCTGCGCGCCGTCGCCCGGCGCCTGCGCAAGACGAACGACCAGATGTCCGACCTGGTCTTCTCGGACGTGCCGGGCCGCGTGGCCCGCGCGCTCCTGGACCTCTCCCGCCGATTCGGCGTGCAGTCCGAGGAGGGCATCCATGTCGTGCACGACCTGACCCAGGAGGAGCTGGCCCAGCTGGTCGGCGCCTCCCGTGAGACGGTCAACAAGGCGCTCGCCGACTTCGCCGGCCGTGGGTGGCTCCGGCTGGAGGCACGTGCGGTGATTCTGCTGGATGTGGAGCGGCTGGCGAAGCGGTCGCGCTGACGCTGGGTCTTGGCCGTACGTTAATGGGGTCCCGCCTTTGGAGGGCGGGGCCCCTTGTTGTCGCCCGCCGGGGGGCGTCCCGGGATGGTTCTCGCCCCCGCCGCCCCTACCCGTCCCCTCCCTGGGGCTGCGCCCCGGGCCCCCGCCAGGGGGTAGGGGGTGACAGGCGTGTCGCGGCTGCGGGTGCGTTGTGGCTGGGCGCGCCCACGCGGCGGAGCCGCAAATCGATACAGCCCCGCGCCCCTGAAAGACCTGGAGGCGGGCCTAGATAAGCCCGTGCTCCCGCAGATAGTCCACCTGCGCCCGCACCGACAGCTCCGCCGCCGGCCAAAGCGAGCGGTCCACGTCGGCGTATACGTGCGCCACTACCTCGCTCGGAGTGCGGTAGCCGTTCTCGACCGCTGTTTCGACCTGGGCCAGGCGGTGGGCGCGGTGGGCGAGGTAGTACTCGACTGCGCCCTGGGCGTCGTCCAGGACGGGGCCGTGGCCCGGCAGCACCGTGTGTACGCCGTCGTCGACCGTCAGGGACCTCAGTCGTCGCAGGGAGTCCAGGTAGTCGCCGAGGCGGCCGTCGGGGTGGGCGACAACCGTCGTGCCTCGGCCCAGGATCGTGTCGCCGGTCAGGACGGCGCGGTCGGCAGGCAGATGGAAGCAGAGCGAGTCGGCGGTGTGACCGGGGGTCGGTACGACGCGCAGCTCCAGGCCGCCCGTCCTGATCACGTCGCCGGCCGCGAGGCCCTCGTCGCCGAGCCGCAGCGCGGGGTCGAGCGCCCGGACCTTCGTGCCGGTCAGCTCCGCGAACCGCGTGGCGCCCTCGGCATGGTCGGGGTGCCCGTGCGTCAGCAGGGTCAGCGCGACCCGCTTGCCCGCCTTCTCCGCCGTATCGACGACATGGCGCAGGTGTACGTCGTCCAGGGGCCCCGGGTCGATCACCACCGCGAGCTCGGAGTCCGGCTCGGCGAGGATCCACGTGTTCGTCCCGTCGAGCGTCATCGGGGACGCGTTCGGGGCGAGGACGTTGATCGCACGCTCAGTGGCGGGGCCGTCGAGAACCCCGCCCCGTGGCTGGCCGGGAAGGGCTGCTGCGTCCGTCATGCGGGGGCTCCACCGGTCGGGATGTGCTTGGTGAACTCGTCGTGTCCCGGCCAGGAGAGCACCAGCTCGCCGTCTTCCAGGCGGGCCTTGGCCAGGACGGGGGCCAGGTCGCGCCCGGGTGCGGCGGCGAGGGCCTCGGCGGCAGTGGCGTACGAGCGGAGCTGACGCAGGGTCGCGATGGTGGGCGGCATCATCAGGAGGTCGCCCTTGTCGTACGCGTCCGCCGCCTCCCCCGGGCGGATCCAGACGGTGCTGTCGGCCTCCGTGGACGCGTTGCGGGTGCGCTGGCCCTCCGGGAGGGCGGCCACGAAGAACCACGTGTCGTAGCGGCGCGGCTCGAACTCCGGGGTGATCCAGCGCGTCCACGCCCCCAGGAGATCGGATCGCAGCACAAGCCCCCTGCGCTCCAGGAACTCGGCGAACGAGACGTCCCGGGCGACCAGGGCCTCACGGTCCGCCTCCCAGTCGTCGCCCATGGTGTCGCCGACCACGCTGTCCGGAGTGGGGCCGGCCAGCAGCACGCCCGCCTCCTCGTACGTCTCGCGCACCGCCGCGCAGACGATCGCCTGGGCGGAGGTCTCGTCGACGCCGAGCCGGGACGCCCACCACGCGCGCGTGGGACCCGTCCAGCGGATCTGCCGCTCGTCGTCCCTGGGGTCCACACCGCCCCCGGGATACGCGTACGCGCCTCCGGCGAAGGCCATGGAGGCGCGTCTGCGCAGCATATGTACGGCGGGAGTGCCGTCGGTGTCCTTGAGCAGCATGACGGTGGCCGCCCGCTTGGGGGTGACCGGTGTGAGCCTGCCCTCCGCGAGCGCTCGGATACGGTCCGGCCACTCCGGTGGGTACCACTGCCCATTCGCCATGCGCGGAGGCTATCCCGTAGGGAGCTGATGTTCGAGAGGCAACAATCGGCTGCTACAAGGGTCGCCCCGGACGAACCAATGCCCCTGGGGAGCCCCATCGTCGACTGACCGGCGCCCAGGAGGGCCCGACCGCCCCGGAGGACCCGATTTACGCCTCCGTCAGCTCCACCTGGATCTCGACCTCCACCGGCGAGTCCAGCGGCAGCACCGCCACCCCGACGGCGCTCCGCGCGTGTACGCCCTTGTCGCCCAGGACCGCGCCCAGCAGCTCACTCGCGCCGTTCACGACGGCGGGCTGGCCCGTGAAGTCGGCGGCCGAGGCCACGAAGCCGACGACCTTCACCACGCGCGCGACACGGTCGAGGTCACCCGCGACCGACTTGACCGCGGCCAGGGCGTTCAGCGCACAGGTGGCGGCCAGCTCCTTGGCCACCTCCGGAGTGACCTCCGCACCCACCTTGCCGGTGGCGGCAAGCTTGCCGTCCACCATGGGGAGCTGGCCGGAGGTGTAGACGTACACCCCGGACTGCACAGCAGGCTGGTACGCGGCCAGCGGCGGCACGACCTCGGGCAGGGTCAGCCCGAGTTCGGCCAGCTTGGCCTCGACGGCGCTCATGCCTGCTTCTCGCGCTTCAGGTAGGCCACCAGCTGCTCGGGGTTCGGCCCGGGCACCACCTGGACGAGCTCCCAGCCGTCCTCGCCCCAGGTGTCCAGAATCTGCTTCGTGGCGTGGACGAGCAGAGGCACAGTCGCATATTCCCACTTGGTCATGTGGCCGACTGTATCCGCTGCCACGCACGGCCTCCCGCGCGCCTTGCACCCGGCCTCCCGCACGCCTTACGGCCGGCCTCCCGCGCACGTTTTCCACAGCCTCCGCCCACCCGTTGTCCACAGCCTCCTGCGTAGCCCGGCCGCCGACTGGTTAGGCTCGAAGATGTGAGCAGGCTCCAGGTCGTCAGCGGCAAGGGCGGTACCGGCAAGACGACGGTCGCCGCAGCCCTCGCGCTCGCCCTCGCGACGGAGGGTAAGCGCACCCTCCTGGTCGAGGTCGAGGGCAGGCAGGGCATCGCGCAACTCTTCGAGACGGAGGCGCTGCCCTATGAGGAACGGAAGATCGCCGTCGCTCCCGGGGGCGGGGAGGTGTTCGCCCTCGCCATCGACCCCGAGCTGGCGCTTCTCGACTACCTCCAGATGTTCTACAAACTGGGGGGCGCCGGACGCGCCCTGAAGAAGCTCGGCGCCATCGACTTCGCGACGACGATCGCGCCCGGCCTCAGGGACGTACTCCTCACCGGGAAGGCGTGTGAGGCAGTCCGCAGAAAGGACAAGACCGGGCGGTTCGTGTACGACTACGTCATCATGGACGCCCCGCCGACGGGCCGCATCACCCGCTTCCTGAATGTGAACGACGAGGTGGCGGGCCTCGCCAAAATAGGCCCGATACACAATCAGGCGCAGGCCGTCATGCGGGTCCTCAAGTCCCGTGAGACCGCCGTGCACTTGGTGGCCCTCCTGGAGGAGATGCCCGTCCAGGAGACCGTCGACGGCATCTCCGAACTGCGTGCCGCGAAGCTGCCGGTGGGGCGGATCATCGTGAACATGGTGCGGCCCGCGATCCTCGACGAGGCCGACCTGGACCTCACGCGCGAGGCGCCGCGTACGGCCATCGCCAAGTCGCTGTCCGCGGCCGGACTCGGCGGCGCCCGCCGCGGCGGGGTCGCCGAGCGGCTCGTGGAACCGCTGCTCACCCAGGCCGAGGAGTACGCCGAGCGGTACGCACTGGAGCGCGAGCAGCGGGCCGTACTCCAGGCGTTGGGCCTCCCGCTGCACGAACTCCCGCTGCTCGCCGAGGGACTGGACCTCGCGGGCCTGTACGAACTCGCCACCGAACTGCGCCGGCAGGGGATCTCATGAGCTTGGACCCGGTTCGCGTCCTGGACGTCGACCCGCTGCTCGACGACCCGAAGACCCGCATCGTGGTCTGCTGCGGGGCGGGCGGCGTCGGCAA
Organism: Streptomyces pseudoechinosporeus; assembly: GCF_054783935.1. Taxonomy (NCBI): domain Bacteria; kingdom Bacillati; phylum Actinomycetota; class Actinomycetes; order Kitasatosporales; family Streptomycetaceae; genus Streptomyces; species Streptomyces pseudoechinosporeus. The sequence continues at coordinate 209,293 of NZ_BAAGPS010000005.1, forward strand.
GACCACCACCGCGGCGGCCCTCGGACTGCGTGCCGCCGAGCGAGGCCGGAAGGTGGTCGTCCTCACCATCGACCCGGCGCGCAGGCTCGCCCAGTCGATGGGCATCGACGCGCTCGGCAACACCCCGCGCCGGGTGAAGGGCATCGACGACTCCGCGGACGGCGAACTGCACGCGATGATGCTCGACATGAAGCGCACCTTCGACGAGATCGTCGAGGCGCACGCGGACCCCGAGCGGGCCGCCGCGATCCTGAACAACCCCTTCTACCAGTCGCTCTCGGCGGGCTTCGCGGGCACGCAGGAGTACATGGCGATGGAGAAGCTGGGCCAGCTGCGGGCCCGCGACGAATGGGACCTGATCATCGTCGACACGCCTCCCTCCCGCTCGGCGCTCGACTTCCTGGACGCCCCGAAGCGGCTCGGGTCCTTCCTGGACGGCAGGCTGATCCGGCTGCTGACCGCGCCGGCGAAGCTGGGCGGCCGAGCCGGGATGAAGTTCCTGAACGTCGGGATGTCGATGATGACCGGCACCCTGGGCAAGCTGCTCGGCGGCCAGCTCCTCAAGGACGTCCAGACGTTCGTGGCCGCGATGGACACCACCTTCGGTGGTTTCCGTACCCGCGCGGACGCCACGTACAAGCTCCTCCAGGCGCCCGGCACGGCCTTCCTGGTGGTGGCGGCCCCGGAGCGCGACGCGCTGCGCGAGGCCGCGTACTTCGTGGAGCGGCTGGCCGCCGAGGACATGCCGCTCGCGGGTCTGGTGCTGAACCGGGTGCACGACAGCGGCGCCGCCCAGCTGTCCGCCGAGCGGGCGCTCGCCGCCGCGGAAAATCTTGCGGAAGCCCGCATTGTCGATCAGGAGGGTGGGAAAGCTGGACTTCGTAACTCTCCCGACACGTACGGCAGTTCAGAATCGCCCGCTTCCGCCGTTCCCGAGGCTCCCGCACCCGACGCAGGCTCCCCCGCCGCGGACCGGATCGACGCCGAAGGAGCAGGGACGGCCCGAACCGTCGACCAACTCACCGCGGGCCTGCTGAGGTTGCACGCCGAGCGCATGCGGCTGCTCTTCCGCGAGCAGCGCACGCGTGACCGCTTCACCTCGCTCCACCCCGAGGTGGCGGTGGCAGAAGTGGCCGCGTTGCCCGGCGATGTGCACGACCTCGCCGGCCTGCGGGACATCGGGGACCGGCTCGCGGCCGGTGTGTAGCCGGCCGGAGCTGCGTGAGCCTCTCGGGGTCGCGTGGCCCCCTGCTGCGTACGGGACCGCGCGGCCCTGGTCGCAGACAGCGTCGTATACGGCCCGTACAGCAGTCGTATACGGCTGTGTACGGTGCTTGTAGGTGCGCGCGACCGCGGCGGTTCGTGTGACGTGACCGCGGCGAGCGGTCAGCCCACCGCCGCGTAGTGCTCGTACACCTCTTCCTCGTCGAGGGGCAGAATGCCCGCCCCCCGCTCGTATTCCGTACGCGCTGTCTCGAGCAGCCTGCGCCAGGAGGTGACGGTTGGCCGCCTGCGCAGCAGTGCGCGGCGCTCCCGCTCCGTCATCCCTCCCCACACGCCGAACTCGACGCGATTGTCCAGCGCATCGGCCAGACATTCCGTGCGCACCGGACATCCGGTGCACACTGCCTTCGCCCTGTTCTGCGCTGCTCCTTGAACGAACAGTTCGTCCGGATCGGTAGTGCGACAGGCCGCCTGCGCACTCCAGTCGGTTACCCAGCCCATACCGGCGCCGTCCTCTCCCGAATCGAGGCTCCCCCACGGCGGCAGCGGCATATTCACCGCCGCCAGTTGAGGACGTTACGGAAGGTGGGCACAGTCAACCAGCCCCTGCGGGCCCAATCTTGAATGGCCCGAATGGACTATGGGTACGCGACAGATCACCCAACGGAGTGAGCCGACGGCATACGTAACCTTCCCGGCAAACCAGGACAGTTGAGCTGCGTCACAACGGACGCCAAGTGACACATGAGGCGGATTCGGGCACGAGCCCAACAAAAAAGTTGGGAAACGACTGGAACGATTCGGGGTCGCCAGCCGTATTGATACGTAGCCCTGCTGCTGTGACAGTTGTGAGCAGCTTAGGCCAAGGCCTATACGCGTGTCCGGCGAATGAGAACGTAGGCTGCCCTCATGGCAAACAAACGCTCGGGTGGCGGCCTGTCTCCGATTCAGCAGGCCGCCAAGTTCCTAGGTGTCAGCGTGCTCGCGGGAGCCGTCGCGGCGGGCATCGCGCTGCCCGCGGCCGGCGCGCTGGGGCTGGCGGCCAAGGGCTCGGTCGAGGGTTTCGACGAGATCCCCGCCAACCTCAAGCGTCCGCCGCTGAGTCAGCGCACCACGATCCTGGACAACCAGGGCGGGCAGATCGCCACGGTCTACTCGCGCGACCGCACCGTGGTCGAACTCAAGGACATCTCGCCGTACATGCAGCAGGCGATCGTCGCGATCGAGGACTCCCGCTTCTACAAGCACGGCGCGGTGGACCTCAAGGGCGTCCTGCGCGCGCTCAACCGGAACGCGCAGAGCGGCGAAGTGGCCCAGGGCGCCTCCACGCTCACGCAGCAGTACGTGAAGAACGTCTTTGTGGAGGAGGCCGGCGACGACCCGACGCTTGTCGCCCAGGCCACGCAGCAGACCCTCGGCCGCAAGATCAAGGAACTGAAGTACGCGATCCAGGTCGAGGAAGAGCTGGGCAAGAAGAAGATCCTCGAGAACTACCTGAACATCACGTTCTTCGGCCAGCAGGCCTACGGTGTCGAGGCCGCGTCCCAGCGCTACTTCTCCACGTCCGCCAAGGACCTGAAGCTGGAGCAGGCCGCGCTGCTCGCCGGCATCGTCCAGTCACCGACCCGCTACGACCCGGTCAGCGACGAACAAGAGGCGATACAGCGGCGCAATGTGGTGCTCCAGCGCATGGCCGACCTGGGCAACGTCTCCCAGGCGGAGGCCGACGCGGCCAAGGAGAAGCCACTCGGGCTGAAGGTCAGCAAGCCGAACAACGGGTGTATTACGGCGGTCAAGGGCTCGGCCTTCTTCTGTGACTACGTACGCGAACTGGTGCTCAACGACCAGGTCTTCGGCAAGACCAAGAAAGCCCGAGCGAAGGTTTGGAACCAGGGCGGCCTGACGATCCGTACGACGCTCGACCCGCAGGCACAGGACTCGGTGCAGGCTTCGATCAAGAGCCACGTCAAGCAGTCGGACAAGGTCGCCACGGCGACCACGCTGGTCGAGCCGGGCACCGGCAAGATCCTCGGCATGGGCCAGTCGAAGCCGTACGGCTACGGCAAGAACGAAACCGAGATCAACTACTCGGTCGAAAAGAGCATGGGCGGCTCGAACTTCGGCTTCCCGACCGGTTCGACCTTCAAGCCGTTCCTGGCCGCGGCCGCCCTCGAGGAGGGCACCCCGCCGATCCAGGAGTACCCGGCGCCGTACGAGATGCCGTACCCGGAGACGGTGCAGACCTGTGATGGGAGTCCGTGGCGGAACACTGACGGCGCCAAGGTGGAGAACGAGGACGAGTCCGAGGTGGGCCCGTACCGCCTGAAGGAGGCGATGGCGAAATCCGTCAACACCTACTTCGTGCAGATGCTCGAGGACATCGGCATGTGCCCGGTGTCCAAGACCCTCGACAAGCTGGGCGTGGTGCAGGGCAACGGCAAGAAGCTGCCCATCGTGCCGTCCTCCCTCACCCTCGGCTCCACCGGTATCTCCCCGCTGACGATGGCGAGCGCGTACGCGACCTTCGCCAACCGCGGTACGTACTGCACACCGATCGCCATCGAGTCGATCGACCGGAGGATAGGCGGCCAGACCAAGTCGCTTCAGGTGCCCAAGTCGACCTGCAGCCGGGCGATGTCCGAGACCACAGCGGACACCATCAACACGCTGCTGAGCGGCGTGGTCGACTCCGGTACGGGACAGCAGGCCGGCCTCACCGACCGTGCCAACGCGGGTAAGACGGGTACGACCGACGAGCGCAGGAACGCCTGGTTCGTCGGCTACACGCCGAACATGTCCGGCGCCGTCTGGGTCGGCAGCGCCACCCAGGCCGTCAAGATGTCGAACATCACGATCGGCGGCGTCTGGCACGAGAAGGTCTATGGCGGCCAGGTGCCCGGCCCGATCTGGAAGGACGCCATGACCGGCGCCCTCGAGGGCAAGGAATCCCCCGGCTTCAACCTCGTCAACATCCCCGACGCCCCTCCCGAGGACAGGGACCGGGACCGGGACGACGATGACAACGGCGACGACCCCGGAAACGGGAACGGCGGGAACGACAACGGCGGCATCGGTGACATCCCCATCCCCGACCCGTCCTTCTCGATCCCGGAGGGCTTCATCCAAGGGCAGAGCAACGGAGGGAATGGCAACGGCGGGCGCTTCCCGTAAGCCCCTGGTTCCGTAACTCCCTTTGGTTCTACGACGGTGGGGGCGCCCCTTGGAGCAAGGGGCGCCCCCACCGTCGTATCCGTGTATGGCCGTGCAGGCCTCGGGCCTCAGCCCGCGAGCTGCTTCTTGACCAGCGCGGCGACGCGGCCGCCCTCGGCCAGGCCCGCCACCTTCGGGTTCACGATCTTCATGACCTGGCCCATGGCGCGCGGGCCCTCGGCGCCGGCCGCCTTCGCCTCCTCGACCGCCTGGGCGACGATCTGCTGGAGCTCGTCGTCGGACAGCTGCTTGGGCAGGTACTCGGCGAGAACCTCGCCCTCCGCCTTCTCCCGCTCGGCCGACTCGGCGCGACCGCCCTGCGCGAAAGCCTCGGCGGCTTCGCGGCGCTTCTTCGCCTCACGGGTGATCACCTTCGTGATCTCCTCGTCGGAGAGCTCGCGCTTCTCCTTGCCCGCGACCTCCTCCTTCGTGATCGCGGCGAGGGTCAGCCGGAGCGTCGAGGAGCGGAGCTCGTCGCGCTCCTTGATCGCGGCGTTGAGGTCTTCCTGCAGCTTCGACTTGAGCTTGGTCATGGGGTCGATTGTCGCAGGTGTGGTCCGACAACGGCCTGTTGATTTCCCACGGCACGCCTTCGGTTGCCCAAGGCGTGCCGTGCGGCTTCGTGCATACGGGTCGTCTGACACGATGGGCGTATGCGCGCGCGATACGGAGTACCCCTGGGAATCACGGCGGCCGGCGCCGCCGGTCTGCTCTACTCAGTGGGTTTCGAGGCCCGTTCCTTCCGGCTGCGGCGAGTGACGGTCCCGGTGCTGCCGCCCGGGATGCGCCCGCTCCGCGTCCTCCAGGTCTCCGACATCCACATGGTGAGCGGCCAGCGCAAGAAGCAGCGCTGGCTGCGCTGGCTGGCCGGGCTGCGCCCCGACTTCGTCATCAACACCGGCGACAACCTGTCCGACCCGGAGGGCGTGCCGGAGGTACTGGACGCGCTGGGGCCACTGATGGAGTTCCCGGGCGCGTACGTCTTCGGCTCGAACGACTACTACGGGCCCAAACTCCGCAACCCCGCCCGCTACTTGTTCGAGAAGGCGCAGGGACGACACGGGCTGAACGGCAACGCGCCCGTCGTCGGCGCGATCCACAACCCGTGGGAGGACCTGCGCGACGGGTTCGACTCGGCGGGCTGGCTGAACCTGACGAATGTCCGGGGTTCGTTGAAGATCGACGGTCTGGAGATCGAGCTGACCGGCCTCGACGACCCGCACATCAAGCGCGACCGGTACGCGCGCGTGGCCGGCGGCCCCTCCGACTCGGCCGACTTCTCGATGGGCATCGTGCACGCCCCGTACCTGCGTGTCCTCGACGCCTTCACCGCGGACGGCTACCCCCTGACCCTGGCCGGCCACACCCACGGCGGCCAGCTCTGCCTCCCCTTCTACGGCGCCTTCGTCACCAACTGCGACCTGGACACGGACCGGGTGAAGGGCCTGTCCACGCATACGTCCGCCGGGCGGACGGCGTACCTGCACGTCTCGGCGGGCTGCGGCACGAACCGCTATACGCCGGTACGGTTCGCATGCCCGCCGGAGGCGACGTTGCTGACGCTTACGGGGAGGGAGTAAAAGGGGTAACGGAATTGGTGGATTGAGGGAGCCTCCCTCGGCTGGTTCAACCCACATCGCCCCTTTTATCCGGCGAACTTAGCGTGAGGGCATGACCGCCCTCATGCCGGCCCGCATACCGGCGCCCATACCTGCGGACATGCCGGACATCCCCCGCATAGCCGCCGAGGCAGCCGCCACCAAGGTCCCCGTGGTCCCGGCGTATGCGGTGCTACCGCGAGTACGCCGCCCCCTGGCCGCCGCCTCCCGCGCACTCATCGCGTTGACGGCGGCGGCGGGCGTCACGATCACGCTGTTCGCGGGCAGCCCGCTACGAGCACTGACCCACTTCACGATCCAGAGCGGCATCCTGGCGGCGGCGGTGTTCGCCCTCTCCTCCGGGCGCGCATGGACGGCCCGCCGCCCACTCCCGCCATCGCTCACCACCGGCACACTGTTGTACGTCACTGCCGCGGGCGTGTTCCACCACGTGATCCTCGCGAACGGCTCGCCGGCCGGCGGCGTCGACCCGCTCACCGGCTGGCAGGCCCTCTCGAACCAGCTCCTCCACACGGCGCTCCCTCTCGCGGCAGCACTGGACTGGCTCCTGCTGACCCGCCCCGCCCCACTACGCCCACACCACGCGGCGGTCTGGCTCCTCTTCCTCGTCGCACACCTGACCTTCACCATGGCCCACGGCGCCCTCCTCCCGCCGAATGACCCGACCGGCTCCCCGTACTCCTTCCTGGACCCAACTCACCACGGCTACATCGGAGCCCTCAGCAACGCCACCATCCTCACCCTCACCTGTTACACCCTCGCCCTTCTCCTCATCGCCGTCGACCACATCCGCCCGGGCCCACGCCGCAGACCCTCGAAAACCGGATTTCGCCTCCAGCCACCGGTGGGCTAAAGTAAACGACGTCGCCACGACACAGCCCACTTGAGGTGGCCTGCTCAAAGCGACACCGGGGTGTAGCGCAGCTTGGCAGCGCGCTTCGTTCGGGACGAAGAGGTCGTGGGTTCAAATCCCGCCACCCCGACAGTGAAGTACCAGGTCAGGGGCCTGATCCAGTGAGTGGATCAGGCCCCTGAGTGGTTTCTGGAGGTCGTTGGGAGAGTTCGGCGTCACGGTCGGGACGCCGGCCCGCCTGGAAAGCGAGGGGCCGGTCCAGCCAGGTTGCCCTGGGATTTGCGGGCTGGTGGTGCAGTAGGGAGAGGGGACAACAGAGACTCAAAGCGAAGAGGTCTCTGCTGCGCCCGACGGCACCGGCACCCGTTCCGTCAACTCCCGGCTGAAATCAGCGCGTTGGCACCCGCCGGCACAACACTGCGGCCCGTTTCATGCGCGTAGAGCGGCGTGCGGTCGCGGAGCGCCGCGTGGACCGCCATCTGGGCGTCCCGGCGGCGCTGCGCGGGGCCGTCAGGGAGGTGGAGGACGCCGGCGTTGCCGCGGGAACCGCGCTGGATCTCGGCGGTGCGGGGGATGCGCAGCGCCTCGTAGCGAGCCAGTCGCTCCGCGATCGCGGGCAGCGGGGCTCCGGCCAGAAGCGCGGCCAGGTCCATCGCGTCCTCGATGGCCTGGTTGGCTCCCTGTGCCATGAACGGGAGCATGGGGTGGGCCGCGTCGCCGAGCAGGGTGATGCGGTCCGTGGACCAGGTGCGCAGGGATGGGCGGTCGTGCAGTGCCCACTGGTGGGTCGACTCGACCGCGGCGACGACGTCCGCGACGAGCCCGGTCCAGGTGCCGAAGACCGCGCGCAATTCGTCGGGGTCGCCCGCCCGGGACCAGGATTCGCGCGGTGGGGTACCGGTGGTCAGCGGCACGGTCGCGGCGTAGCTGAGGTACGCGCCTGATGCGACGGGGTAGCAGACGAAGTGGCCGCCAGGCCCCAGCCACAGGCGCACCAGGCGTTCGCGGGCCGCGGGCGGCAGCGCGTCCACGGGAACCAGGCCGCGGTAGATTCCCAGGCCGGAGAAGACCGGCTCGTCGCGGCGCAGCGTCTCGCGAACCGTGGAGTGGATGCCGTCCGCGCCGATCACCACGTCGGCCTCGCGGACCGTGCCGTCGCCGAAGGTGAGCCGCACTCCCTCGCCGTCCGGCCGTTCCTCCGCCGCGCTCAGCCGTCGGCCGAGGCCGAGGCTGTTCCGGTCGATCAGGGAGAGCAGGGCCTCCTGCAGGTGCGCCCTGTGGATCGTCAGATACGGCGCCGCGAACATGCGCTCGCACTCCGTGCCGAGTGGTGTGCGCGCGATGGGGCGTCCGTTCCAGCCGCGTACCTCCATCGCCTCGATGCGTACCGCGTGCTCCTCCAGAGCCGTACCGAGGCCCAGACGCAGCAGAGGGCGAATCGCGTTGGGCGACAGCTGGACGCCCGCGCCGACCTCGGCCAGCTCGCGGGTCTGCTCGTACACCACGTACGGCGTGTCGGCCGCGGTCAGCGCGCCCGCGAGCGTCAGTCCACCGATGCCCGCGCCGATGACGGCGATGTTCGGCTGCTCCGGATCCCGGGGTCGCGGCTCGGCTCCGTCTTCCCCGCCCAACTTGCCCAACTGGCCCACCTGCACGTCTGGGACCGCCTTTCGCGTCTTCGCCGTCACGTCCGTACACCGCCACGATGTGTGCACGACGTGGGCGCACTGTCATCGGTCGTGAGCCGAGCATGTGCGGCGTGCAGCGGCACGGCAACGCCCTGCCCGGTGAGGGCTGACAACTGTCGCCGCTTGCGTGACGGACGTCATCGATCCGCCCGTCGCCCCTCCTGCGGCACCGTCGGACGGCCGTAACTTCCCTACGGACACAGCCCGTTACGCACACATCCTGGAGGCAGCCCGTGACACGGGAACGACGAGTGGAGCGCCCGCGGTGACCGCGGTGGCCGTCGAGGGCCTGCTCAAGAAGTACGGGGACCACGAGGCCGTGCGCGGTGTGGACTTCACCGTCGAGGAGGGGGAGATCTTCGCCCTGCTCGGACCGAACGGCGCCGGCAAGACCACCACCATGGAGATCCTGGAGGGCTTCCGGAAGCGGGACGGCGGCGAAGTCCGCGTCCTCGGCCGCGACCCCGGCGACAAGGCCGACGGGCGGTGGCTGCGCGGGCAGATCGGGCTCGTACTGCAGGACATCGCCGTCGAGCCGTATCTGTCGGTGCGGGAGACCGTCGCCCGCAACGCGGGCTACTACCCGGCCCCGCGCGACGTCGACGAGGTCATCGACCTCGTGGGCCTGGAAGAGAAGCGGAGCGCGAAGGTCAAGGACCTGTCCGGTGGGCAGAAGCGGCGCCTCGATCTCGCCCTGGGCATGGTCGGGGATCCCCGGCTGCTGTTCCTGGACGAGCCGACCACCGGCTTCGACCCGGGAGCGCGGCGCGGCGCCTGGGAGGTCGTGCGGAATCTGCGCGACGCCGGTACGACCATCCTGCTGACCACGCACTACATGGACGAGGCGCAGGCGCTCGCAGACTCCGTCGCCGTCATCGCGGGCGGAGAGATCGTCGCCTCGGGCACCCCGGACACGCTCGGCGGGCGGGACAGCGCGCTCGCCCGGATCCGGTTCGTGCTGCCGTCCGGCGCCTCGATCGCCGACGTGCCGATCCCGGTCACCGACGCCGAGGACGGTCTCGTCACCGCCGAGGCGAAGGAACCGACCGCAGCCCTGCACCGGCTCACCTCCTGGGCCCTCGACCGGGGGACGCCGCTGGAGCGGCTCACCGTCGAGGCACCGACCCTGGAGGACGTCTACCTCGGGCTGACCAGTTCGTACGTACAGCAGGACGCCTCGACCCCGTCCACCGGGCGGCAGCGCCGAGGTCTCCGATCCGGACGGAGCCGCCGATGACCAGCACCCTGCCCCCCACGACCACCGCGACCGACCGGCGCCGCGACCGCCCCGGCCGCGAACGGCCGGACGAGCGAGGGTCGTTCGCCCTGCTCTTCCATCAGATCCGATACGAGCAGCTGTCGTTCTGGCGCAACCCGCAGTCGATGGTGTTCACCTTCGTGCTGCCGATCGTGATCATCTCGATCTTCGGTGCCGTGTTCGGCGGCGGCGAGGGCGAGGAGTTCTTCTTCGGCCTGAGCGGCATGCAGTACTACACGCCGACGATCGCGGCGGTGTCCGTACTGGGCGCCTGCTACGGCCAGTTGGCGATCGTGCTCGCCATGCGCCGGCAGACCGGCGTCCTCAAGCGGCTGCACGCGACCCCGCTGCCCGCCTGGGTGTACTTCGCGGGCCTGCTGGTGCACTGCGTGGTCGTGAGCGTCGTCGACGTGGCGCTGGTGATCGGCATCGGGAACCTGTACGGCGTGGCGCTGCCCACCGGCTGGGCCGCCCTCGCGCTCACCCTGGTCCTCGGCGCGGCCAGCTTCTGCGCGCTCGGCGTCGGGGTCGCCTCGCTCATCCGCAACTCCGAGGCGGCGCCCGCGGTCGTGCAGTTCATCCAGTTCCCGCTGGTGTTCATCTCCGGCAGCTACTTCCCGATCCACGCGGACACGCTGAACAAGATCGCCGGGCTGCTGCCGGTGAAGCCGTTCAACGACGCCATGATGGCGCCGTTCAGGAACGACCCGGGCTTCCAGTGGAAGGAGCTGGCGGTGCTCGCCGTCTGGGGTGTCATCGGCGCCCTGATCGCGGTGCGCAGCTTCCGCTGGGATCCGCGGCCGGAGTAACGAGCAGCCGCGCGAGAGAACCGAACGCATCGAGGGGGCCTCTGGGTGAGGCCCCCTTGGCGTGGTTGCCCGCAGCGGTCGCTTGGTGTGGGTGCCCGCACAGGACGCCAGGCGGGGGTGCCCGCAGCGGTCGCCTGGCAGGGGTGCCCGGCACGGGTACTTGACGTGGATGCCCGGGACTTCGGCGTGCCTCCAGAAGTGATCTGGGACGGGACCGTGATTCTCATGACGTACGTACGGCGCCGACTGCCCGGGCCGTGTGTGGCGGTTCCGGTCGGCGTCGGCCCTCCCCCATGGGCGCCGGGGCAAGAAGAGGCCCGGCCGGAAGGGGGAGTCCGGCCGGGCCTCTGGGGAGGGCACCCGCGGTGCTGCGGGTCGGGGTCAGCCGACGGGTACCAGGGGCGTCTCCGGTGTCGTCACCGGGAAGACATGGGAGAGCCACGCGTAGGTGCGCAGCTCCTCCAGCAGGCTCAGGCCCAGGCGGTTGTGGAGCATGTGGGCGTGGGAGAAGAGGATCATGCCGGGGTGGGTCGGCGAGTCGCGCCGGATGTCCACGGTGTGGGCTGCCAGGGCCTCGTACCAGGCTGCGAACGGGCCGTGCGCGTCGGGCGTGACGCTCACCGTGGCCGGGTCCTGGCCGACGTGGGTGATGCGGTCGAGGACGTCGGCCGGGTGGCCGGCGTCGGACGCCCAGGCCCGCCAGGCGTCCAGGCCGCGCGCGAAGTAGTGGGCGCGTTCGGCCGGGCCGCCGAGGGCGACGGCCGCGGAGAGCGTGCCGCGCAGGGCGAGCCGTGCCCGCCTGGCCTCTTCGGTGGTGGTGGGGGTGAGACGCAGGACGAGTTCGCTGGAGAGGTGGAAGAGCGACTCGGCGGCGGGCATGAGGGCCCGGCCGCCGTAGCGCTCGTGCTCGGGGTCGTAGTCGGCGCGGTGGACTCCGGGCGGGAGCAGTGCTTGGACGGTGGCGTTGACGCCGGTCTCCCCCGCGGCGGCGAGGCGGGCGGCGCTCGCCTGGTACGCCTCCGGGGCCATGGGCGTTTCTCCTGGCTGGAGTTGGCCCGCCTCGGTGAGCCGGTCGCGTAGGACCGTTTCGACGTGCGCGTACACGGCGGGAGTCAAGTCCCGTATGCGTAGGCGCAGATGAGGCCCTGACTGCCAGTAGCGGATGAAGAACCACTCGGTGCCGGGCGGAAGTTCACGGACCGTGGGACCGATGACATCGGTGAGGACGCGGTCATGTGCGCTGCGGGCGGTCGTGGCCAGGTGAAGGTGCCAGGCGCTCCAGCGGCGGGGTGTCGTGGTGGCTGCCATGTGGATTTCCTTTGGTTTTTGGTCGTTCGAGGGCAGGGAACGCTGTTCACAGCCGCAGGTCGAGCACGGCGCCGCCCGTTTCGCGCGCCACCCCCACCACCGCCGACAGGACGATCGTCTCGTCCTCGCCGAGTTCGATGACCTCCTTGGTCGGGATCTCCTTGAACGCTCGTACAGGCCGGGCGAAGAGCCCTGCGGCCGCTGCGGCGAGGCACAGTCCGTGGACGGCCCAGCCGCAGGCGTGCTGGGCGGCGCCCCAGCCGGTGGCGCCGAAACGGGCGAACAACTCGCGGGGGCGTACGGAGAAGAAGACCGTGAGGGGAGCCTTGGCGATGCCGCAGCCGTTGACGGGTGACAGGCCGTATCCGTAGTTCGCCTCCAGGCCGGCGGGAGCGGTCCGGTCGGCCCGCACGAGGTGGGCAGCTCCGTCGTGGACGCGGTGGACTCCCGCCGTGTACCCGTCGATGTGCTGGGCCACGGCGGTCACCGTGACGGCGTCGAAGGCGGCGGCCAGCGCCGGGTGCGGCGGAGGGACGCGGAGCCAGGCGAGCGCCGCCTCCAGGTCGCCGGCCGGAAGGGGGGCGCGGTGTGGTGCCGAGTCCATGCCATGCAGGGCGCGCGGCATCCGGCCGGAGTGGCGCCGCCACAGGAGTTCGGCCCAGTCGGGCGCGACCCCGTGCGCGGGCAGGCCGGCCGGCACGGCCGTTGTGAGCGGTGTGGCTGAAGTCCCGTACGTCTGACTCCTGTTGACGCGGATGACGTCCGCCAGCGCTGGGTCACCGTCCGGAACCGGCGGTTCGGCCGCGGCCGCCCCGGCCGTGCGGCCACCGGCCCGGGGCTCGCCCGTGTCGATCAGCCACGGCAGCGACCACTCCCAGGTGCGGTCGATGCCCATCTCGCGCAGCAGTGCGTGCGCGCCGGCGTCGCCGGGCAGGGTGAGCCTCGCGGGCACCCCGAAGAGTTCCAGGCCGAGGCTCAAGGCCCGTAGCACCATGCCGAGTTCGATGGCGACCAGCGACCCGCGGAACCACTGGTACGCGGGCGGGATCGCGGTGTAGCGGCCGGTGAGGGCAATGCGGGTGGGCGAGTCGGTGCCGTGGCCGGTGAGAGCGTGCCGTGTCGGTTCCAGGAGCCGCCAGGCGGCAAAGTCGCCGCTCGTGAAGGCGTGGACGGGGAAGAGGCAGCGCGGTGAGGCATAGGCGCGGTGTTCGTTGTACGGGTTCTCCGGTTCGCGGCGCAGGGGCGCGAAGGTCGCAGTCAGCGCGTGCGGCAGGGCGTCCGGGTCCGCCGCCGCACCGGGCCCGTACGCCGGGATTCCCGGATACGGGAGGGCGGAGAGGCGTTCCGTGGTGCCCAGGGGGAGAGCGGTGCTCGGGCCCTCCGGGCGCGGCGGTGCGGGGGGCACGTGGGTGTCCGGTGGGGGTGTCTCCTGCCAGGTCCACGGCGGTGGTTCGGGGCGGGCGTCGCCTGTGCCGTAGGCGTACCAGAGCGGCTCGCGAGCGATGCTGTTGTCGCCCTCGGGCCCCGGCAGGTCGACCGGGGCACGGCGGGTCCACTCCGTGGCCGGGGCGGTCACGGGAACGGGTGGGGGTCGTAGGGGATCGCCCGGTGCTCCTGGTCCGTGCCGCGCAGGGCGGCTTGGAGGCGGGGCAGTCCGTCCAGGCGCTGCTGGGCGTGGCCGAAGCACATCGGCACGATGCCGGGGACTACGGCACGGGCGACCGCGATGCCCGCATCGGCGTGCTCGCGGCTGGTCTGGTCGACGACGACGATGCGGTCGAGGCCCGCGTCGGCGAAGAGCGAGGCGATGTACTGGAGGGCGCCGCGCACATCGCCGCCCGCGGCGCGTTCGAGCCGGCCGGGCCAGTCGGGGAACGCCTCCTCCAGGGTGACCGGGGGCCCGCCGAGTCCGGCGAGGGCGCGGTCACGGGTCTCGGGCAGCGAGGAGAACCGTACGTGGTCCTCCAGTTCCTCGACCAGCCACGGGTTCTCGACCATCGGCTCGACCTGCTCGCGGGTCCAGTCGACCGGGTTGGTCACCAGCTGGGCGACCTCGCGCAGGGCGCCCCGGATCGCGGACTGGGGGTCGGCCCCAGAGCCGGCCGAGGAGAAGGTCGCCGGGAAGGGGTTCTTCTCGTTGACGGCGATGACCCACACCACCGGCAGGGCGATGTCGCGGGTGGCGACGAGGAGATGGACGTCGAAGCCACGGGAGCGGATCAACTCGATCATGGCGCGGCTGGTGGGGTCGGTGAGGGTGGAGACGGGGATGTGCGGGAGCGGTGCGGCCCGGTACCAGGAGGTCAGGAACGCGTCTCGCTCGGCGAGTTCGAAGAGCGAGTGCAGCGCGGCCTCTTCGTAGTTGGCCCCGACCGCGCAGCCGCTGGAGCAGTCGAAGAAGTAGTGGCGCCGGTTCGCAGCCCCGGCGACACGCGCCGCGCGACGGTCCCTGCGGAAGGCGTACTCGTACTGGTAGAAGGCGTGGTCCGCCGGGACGAGCAGCGGGCTGCCGTCGGCGAGGTCGTGGCCCCAGGCCCAGTCCATCGAGGTGTCCGCCGTGAAGGGGGTGGCCCGGCTGGTGGGGTGGGCGAGCTGCTCGGCGGTGTAGCGGCCGAGGGTGCCCGGATCGACGGCGTGGCCGGCGACTTCGCGATACGACCGGTGTGTCACGAGAGGGATGTCGTACGGGTATCCGCCCAGGCGTTCGTACGCCTCCAGGATGGCGACCGGTTCGGTCTCCTCGAAGGTACGTGCCCTGCCGTGGCCCATCGCCGGGGCGTCCGCGACGACGGCCATGCTCATCGCGAACGGGGCGTGGGACTCGCGCAGGATCGCGCGGACCGGGCCGAAACGGTCGTCGAGGAGCCTGTCCCTCAGGAAGCCGGGCACGACGAGGCGGCTCGCGGCGGTGCGGGTGGCGTCGCCGGGGGCGGCGGGGTGGGAGCGGAGGGGACGCGGGGCCGGGGGCTCGGTGCCGCTGACCAGGTCCTGGGCCGCCGGGCCGCACACCGGGCAGTGGAAGCTGCGGGCGATGCGGTGGCGCCGGGTGCCGCGCACGGCCACCGAGTACGCCTCGCCCGGCGCGAGGGGGTGGTCCGCCAGGTGCTCCAGGGCGGTCCGCAGCAGTTCGGGCAGCAGTGGCGCGGGGGCGGCCGGGACGCGGGTGGCCTGGGTGAGGTCGCCCACGAGCGGGTGGTCGAGAACGGTGCGCTCGCGCACCTCGGCGCAGGCGGCACAGCCGGAGTCGGTGCCAGGGACCCACAGCGGGCCGACCATGACCTCGTCGTCGTACACCCGCACCGAGAGGTGTGGGCCGCCGTCCGCCGCGTCGATGTGGGCGCGTTCCCAGGTGAGGTCCCAGCCGAGGTTGACCGAGACGGCGGCGCCGGTGGCGCGGGCCAGCGGGGCGAGGGCGGGTAGCCAGTCGCCGTGGGCCGTGGTGGGCAGTGCGGGGCCGGGACGCACCAGGTCCTTCGTGGTCAGGTCAGTCGTCGGCATCGGCGGGCTCCTGAGTCGGGAGGGCGATCACGGGGCCGTACCAGAAGGGGAGTTCACCGAGTACGGGATCCGAACGGCGGGCGTGCCCCTCGTAGTCGGCGAGCGCGGTGAGCTGCTTCCTCAGTGCGGTGCGCGTGGCGGTGTCGGTGGTCAGCAGGGCGTCGGTGGAGAGCGGGTCGACCGCGCCGGCGGTCTGGGCCGCGGCGAGGGCCGTGGACAGTCCGGCGTACGTCGCGTCGGCGGGGGTCGGGCCCCAGCCGGCCCCCAGCCGCTGCCCGTCGAGGGTGACCTCGGCGAGCAGCCAGTCGACTCCGTCGGCCCGGGTGAGAGTGAACGCGGGCTCGGCCGGGGCGAGGTGCGTGCGCAGGTCGGCGAGGATGCGTTCGCCCTCGGCGTGCAGCGGGGGCTCGTCGCCTACGGCAGGCCGCAACTGGTCTGCCCATTCGGCGAGTTGCCGCAGGGCGCCGTCCATGAGCCAGTGTTCGCGCGTGAGTCCCGCGGCCGTGACGCCGGGCGCCTCGGGGAGGCGGGCGCGGAGGGCGGCCAGGGCGATGGCGATGGTCGCCGTCTCCTGGTGTCCGGCCCAGGCGGTGACGGTGCCCGTACGGTCCGCGCGGTGCTCCGCCGCGCGCAGGGCGAGGGGCATCTGCGGCAGGTGCTCGCCCTGCGTCGTGGCGAACAGGCCGGTCCAGCGGGCGGTGACGGCTCCGGCCGCGGCGAGCGCGTCCTCCCCTTCGGGCAGCGACTCGGCGGGAGCGTCGTCGAGCCTGACGGCGACCGCTTCGGTCACGGGGGCGCCCATGACGGTCACGCGGTCGGCGGTCAGGTCCGGCCCGTGCACGACATGGGCCTCACCGGGCTCCGCGACACCCGTGAGGGTGTCGGTCAGGAGCTGCGCGGCGAGGGCCGCCGCGAGGGAGTGGGCGACCGGCCCGACGGCGGGCTCGACACGCTCGGCCTCCGCCCAGGCGAGGGCACGGTCCCGGAAGACGGTCCAGACGTCGGGCCCCACACCGACGGGCCCGACGAGCCCGACCCCGGGTCCGAGCAGCACAGGCACGTGCACCGTCCCCGCCTGCTCGACCCAGGTCTCGTCACCGGACAGGAACTCGATGACGGCTCGCGGGGCACGGGAGTCCGCCGCGGCCGGATCGCCGAGGGGAATCACGGCCTCGGTACCGCGCACCGCCGGGTCGCCGGCGGGAATCAAGGCCGCATCCACCTGCACCGCCGGGTCGCCGGCGGGAATCACGGCCTCCGTGCCACTCACCGCCGGACCGCCGACGGGAATCAAGGCATCGGTATCGCACACCGCCGGATCGCCGGCGGGAATCGTGGTTGCTTCCGCGTACACCGCCGGGTCGCCGGCGGGAATCAACGCCGCGTCCGCATACATCGCCGGGTCGCAGACGGGGATCAGGCCCGGCGGCACGACGGGTGCCGAGGCGTCGCCCGTAGGCGTGGACGTCGACGTCACGTGGGTCACCCCGGCCCGGCGCAGGCCGCGCTGGGCGGGGGTCGTCGCCGTGGCCGGGCCGCGCAGTTCCACGCGTGTGCTGCGCAGGCGGGCGAACGCCGCGTACGGGTCGTCGAGGCGGGCGGCCAGACGGGCCAGGGTGTCGGCGTGGCGGGCGCGCAGCTCGGGCGGGGGCTCCGGCTCGGTGAACGCGGCCAGGTCGAGCAGCAGACCGTTCTCCCGGAGCTTGGCGACCAGGTGTCGTACGGCCGGGCGGGCCCGCTCCGTGCCGAACCCGGCGACCAGCGAGTCCTCCGTCGTACCGGCCTCCAGGAGCGGCACACAGCCGTCGGCCACCGCGTACAGGATGTCCGAGCCGCGCAGTACGAACTGCCCACGCGTCCCGCTGAAGTAGACGCCGCCGGGAACCGGTGCGTAGTGCAGACCGGGCCGGGTCCGCAGCAGTGGACCTGTGGCCGGAGCCGCTGTCCCTGTCCCTGTCGCGACGCTGGTGTCCACGTCGGTCACCGTCATGACCGCCCTCCTTCCGCTTTCGTGTTGTTCGCCGGGTCGTACGTGAACCGGCCGCCGGGCCCTCGCCCGACCTCGAGCACCCATTCCGTGGCGTGCGTGCCGTCGGTGACGCCGGGCAGTGCCTCCTCCAGGTAGCCCGCGCCCTCCCCGCGCCGCTCCAGCATCCGCGGCAGGACCCGTACGGCCAGGGCGCTGGACAGGTCGACGTACTGCGGCTTCTGCTGGAGCCGCTTGGACTGGACGTCCGGGGCGCCGACCGACAGCGGGCCCTCGTCGTCGGGCGTGGACTTGATGACAACTTCCTCCGGGACCCCGTGCCGGGCCCGCCAGGCCGTCAGGGCGAGCAGCCGCTCGTGTTCGTCGGGGCCGGCGGCCACGGCTGCGTCCAGTTCGGCCCCGCCGTACCAGCGGCGGCGGCCGATGATGACGTCGCCGACCGCCATGCGCGGCGCGACCCGGGTCTCCCGGTTGTCCCAAGGGGTGGCCGCATGCCAGGAGTTGGGGAGGCTGTTGAAGAGCCGGCCGCTGATCACCAGGCCGGAGGCCACCGACAGCGGCGGCGGGAAAAGGCCGGGGTGACCGGTGCCCAGGGGCAGGACCCGCAGGGGCGCGCCGTCCGCGTCCTCCACGCGCAGCGTGTCCGTCTCCGGGTCGTGCGCCAGGCGCAGCGCGAACCAGTCCTCGGGGGTGAGGCCGCCCGGCAGGATCGGCGTGTGCGCGTTGACGTTGAGGCGGTGCAGACCGAGGTCCTCGGTGACGCGGGCGCCGTCATGGCCGTAGAAACGGTTGAGGTGGGCGGCCAGGCGGGGCAGGGCCTCGCCGCCCTGGCGGCGGTCGGCCTCCAGGAACCGCGCGTACAGCATTCCGTGTCCTGGCAGGCCGTCGTTGAGGACGAGCCGGTCGCCGGCCTGCTGGAGCAGCACCCCGTAGATCAGCGGGTCCTGGCGGAAGCGGTCGGGCAGCGAGCGGGTCAGGCCGGCCACGTCCGCCGCGGTGAGGGCGAGGGTATCCTCGCCTGCCTGGGCCGTCTTCGTGAGGAGCGCGTGCACCTCCTCGGACAGTTCGCGGCGCAGCAGGTACATGCGTTCCAGGGAGCCGTCGTCCGGTCCGATGCCGGTCAGCGCCGCGGCATCGGCGGGCTCCTGCGGTCCGTACACGGCGGCCATGGCGGCGGCCCGTCGGGAGACCTCGCCGACGATGTGCGCCGCGTGCTCGGCCAGCGGCACGTTCGCCCCGGCCCCGAACCGCTCGACGAACGCGGCGGTCATCAGGACCCGTACGTCGTGCAGCCAGTCGAAGACCGACAGGAGTTCCACCGCGGGGCCGACATCGGCCAGCGGTGCGTGCCAGTCGGCTGCCGCCACCTTCAGCGGCGGCATGACGTAGTCCTCCTCGACGGTGATGTGGGCCGGGCGGCCGACCGCCTGGCTGAACCGGCCGAGGTCCGCGCGCAGTTCGGCCAGCGCCGCGCCCCGCTGCGCCGCCGGTGCCCGCACCACGCGGGGCAGGCCCGCACGGACCCGGTCCGCCGTCTCGCGTACCTCGGTGGGCATCTCGGCGGTGAGCAGGTCGTCGTAGCCGGCGGCCGTGGCGCTGTCCTCGGACTGGCGATACGTGCACAGCACGCCCTGCCGCAGCGCCTGCCGCACCCGGTGGTCGGCGTCCTGCGGGGAACAGCCGGCCCGTTCGGCGACGTGCGCGACGACGGCCGGGAACCGGCGCGGTCCCATGGACAGCGCGTCGAGCAGGTCGCCGACGGGCCCGTCGAGCGGGAGCGCGAGGCGCCGCATGCCCTGCTCGGTGAAGTTCAGGAAGAACAGCTTGCCCGCCTCCGGGTCCGGCGCGGAGGTCGGCGGGACACCCACCCACAGCTCGGACAGGTCCGTCCCGGGGGCGGTGGGCAGTCCGCCGAGCACGTAGTTGAGCATGACCCGGTCCAGGCCCGGTACGGCCTGGGCGCCGGTGAACGGCACCTCGCCGGGCCGTACCGCCTCGGGGTCACCGGCGGGGGCCGGCTCTGCGATGCCCACCGCGGTGAACCGGGAGAGCGGGCTCGTACGGACCATCGCCCGGGTCACGTACTGGATCAGGCCGCGTTCGGACTTGCGGGTCCGGGCGGACACTTTGCCGGGTCCCTCGACCGCGGCCCGATAACGCTCGGCCTCCTGATGCACCTCCGGGGCGACGAGCGCCAGTGAGCGCAGCAGGTCGTCGTCGCCCAGCAGGCGTGCCAGGACGGCCCGTTCACGGTCGGACGCGGCCGGATGTCCCTCGACGACGGCGGCACGCAGCCGCTCCCGCTCCTCGTAGGCGGTCAGCCAGCCCGTCACCGCGGGCGTGGGTGCCTCCGGTGTTCTGCGCGGAGCCCGGCCGTTGTGGATGGCGCGACGCAGCGCAATCAGCTCGCGGCGCTCGGCGTCCGACTCGACGGCGCCGATGCGTTCGTACAGCTCCTGCGAGCAGATCTCGGCCGCCTTCGCCAACTCTGCTTCGGCACGGGTGAGTTCATCGAGCAGGCGGCGTAGTTCCGGGTCGGCGAGGCGGCTTCTGCGCAGCGGGTTGACGCGCAGGAACCACTGGGGCTCGGGGCTGGTCATCGCAGGGCTCCCGTCGGTTCGGCGGACTGGGGGGCAGCGGACCTCAGGCGGTCCCGCCAGCTGGTGCCAAGCACCTCGTCGACGGTCTCGGCGAGCGCGAAGCACATGTAGTAGCGCTGCATCGGCGGGACGGTGAGCAGGGGCAGCTGCTGGTAGAAGAGGTTCGTCAGCAGCCGGTACGCGGCGAAGAACGGCGACGGGGTGCTGATCGCGCCGGAACCGTGCACGGTGCGGTGGAAGTCGGTGTCCGGCTGCTCGCCGCGCGGCACCACCGTCGGCGCCCCGGGCGGGCCCATCTCGCTGCGGTCGACGCCGTCGACGACGGAGTCGAGCAGGTCCGGGGTGAGGGTGCCCGCGGCGACGGCGCTGTCCAGGGCCCCGGCGGAGTACGCGAACGCGGTGCGCCACTGGGCGGCGGCCGGTGACACCTCGCCACTCAGCCGCTGCTCGACGACCTCGCGGATGCGGGGCGCGTCCTTGGCGAGTCGTTCTCGGAAGGCGGGGCGCATGTCCTTCGTCGGCGCCGCCCAGGCGAGGAACGCCTCCACGTGCGAGCGGGGTGAGAACACCCCGTAGGCCGGGCCGAGAGCGTGGGTGTCGACGAGCGCGGCGAACGCCTCCGCGAGGCGCACCGTCGCGCTGCCGGGCTCCGCGGCCATACCCTCGATCATCGACAGCACCGGCGCCGCGAAGGCGCCGTACACAGCGTCACGCAGAGGGTCGAGGCGCGGCTCGCGAGAGCGCAGAGCGGGGTCGTCCGGGCCGACCTGCTCGATCGCGCCGTGCTCGCGCAACGGCAGATACGGCGGCTGCACCCCTTCCAGCCGCCCGAACTCCCGGGCCTGCTGGAGATACGCCTCCTCGGTCAGGGCCCGGCTCGGATCGAGCGGGCCCGCGTCGAGGCCGGCCGCGACGGACGGCCAGTCGACGGCACCCTCCGGCGCCCCGGCCACGACCGGGGCGAGCACCTCCACGTGCGGCCCGTGCAGCCAGCCACGGCGCACCCGCACACCGGGTACGCCCCGCTCGCTCAGCGCACGCGCGACCGGGACCACGTGCCGGGCGAGCCAGCCCGGCGTGACCGGCATCCGAGTGTGGAGTCGCACCCCCGTCAGGCCGGCGGAATCCGGCCTTACGGCGATGCGCTCCGGAGCGTCAACGCCCATGTCCTTCGCCCTTCCGAGATATATCCGATACGAGACAGAATCGAAAACGTGCACCCATCATTGGCTGCGGGAATTCGCGACGGAAGAAAAGAGGGCCGGCGCCTTACATACGTCACTGTTTCCGTGACACCCGTGCGCCGCGTTTTACGAATGGCGGACCTCTCCGGCCACGACCTCTTTGACCACGTCCTGTCCGAAACCCACCCCTGGGCGCGTGTTGGTCGTTGTACTCTCCGCCAATGACGCCTAGTACGACGCCATCCCCCTCATCCGCCGAAGACGCCGAGTGCCTCGCGCTGACGCGCACGCTGCGCCGCAGGGGCACCCTTGTGCTCTCCGTGTTCGCCCTGGTGTGGGCCTTCGCGGGGGCCTCCGGAACCGGCTCTGCCACGGACCTCGTACCCGTGGCGACAGAGATCGTGGCCGTGCTGCTCACCGGCGCGGCCTTCTACCTCGGCTACCGCAAGGGCGCCGCGCCCTCCCCCCGGACCGTGGACCTGCCGCCGAACTGGGCACGCGGCGTGGGCATCGTCAACAGCGTCGAGCTGCTGGCCATCTTCGCCGTGATCGCCGCGGCCAACGCCTCCGGCCGTCCCGGGCTCATCCCCGTGGGCATCGCGCTCGTCGTGGGCCTGCACTTCTTCCCGCTGGCGCGGCTGTACGACCAGTGGCAGTACCGGTGGACGGCCGTGCTGCTGAGCGTCGTCGCGGTCGTCGGCCTCGTGCTCTACGCCGCCGGGCTCTCGGACGAGAGCGTGCGAGTCGTGGTGGGCCTGGGCTCCGCGGTCGGGCTGTGGGCCTCCGCCTACCACCTGGCCGTACGCGGCTGATCCGCCGGCCCACGGCGGAAATCAGTGGCCGCCCGCCCCTGCCGGAAACGAACGCAAGGATGTGGCCGCCCATCCACGGCCCGAACGAACGCAAGGATGTGCCCGCCGGCCGAAGCCGGACAGGCGCATCCTTGTGCGTTCACCGTGCTGTTGTCAGGCGCTGACGCCGTCTCAGCAGGCCGAGCAGGTGCTGGAGGAGGAGGACGAGGTGCCGATCGAGCCGCTGGAGGCACCCATCTCCGGCAGCGCCACGCCGTCGGCGACCTCAAGGGTCTCCAGCTCGTCCGCGTCGAAGCCGTCGAACGCCGCGTCGTCGGTGTTCTTGATGTCGTTGGCAGCCATTCCGCATTCTCCTCATGGTCGAATTTCGAGGATTTCCCCGAAATGGGGAATCCTTCCTGGATCAATTCCTGCGACCTTCCGGATTTCTTTCTCTTCCGTCCGGCTGCGATATTCATCTTGCTCGACCGGACACCCCCGCGCCAGACTTTCCGACCGCCGACTGACATTTATCACGGCCCGAATGACGTTTCTTCGTCGCCGGATCCGCCGGCCGGAACGGCCCATTCAGGGCTGTTGACCATATGCCATTCGCTTCCGGGGTCCGTGGGGATGCCGGCGTCCGGTCCCGGTGTGCCGAGCAGGAAATCGCCGACGGAGGACTCCTGGAGGTAGTCCAGGCCGAGGACGCGCGCGGACAGGTCCGCGTCGCCGTTGCCGAGGCCGCAGGGCGCCAGTCCCATCGCCGTGGCCACCAGATACATGGTCTGGTAGAGCACGCCGGTGTGGCGCAGCGTCGTCGCGTACGCCATGGCCCGGTACTTCCACGCCATGCGCTGGAAGCGCGAGGTCACCGTGAACAGCACGTCGGGGTGCACGTCGAAGCCCACCGCCCGTGACGCCACGCCGAGCAGCGACTGCCGGCCGGCCGCCGACTCGCTGACGAGCACGAGGCGGTGTGCGTACGAGTCGTAGTGGTAGATGCCGGGTGCGAGTCCGTCGCAGCGCAGCACCGTGACGTACAGCTCCAGTTCGTAGAGCGAGCCGCCGCTCGGGTAGGGCCGTGAGACGACCTCGTCGCGGTCGGGTTCGCCGGGACCGGGTGTGTGGTGGACCCGGATGCGCTGGACCCGGTACAGGAACTCGCCCAGTTCCCGTGCTGTCAGGGGCCGTTCGCCGAAGGTGCGGTGGGAGCGGCGGGTCTCGATGGCGGTGGTCAGGGACGGGTCGCGGGCGTCGATGTGTTCGCGCCGGGGCCGGTGCAGTTCGACCGTGCGACCGTCCGGAGCGGGTTTCACCGCCGGCCGCGGGGCGATCTCGCCTCGGTAGGGGTAGACAGCACCGAAGACACCGTCGTAGCGGCCGGAGCGGACGCGCGAGTGGAACAGCAGGTCGTGGAAGTCCCACTGCCGCAGGGTCGGTTCCGTGTCCGAGGCGAACGTGCCGTCCGGCGCGGCGAGTTCGGCGAAACCCACGCCGACGAGGTGGGCCAGGACGCCGAGGGTCTCCCCCTCGCTCAGGCCGGTGCCCTCGCCGGCCCGGGCCGCACGGTCCGGCTGCCCCAGGGCGGTGACGAGCTCGCGGGTGGCGCGGTCGGCGAGCACGGCGCGGAACTTCACGAGCGGCGACTCCAGGACGAGCACACCCTCGTGCGTGCGGCAGAACGCGAACCGCGACAGGCGTACCCGCGCCTCGGCGGGCACGTCCACGGTCCGGTACCCGGCGTCCCGCGCGACCGGCTCCAGCCGGACCAACTCGCGGCGCGACGACGGCTCTTCATGTGTCAGCACACTGTGCGCGAGGAGATGCCCGGCTCGCTCCACGAATGCGTCGACGCGTTCCCGCCCGGCGTCGTCAAGGCCCTCGTACAGTTCCTCGCGCGGCAGCGGGCCCTCGGTCAGCCGGTGCAGGACGGTGCGCAGGGCGCCGCGCACGGGGCGCAGGGCCAGGGAGGTGACCGGCCCGCTCAGCAGGGCGGTGTCCGTGGCGGCGTCGAACGTGACCTGTACGTCGGTGCGCAGGGCTCGGGCCGCGCGCGTGGGTGGATTCTTCGTGGGCGTGGGAATCATCGGGCCTCCAGTGCGAATTGGCGTGGACGGGCTTGTGTCCTCCACTCTGGCGGCCGCTACACCCTCGGCTCCCGCTCCGGGCACGCCGAATGACAGTCACCATTCCCACTCGTGACCAGGGTCATGGAATTCGTGACACATGCCAGGCCCGGACCGTATTCGCTCGGACATTCCTCCCCCAAAGCGCATGCTCGGAACACGAATTCAGCAGCTCATCCTCAAGGGACAAGGACTTTCCTCGTGTTCACTCGTCGTCACGCGATACGTCTCGGTCTGACCACCGGCGCCGTCGGAGCGGTCGGCGCGGCGGGCGGGGTCTTCCACACCCTCGCGTCGGGGCAGCCGGCCACGGCGGCGCCGTCGGACACGACCCCCGTCGCCGCCTCGGCTGCCGGGGCCGTGGAGCCGTTCACCGTGCCGCTGACCGTGCCACCGGTCCTGGCTCCGTACCGCAGGACGGGCAGGGCCGACTACTACCGGATCACGATGCGTCGCAGCAGCGTGGAGATCCTGCCGGGTACGCGCACGGACGTCCTCACGTACAACGGCTCGTTCCCGGGTCCCACCCTCCACGCCCGCACCGGCCGGACCACGGTGGTCCAGCAGGTCAACGCCCTCGACCAGCCGACGTCGGTGCACCTGCACGGCGGCAACAACCCCGTGGCGCACGACGGCGGCATGATGGACACCATCGCGCCGGGACGCAGCCGCACTTACGTGTACGAGAACAAGCAGCCCGGCGCCACCCTGTGGACGCACGACCACGCGCACCACATGGAGTCCGAGCACGTCTACCGCGGGCTCTCCGGCGTCTACCTGCTGCGCGACGCCGCCGAGGCCCGGCTCGGCCTGCCGTCCGGGAAGTACGACATCCCGCTGGTGCTGCGGGACGCACGGTTCGACGAGAACGCCGCAATGGTCTACACGATGGACGACTCGGAGAACCGCACAACGATCCTGGTCAACGGCAGACCCTGGCCGTATCTCAAGGTCGAGGGCCGCAAGTACCGCTTCCGGCTGGTCAACTCGTGCAACCTGCGCATCTTCGTCCTGGCGCTGTCCGACGGCTCGGCCACGCAGCACCCCGTACAGCAGATCGGCTCGGACGGCGGCCTGCTGCCGGCACCGGCCGAGACACCCGTGCTCGTTCTGTCGCCCGGTGAACGGATCGACTTCGTCGTCGACTTCTCGAAGTACTCGCCCGGCACCAAGCTCGTCCTCGCCAACATGCTCGGCCCCGGTCCGACCGAACTGGTCGGCCAAGTCATGCGGTTCGACGTGGGCGAGCGGACCGCCGACGACAGCCGGGTGCCGGACACCCTCACCACGCTGCCGGCGCTGCCGAAGCCGACGGTGGAGCGCGCCTTCGACCTCACGATGGACGAGCCGGGCAGCGGGAGCCACCAGGCGTACATCAACGGCAGGACGTTCGACCCGGACCGTATCGACACGCACATCGAGTGGGGCACCACCGAGGTGTGGACGGTCACCAACAAGAGCGCCACCATCCCGCACAACTTCCATACGCACCTGGTGCAGTTCCGCATTCTGGAGCGCGACGGACAGCCCCCTTTTCCGGCCGAGGCCGGTTTGAAGGACACGGTGCTGCTCTTTCCGGGACAGACGGCGAAGATCCAGCTCACCTTCGATTCGCACCGCGGCGTCTATCCCTATCACTGCCATCTGATCGACCACAGCGCCATGGGCATGATGGCGCAAATGAAGATCACCTGAATCAACTCCCTTACTCAACCCACCTTCTGAATACCCACGAATCGAACGAGAGGAGGATTTCCATGAACTCCCACACCAATCCGCGCCCTTACGCGCGCCTCGTACTCGCCACGCTGGCGCGGGATCCGGACCGTGTCGTCCTGCACCGCCACGACGCGACGGTGACGGCAGGTGAGCTGCGCGCGTCCGTCCTGGGCAGCGCCGCCCTGCTTCGCTCCCACGGCGTCAGCCCCGGCACCACCGTCGCGATCCTGACCGGACCCAACCACCCGCTGATGCTCAGCGCCCGGTACGCGGTCCATCTGCTGGGCGCCACCTCCGTCTACGTACGCTCGATGAACCCGCGCACGGACACGGAGACGTTCTCGCTGTCCACCCAGGCCGGGCTGCTGCGCGACCTGGACGTGTCGCTGCTGCTCGTGGACGACGCGGACGAGGACAGCGCGGCGCGCGGCCGCTGGCTGACCCGGCGGCGTCCCGGGCTGACCGTGCTCCCGATCCCGCGCACGGCGGACGGGCACGAGACCGTGCCGGACGCGCCGCCACCCCGCCCCGGCGACCTGGCCGTCGTCGACTTCACCAGTGGCAGCACCGGCCGGCCCAAGATGGTGGCGCAGCGCCACGACACCCGCGAACACCTCGTGGGACGGCTCGCCTCCGGGCTCGACCCGCGCGGTCCCGCGACACTGCTGTCGGTCACCCCGATCAGCCACACGACGGCGCCCATGGCCGACGCGGTGCTGTGCGGGGGCGGGACGGTGGTGCTCCACGACGAGTTCGACGCCGACGCCACCCTGGAGGCCATCGCCCGACTCCGGGTGACAGACGTGTACTTGGCGGTACCGCACCTCTACCGGCTGCTCGACCACCCGCTCGTCACGTCGTACGACCTCTCGTCCCTGCGCCGCGTCACCTACAGCGGCACCCCCGCCGCTCCGGACCGGGTCCGGCAGGCGGTACGGGTCTTCGGCGACGTGCTGATCCAGGTGTACGGAACCACCGAGGCGGGCGGCATCAGCAGCCTCACGCCGCTGGACCACCGGGAGCCCGAACTCCTCGGATCGGCCGGCCGGCCCTTCCCCTGGGTGCGGGTCGAAATCCGCGCCGCGGACTCGGGCACCGCGCTCGGCCGGGGCCAGAGCGGCGAGATCTGGGTCAACTCCCCCACGGTGTCGGCGGGTTACCTCGACGACGTGGATCTCACCGAGACCACGTTCCGGGACGACTGGCTGCGCACCGGCGACCTCGGGCACTGGGACCGCTACGGCTATCTCCGCCTCGACGGCCGGGTCGGGGACGTCATCAAGCACGGCGGCCTCAAGCTGGATCCGCGGGCCATCGAGGCCGCGTTGCTGCAGCATCCGCAGGTGCGGCAAGCGGCGGTGTTCGGTGTGCGGGACGAGGACCTCGTGGAGCAGGTGCACGCGGCCGTCGAGCTGCACTCGGGCACCGGGCACACCTCCTGTGACCTGCGTGGTTACGTCGCGGCCACGCTCACGCCCGAGCACACCCCGGTCAGCGTCTCGGTATGGCCGCAGCTGCCGCTCACCCCGTCCGGGAAACCCGACCGCGCACGGCTGCGCAGTGTGGCCGTACCTCTGCGGTCCCACCCTCCAGATTCCGCGCGCACGGCGCCACGACCCGCCGAGGCGCGCGGCACGGGCCCGCCCTAGGGCCTGTCCGGACAAGGTGCGCCGCCCGGCGCATCCATCCGCGCAACAGAAAGGGCGCTCCATGACCGGATTCGGCCATTTCGCCAGGTCGCTGCGGTTGCGGCGGTTGTACCGCCACAGCACGGCCGGCCTGATGATCACCCCTCTCGACCACTCGATCAGTGACGGGCCCGTGGTGCCCAAGGGCACGACCCTCGACCAGCTCGCCGGGCAGCTCGCGGCCGGCGGCGCGGACGCGGTGGTCGTGCACAAGGGCAGCGTCCGCCACATCAGCCCGGAGCGGTTCGCCACGATGTCGCTGATCATCCATCTCAACGCGTCCACCAGCCGGGCGCTCGACCCCAACGCCAAGTACGTGGTGACCCAGGTCGAGGAGGCGTTGCGGCTCGGCGCGGACGCGGTCAGCGTCCACCTCAACCTGGGCTCGGACGACGAGCGGCAGCAGATCGGCGACCTCGGACGGATCGCCGACACCTGCGACCGGTGGAACCTGCCGCTGCTCGCCATGGTGTATCCGCGCGGCCCGCGGATCACCGACCCGCGCGACCCGGACATGGTGGCGCACGCCGTCACCGTCGCCTCCGACCTGGGCGCGGACCTGGTCAAGACGGTCTTCCTCGGCTCGACCGCGGAGATGCTCGACCTGACCGCCGCCTGTCCGGTGCCCGTACTCGTCGCGGGCGGTCCCGCGATGGCCACCGAGGAGGACGTGCTCGCGTACGTCCGTGACGCCCTGGCGGGCGGCGCGGGCGGCGTGGCCATGGGCCGCAACATCTTCCAGGCCGCCGATCCCCGGCGGCTCGCCGCGAAGGTGGCCCGCCTGATCCACCACTTCCCGGAGCAGCACTTCGGACCGGTCCCGTTCCCGGCCGGCGCCGCTCCGGACGCCCGACTGACCCCCGATCATCTCTCGGACCTGACAGGAGAACCGCATCATGACGGACGCCAAACTGTGCTGGCTTGACATCCGCGGCGCCGGAAACGCCACCGCCGCCGTCGTCGAAGAGGCCATGCACCAACGCATCGACGGGATCGTCGCCGCCGACCCGGCCGCCTTCGAGGGCCTTCCGCCCACCGTCCGCAAAGTCCTGCTCTACGAGGCCGGCCTCGACGCCGTCCCCGCGGACCTGGGCGCCGCCGACCTGGTGGTCGTCCCGGGCGGCAAGGAGCAGCGGGCGGCGCTCCAGGAGGCCCACCCGGACATCGAGTTCGGCCGGTACGTGGAGATCGTCGACGCCGACACGCTGGAGGACGCCTGCCTCGCGGCGCGCCTGGAGCCGTGGAGCGTCCTCGACTTCCGCGACCCCACCAAGATCCCGCTGGAGATCGTGATCGCGGCGGCCACCGGCGCGCCCGGCTCGATCATCACCACCGCGTCCAACACCGAGGAGGCCGAGATCATCTACGGCGTCCTGGAACTGGGCTCGGACGGGGTGCTGATGCGGGCGAACACCGTCGGCGACGCCACGGCGCTGCGCACGGCGGCGACCGCGCGCGGCGGCGAGCTCGACCTGGTGGAACTGACCGTCGTGGACACCACCCACATCGGCATGGGCGAGCGGGCCTGCGTCGACACGACGACCCACTTCCGCAAGGACGAGGGCATCCTCGTCGGTTCGCACTCCAAGGGCATGGTCCTGTGCGTCAGCGAGACCCACCCGCTGCCGTACATGCCGACCCGCCCGTTCCGGGTCAACGCCGGGGCCCTGCACTCGTACACGGTGTCGGAGCAGGGGCGCACCCACTACCTCAGTGAACTCCACGCCGGCAGCAAGGTGCTGGCGGTCGACGTCAAGGGCCGTACCCGGCCGGTCGCCGTCGGCCGGGTCAAGATAGAGACCCGCCCGCTGATCTCCATCGACGCAGTGGCCCCGAACGGGCAGACGGTCAACCTGATCCTGCAGGACGACTGGCACGTCCGGGTCCTCGGCCCCGGCTCCGCGGTGCTCAACTCCACGGAGCTGAAGCCGGGCGACACGATCCTCGGGCACCTTCCGACGGCGGACCGTCATGTCGGTTACCCGATCGACGAGTTCTGCCTGGAGAAGTAGCCCCGGCACGCAGTACGTCACCATCCACCGCAGAGCCCGGGCTGCCCATGCGGCCCGCAGCCCCATGTTCACGCCCCGCCCCGGCACCTTCCGTGCCGGGGCCGGCGCGTTCCCACCCCTGTCTCCGGGCGCACCGACTCCTCTCACAGCAGACCGTGTTCCCCGGCGATACGCGCCGCGTCGAAGCGGTTGCGTCCGCCCAGCTTCTTGATGGCGGCCGACGTCAGGTTCCGTACGGTGCCCGCCGCCAGATACAGCTCCCCCGCGATCTCCTTCACCGTCGCCCCTCCCGCGGTCAGCCGCAGGACGTCCACTTCGCGTGTGCTCAGCGACGACTCCCCCTCGGCGACGGGCCGCAGCAGCGACGCATCGACGGTCAGACAGCCGCCCGCGACACCCATAAGGGTCGTGACGAGCTGCGGCAGCCGGGCGTTCTTGGGTATGACACCCAGGGCACCGGCGGCCACGGCCCGGTCGACGACGGACGACGTGGCCGCTCCGACCATCAGCGCGATTCCGCACTTGGGGTGCGAGCTGCGCACCTCCGTGGCCACGCGCAGGGCCTTGCCGCCCATGGTGGGCTCGCTGAGCAGCAGCACCGTGGGCCGGTGCCGCTCGACAGCCGGCACAACGGCTTCGTACGAGGTGGCAAGGCCGATCACCTCAAGGCCGTCGACGCCGTTGAGCGTCTCGGCGAAGGCTTCCAGGACGAGTTGGTGGTCGCCTGCGACGACCAAGCGTATGGACATCTCACAACCCCCGAACGATCAGGCGAGAAGGGCTCTCAGCCCGTCGGCGAATTACAGTTGGACTGACGGTTTGTCAGCGTGTGTGCGGGGCGGGCGCTCCGATTGACGAGCTCGTTCACGACCGCCTGGGCCGTCCTCTCCTGGTCCTCCGCGTCGTCGGCCGTGTCGACCTCGATGTGCTCGGCACCGGCCGGCAGGGACTCGGCGACGACATCCGACATCGCGCGCATCACCCGGGCCAGTGGCTCGCTGCCGGGGTCCGACGGGATCACCACGACACAGGCGGCGAGTGGGCCGAGATCGCCCGCGATCTGGCCGGGCAGCGCGCGGAAGGTCTCCGGACGTTCGACGTCGGCCTGGTAGGGCAAGGCGACCAGACCGATTCCGGCCAGCTCCTTGCACAGGAACGCCGCGTTGGTCGCGGCGTCGTCACCACGTCCCGGATGTCCCGCGCCGACCACCGCCACCGCCCCGCCCGCCGCACACAACCGGGTGGCTATGCGGCGGCCGACACCGGCGGTGGCGTCGACGACCAGGACGACACAACCGGAAAGTGGCGGACGTACGTAAGCGGTTGAGTGGGACACCGGAACTCCCAAACAGGTAATGTGCCGAATATGTGAACGATGAGCGGGGTGCCTCGCCCGTGGCGGCCGCCCCGTGCCTGACGTTCGCGCCAAGCAATGGTGCGGGTGCGAATGTTGAGACCCGTACGTGTGGTTCAGGGGGAAGACCACGTGGCCGAGGCATCACCGCTTGATCAGGAAGCGCTCAGCGTGTACCGCGCGATCCTGTTTCACAAGGAACACGATCCGGACAAGCTCGCCCAGCACCTTGACCTCGACAAGGACTGCGTGGAGGCGGCCCTGACCCGGCTGTCCGACCTGTCACTGCTGGCCCCGTCCCGGGACTCGCCCGGTGCGCTGCGCGCGGTGAACCCGTCGCTCGGCCTGAAGGTTCTTCTCCAGCGCGAGCAGGACGAGCTGGCCTGGCGACAGCAGCGCATCGAGCAGAACCGGGCAGCCCTCGCGGCGCTCGCGGCCGAATACACGACATCCGGCCGGTCCGGCACGGACGGCACGGAGGAACTCGACAACGTCGACGACATCCGCATCCGCCTCGAAGCGCTCGCGGAATCGTGCCAGCACGAGTCCCTGGCCTTCCATCCCGTGGGTGGGCTGACCGAGGAGTCGATCGAAGCGGGGCGCCCCCTGAACGAACGGGCGCTCGCCCGGGGTGTCCGGTTCCGCTCGATCTACCTCGACAGCGCCACCAACGACCGGGTGACCAAGGCGCACGCCCAGTGGATGGCGGAGCGCAACAGCGAGGTCCGTACCTCCCCGACCCTGCCGATGCGTCTGCTCATCGTCGACACGACGGCCGCGGTCGTGGCCGGACTGCCCGGCCAGACGGGCCCTTCGGCACTGCTGTTCAGCAGCCGACCGGTGGTGCTCGCCATGCGGGCGCTGTTCGAGGCGTACTGGGAGCACGCTACCCCGTTCCATCAGGCACTCTCCCGCGGCGACGACCCGGACAGCGGGCTCACCCCACAGGAGCGCAAGCTGCTCCAGCTCCTGGCCACCGGACTCACCGACGAGGCGGTGGCACGGGCGCTCGGCATCGGGGTGCGCACGGAGCGGCGGATCATGGCCGAGCTGATGGAACGGCTCGGCGCGTCCAGCCGGTTCGAGGCGGGAGTGCAGGCGACCCGCCGGCAGTGGATCTGACGGCGGCCGCCCGGCGTCCTCGGGGCGGGCGTCACGGCTGGACCGGCGGCTGCGGCCGCACGAAGTCGTCGGCCCCGTCCACCACGGCGGAGGGCCAGATGAAGTCGTCGGGGTTGTCGGGCAGGTTGCCGACGATCCGGTCGACCGGAGGGGCCGGCCAGACGAAGTCGTCGGGGTTGTCGGGCAGGTCGCCGACGATCCCGTCGACCGGAGGGGCCGGCCAGACGAAGTCGTCGGGGTTGTCGGGCAGGTCGCCGACGATCCCGTCGACCGGAGGGGTCGGCCAGACGAAGTCCTGCGTGGTGGCCGACGGCTCCCCGTTCCCGTCGGCGGCCTGGGCGGGCACGGCCCAGGCGAGTGAGGCGGCGAGCACGCCGGCGGCGAGAGTGGCGACAGCGGCACAACGGTTGGTGCGGATCACGGCAGATCTCCATCCATGCGTGGGTCAGTCTTCTTCGCGACAGTGCGCACGGAGCCGGCGGTGCTTCAGCTCCCCCTGGCCGGTCCACGTTCCCCGCGCTTTCCGGCCGCTGATGAAAGACAACCATCGGTTCCCCCCGCCTGTCCGCATCCAGCCAGGCCAGGAAGCTGCCTGGCAGGGAACTGCCGGACGAGCGGCACACGGGTGGGTGGCATGGCCAGGGGGACGCCACTCGGGGCCGAAGGGCCGGAGGTCGAGATTCCGCCACATGAGGTCCGAGGATCTGATCCGCAGTGCGGGTCGGGCTTCCGCGGAGTCGGTCTCCGACGGCACGCTGTGTGCAATCGGGTGTCCTCGTCTCGCTCTTCGCCAGCACGGGCAGCACCCTCAGTACGGTCGGGCAGGTGGATGCGCTCTGCCAGGCAGTGCCGTCGTAAGCGACGGCAAGCACAGTGCCTCTGCTGAGGTCGGTCGGTCTTGCGAGCCACACCCGCAGCGTCAGGTACGAAGCCCGCTGACCCAGGCTTACGCCGGAGCGTGTCTGGGAGCCGTTTGGGAGCCGGCCCGCTCCCGAAGCCCCTTCCACACCACGCGAGACCAACCCGGACCATGCCCCTGACGAGCGCAAACGCAATCCACGCTGGCAAGATCGGCAACCGAACCTCATTCGGGACGAAGAGGTCGTGGGTTCAAATCCCGCCACCCCGACAGTGAAATGCCAGATCAGGACCACCGCGGAACATTCCGGGGTGGTCCTGATTCGTTGTGCGTGACTATCTGCGTGACTACCGCTCCGGGCCCCGCTTGAAGATGCCGTCCATGACTACGGCCCCGGTCTGGATCACGGGCCGGATCTGCTTCCGGTACGCCTCCTCGGTCACGGCCGTGCCGGAGTGGCCGACGAGCCGGGAGATCTCTTCCAGTGGGACGCCACGGTCCGAGAGCAGGGACACGAAGCTGTGGCGGAGCTCCCGGGGTGTCCAGCCTGAGAGACGCCGAAGCCGTACCGGATTTCCGCCGTGCCCGCTCCCGCGGCCCGCACAGCGCTAGCGTTGGGTCCCATGATCGTATGGCTCAACGGCACCCACGGCGCAGGCAAGACGACGACCAGTCCACTCGTGCAGCAACTGATCCCGGATTCACGGGTGCTCGACGCCGAGAAGGTCGGCGAGACACTCATGGACATCACGCCGGGGTTGCCCGGGACGGACAACTTCCAGCACTGGCCGCCGTGGCGGCCGCTCGTCGTCGAGACCGCCCGCCGCGTACTCGACTACACCGGCGGCACTCTGGTGATGCCCATGACCGTCCTGGTCGAGCAGTACTGGCGCGAGATCAGCACGGGCCTTGCCCACCATGCCATCCCGGTACGGCACTTCGTCCTCCACGCCGACCAGGACACCCTCCGCGGGCGCATCGCGGGCGACACTGTTCTTGGCCCAAACTCCCCGTTCCGTCTCAAATACCTCGAGCCCTACGCCGAGGCGGCCCGCACGTGGCTGCACGGCGAGGCCGAGGTCATCGACACCACGCACCTCACGCCCGCCCAGGCCGCCCTGCAGATCGCAGAGGCCGTCAAGAGCTGAGGTCCGCCCGCCACGCGAAAACAGCCGCAGGCGGCAACAAAGAACGACCTTCCGGTGTCAAGCAGTGCGAACAGCCCCAACCAGGGGCCCAGCTCAGCCCAGCCCAGCACCGCGGTGTCATCCACCCCAAATACCCCGAAGGAGTGGGTAGCTTCCTTTCCGGCGTCGCGGGCGCGGCATCTGCCGCACACCACGACACCGTTACAGCAGGGTTGGGATGATCCGCTGAGACCGCCCCGCGCAGCGGCTTACCTGGCGAGTTCGGCCGGTTCGTCCAGCCGCGTCAGCTTCCGTGGGTTTCTCATCACGAAGATCCGGGCGACCTGCCCGTTCTCCACCACGAGACTCACCGCGGCCGGCTCGCCGTCGATCTCGATCCGGCCCGCAGGCGCACCGTTGAGCCATACGGTCGTCGTCTCGAACGCGGCCACCACCTGGTTCGCACGCGCGAGCAGCTTCGCCACTACTTCGGCCCCGTGGATCGGAGCTCGAGCGGCGGCCACGACCCCGCCACCATCGGCGATCAGGACCACGTCCGGCGCCATGACCTCCAGCAGCTCCTGCAACTGCCCGGTTCGCAAAGCGGCCAGGAACCGCTCCACCACGGCCTGCTGCTCCGACCGGCTCACCCGCACCCGCGGCCGCCGAGCCGCCACATGCTCGCGGGCCCGCCGCGCGATCTGCCGCACCGTGGCCGCGGACTTCCCGATGGCCTCGGCGATCTCGCCGTACGGCATCTCGAAGACCTCGCGGAGCACGAACACCGCCCGCTCCGCCGGCCCGAGCGTTTCAAGCACGGTCAGCATCGCGATCGAGACGCTCTCCGCGAGTTCGACGTCCTCGGCGACATCAGGGCTGGTCAGCAGCGGTTCCGGCAGCCACTCGCCGACGTATTCCTCGCGGCGGCGCGACACCGTCCGCAGGCGGTTGAGCGCCTGCCGCGTGACGGTTCGGATGAGGTACGCCCGTGGGTCACCCACCTGCGACTGATCGACGCCGGCCCATCGCAGCCAGGACTCCTGCACCACGTCCTCCGCGTCGGCCGCCGACCCGAGCATCTCGTAGGCGACCGTGAACAGCAGGCTGCGATGGGCGACGAACAGGTCCTCGGTCATGCGGTCGACGCCACGCCGGAAGCCTCAGGACGCGCGGCCAGCGGAATCTCGCACGCGGCGGAGAAGCCCTGCGACTCGATCCCGAGCGCCGTGTTGCTCCTGGTCGCGAAGTTGGAAAAGGCGATGTACACGGTGAGCTCGATCATCGCCGCCGGGCCGAGCCGGTCGAGCAGACGCGCGGACAGCTCGTCGGTGACGGTCGGCGGCGTGTTCGTCATGGCCTCGGCGTACTCGAGGACGTCCCGCTCCAGCGGGGTGAACACCTCCGACTCCCGCCAGCGCGGCACCTGGCTCGCCTTGGCCAGGTCCAGGTTCTGGTTCTGCGCCTGGAAGTAGCCCATGTCGAGGCACCAGCTGCAGCCGACCTGTGCCGCGACGGCCATGTGCGCGAACGACTTGAGGCTCTCGTCGGCCACATCCCACTCGCTCGCCCTGCCCCCGATCTCCAGGGAGGCCGCGGCGACCTTGGGGTGGTGCCCCAGCACCTCGGCGGCTTCGGGTACGGCACCGAGGTGCTTGATCATGCCTTCCCTGAGCTCGGTGGTCAGCTCCGCCTTCGGAACGCGTAGCGCCATGGTGTTCTCCCTCTACGTTTGCCTGTTTGACATGAAGACACCGCCGGGCCCGCGAATGTGACAACCACCGCCACCGCACACAGCCAATCCCTGTCCCTCGGCCTGTTCCCGATCATCGCGGTGTCACTGTTCTCGGCTCTGGCCGGATGGGCTCTGCTGGCCGCACTGGAGCGCTTCGCCCGGCGAGCGCGTCTCATCTGGACCATCGCGGCGCTCGGCGCCCTCCTCCTCTCGTTCCTCCCCCTGACCGGCTCGGGAATGACGGGCGGGACCCGCACCTCGCTGGCTCTGATGCACCTGGCCGTGGCGGCCGTACTCGTTCCGGGCCTGGCCCGTGCCGGAACTCGGGCCGGGCCATGAGCCGGTGCGTACGAGGAGTGTCGTGGCTGCCACCAGGGCCGTGACCAGGAATACGGCATTGCTCAACCGCCCGCATTCCATTAACGTCTTCTCCGTGACTGCCGGGTCGGCCATGGGCCAAGAGCGAGTTGGGTTCCCGGCCTCTGCGTGAGGCCGGGGTGGGCCAGGGGCCCGCCATTTTCTGAGTCCGCGTATTGAGTACGGCGGCTGCGTCGCCACGCGTGTTTCCTTCCGTGATCCGCGTGCCCGTACGCCCCTTTGCCGACGCTCACGCGACGTCTTCACCTGGTACCGGATGCATCTCAGATGCGTCCCGGACGCCTGCATTCCGGATCCCTCCGTCGGAAATCCGCGCGCCCTTCCCCCTTTCCTTCACCACGGCCGCGCCCCATTCGCCGCCCCGTGGCAATTCGCCCTGCCCTCATGCAGAAATTCGCAGAACCCCGAGAAGAAAGAAGAGAATGCCCAACGACTTCAACCAGCAAGTCATCGAAGAGTTCCGCAGCAACGCCGGCCAGGTGGGCGGCTATTTCGAAGGAGCCCGGCTGCTCCTGCTGACCACCGCAGGAGCCCGTACCGGCACCCGGCACACCACCCCCGTCGGCTACCTCCCCGACGGCGGCGACAGGGTCCTGGTCATCGCCTCGGCGGGCGGTGCGCCGAAGCACCCGGACTGGTTCCGCAACCTCCTCGTCCACCCTCAAGTCACCGTGGAAACAGGGGTGTTCACGTACGAGGCACGGGCCGTCGTCCTGGCGGGCGAAGAGCGCGACCAGGCCTTCGCGCGGGCGGTCGAGGCCGACCCGGGCTGGGCGGAGTACCAGGCGAAGACCGACCGCGTGATCCCCGTGGTCGCCCTGCACGAGGTCCCGAGCGACGGCCCGCCGAACGTGGCCGCCTCCTCGATGGGTGAGTACCTCAAGGTCATCCACGACGCGTTCCGACGCGAACTCGCCCTGATCCGCAAGGAATTCGCCGACGCAGGGCCGGGCACCACCGCCCTCGGCGCCCAGCTCCGCGTCAACTGCCTGACCTTCTGTCAGGGCCTGCACAACCACCACACCGGCGAGGATGTCGCCATGTTCCCGGCCCTCGCCGACCGCCATCCCGAACTCGCCCCGGTCATCGACCGCCTGAGCCGGGAGCACGAGCAGATCGCCGCGCTCACAACGGAGTTGAAGACGGTCATCGACACCGCGGATCAAGGGAGCGAGGGCGGCATCACCGTCGTACGCAAGGAAGTCGAACGCCTCACGGACGCGCTCGAAGCCCATCTGACGTATGAGGAGGAGCAGTTGATCCCCATACTCGACGCACCAGCGTGACGATTCCGCCGTCCGGCGAACTCGCTGGATGCGAACTCACTGGATCGGGGAGTCGGGCGGGGGCAGTTGGATGGTGATGTCCCGGTCTACGGATTCGACGCCGTCGACCGCCTCCAGGGCCGGGATCCGGTCCTCCGCGACGGTGCCGGAGAGCGTGCCGAGGATCGGCTGCTCTCCGGTGACCGTCAGCCCGGCCTGCCGCAGGGCCTCGACCACCTCCGCGAACCGGTCGGGGTCGACCGCGAGGATGACCCCGACCGGCGCGGACCGGTTCGACTCGCTCACGGCGCCTGGAGCAGGCCGGAGCCGACGTCCCTGACGGGCTGCGTCAGCGGGAACGCGCCCGCCTTCAGACGGGCCACGAGATCGGCCGCGGACCCGTTGGGGTTCGCCTCGGCGAGCAGGGCGAGGACACCCGCGACGTGCGGTGTGGCCATGCTCGTACCGTTCAGGTTCTGGTACCTGCCGCCAGGGGCGGCCGAGCGCACGTCCCTGCCGGGCGCGGCGATGTTGATCTCGCCGCCTTGGCCGTTGATGCCGCCGTTGGAGAAGAACGACGGTGTGAGTGCCCTGTCGAGGGCGGCCACCGCGAGGATGGAGGGGCAGTTGGCGGGCCGGCCGACAGGTTGAATGATCGGGGGCCGCTCGCTCTCGTTGCCCGCGGCGGCGACGATCACCGTCCCGCGCTCGAGCGCGCGCTTGGCCAGGATCTCGTACGTCTGCGGGAAGAGCTCTCCCGGTCGGACCAGCGCGCCGAGCGACATGGAGATCACCCGCGCGCCGCGGGCGACGGCCCAGGCCATGCCCGCCAGGATCTGGCCGTCCATGCCGCTGCCCCTGTTGTTGAGGACCTTTCCGGCGAGGATCCGGGCGTCGCAGGCAACGCCGTACCGGGGTCCCTGCTGGGGTTTGGCCGGGCCGGCAACGGTGCCGATGCAGTGGGTGCCGTGGCCGTTGCCGTCCTC
Organism: Streptomyces pseudoechinosporeus; assembly: GCF_054783935.1. NCBI lineage: Bacteria > Bacillati > Actinomycetota > Actinomycetes > Kitasatosporales > Streptomycetaceae > Streptomyces > Streptomyces pseudoechinosporeus. The sequence goes on from NZ_BAAGPS010000005.1 coordinate 247,693, forward strand.
GACCGCCTCGCCGGCCACGAAGGACATGGTGTCCTCGATGCACCCGACCAGGTCCGGGTGGGTGATGTCCACGCCGGTGTCGAGGACGGCGACCTTCACACCGCGTCCGGTCAGATGGGACAGGTTGGCCCGGATTGCCTGCAGGCCCCAGGTGAAGCTCTGTTCGTCCGGGGCCGGGCCCTGGGCGGCGGCGATTTCGGCCCTGGTGTGGCGGTCGACAACCTCCTCGTCACTGCGGTAGGCCGGGAAGAACTCTGTCGGCGCCTGCGTCGGGGCGGTGATCGGCATGGCGTACACCATGCGCTCCGGCTCCGCCGCGATGATCGTCGGTTCGGCCTCGGCCGTGGTCACCAGCGCGTGGCGCTGGTCGGGCCGCACCTCGACGACGGCGGCGGCGAGTTCCTCGAAGTGCACCGAGACGTCGGGGCGCTCCAGCAGTTCGGAGACGTTCCCCACGTCGGCTCCGCGGACACGTTCGACGGACGCGATGTCGGCGGATGAACGCAGTGCGTTCAGTCCGCTTTCCTGGTTGCTCGGGTCGAGCATGACCACGTACCGACCGGTGTACTCCGCATCCTGGCCGGTGGCGGATGCGCTGGGTCGATTGGGCTGCCTGTCGAAGGCGCGCCTGTCCATGGGTCCGTTCGCCATGTGGTTTTCCCGCTTTCTGTGCGCTCCCCCCTGTTTCGTGGACGCGCGCCGACGCACGGGCTGTCAGACGCCACGGATCGCGGGGCACGGCTCAGCCGTGTGTCGACGCGTACTGCCGTGACCTGCAAGGTTGTCCATGGCCAGGTCGCCTGCGTTGCCCCTCGTCCACGGTGGCACCGGGCACGGAGGCCCGCAACTCAGGACCGCCGACGGGGTCTCAGGCCCCGATCGCAGGGGCCGAGCGGCCTCAGCCGAACGGCAGCGCCCGACCGTGCACCACATCGAGCCGGGACACGGCCCGGGTCAGCACGACATACAACCGGCGCAGCCCCCGCGCACTCGCCCCCGCCTCTCCCCCGTCCTCTGTCTCCGCCTCCGCGATCGCCGCCGGCTCCACCGCGACGACATGGTCGTACTCGAGCCCCTTGGCGACCCCGGCCCCCAACACCGCGACCCGCGCGCCCAGTTCGTCGGGCCTCGCCGACTCGATCCCCGCGGCCCCGAGCGCCTCCCGCACCCGTACGACATCGCAGTCGGCCGTGATGACCCCGATGGACCCTTCGCAGGCGAGCGCGTCCCGCACGGCCGCGACGGTCTCCCCGACGACGTCCGCGGCCTGCCGAATCCTCAACTCACCGTCCCTCCGCAGTGACCGAGCCGCAGGCACCCGCACATCCAGCCGCGCCAGCAGCCGGTTCGTCAGCTCGACCACCGCCCCCGGCACCCGGAACCCGGTTGTCAACGGCACCAACGCGGCCTCCGGTTTCCCGAGATGCCCGAGCAGTTCGGCCCAGTCGCGGGCGGCCCACGGCGTGGTCCCCTGCGCAAGATCACCGAGCACCGTCACCGAGCCGAAGGCCGCCCGCCGCCCGATCGCCCGGCACTCCATCGGCGACAGATCCTGCGCCTCGTCGATCACCAAGTGCCCGTAACCCTCCGGGTGTTCGACCAGCCCCGCCACCTCGTCGAGCAGGACGAGATCGGCCGCCGACCACCGCGCCGACTTGTACGAGCGAGGCGGCCGGGCCCACAGAATCGCCTTCTGCTCGTCCGCGTCCAGCACCCCGTCCGCCGCCGCGGCCAGCGCGTCCGGATCGGCGAGCAGCTCCGCGACGACCTCCTCGGGCCGCACCGCGGGCCAGGCGCCGTCGACGTACGCGCTGACGGCCCGCGCCCGCTCGATCCTCCGCACCCATGCGTTCGGCACCGGCCCCGCCCGCCGCTCGGCCTGCCGCTGAATGTGCCGCACGACCCGCGTCCGTACGCGCTCACGCCCGACGGCGTACGGCGGCTCCTCGTCCCGTACGCCCACCACGATCCGCGCCAGCTCCTCACCGGACACCCGCCAGCGGTACGAACCGTCCGGCACCGCAAGGTCGCCCGGACCTCCGGCCGCCACGCGGGCGTACAGCGCCCGGCGCAGCACCTCGGCCATCCGCGCGTCGTGCTTCACGACGGCCGCCGCTTCCGCATCCGTGGCCGTCACGGGATGGCGGGCGATCTCGTCCGCGAGGGTCGACTGCCGCACACCCGTCTCGCCGAGGGCGGGCAGCACCGCCGAGATGTACGAGAGAAAGGTGCGGTTGGGTCCGAGGATCAGCAGGCCGGAGCGCTGGATGCGCTGCGGGTACGTATAGAGGAGGTACGCGGCGCGGTGCAGCCCCACCGCGGTCTTACCGGTGCCAGGGGCGCCCTGCACGCAGACGGAGGTCGCCAGGTCGCCGCGTACGAGATCGTCCTGTTCGGGCTGGATGGTCGCGGCGATGTCGCGCATGGGGCCGACGCGGGGGCGCTCGATCTCGCCCGCGAGGATACGGCTCTGGGTACGGCTCTGCTGCCGGGTTTCCCCCGCCCCGAGGTGCTCGTCCTCCAGACCGGTGAGGTCGGCGGACTCGCCCCGGCTGCCCGGCGCCCAGCCGAACCGCCGGCGCACGCGGACGCCCTGCGGTTCGTGGGCACTCGCCTGGTAGAAGGCGCGTGAGACGGGGGCGCGCCAGTCGACGACGAGGGGCGGGGCGGCGGGATGTTCGCTGATCCTCAGCCGGCCGACGTGGTAGCTCTGCCCGGCGTGTTCGCCCCCGTCGAAGTCCAACCGCCCGAAGAACAAGGGCCCTTCGGGTAGTTCCTTCAACTCCTTTGCCTTGCTGCGGAGTTGATAGCCGAGCACTTCGGCGTCTGCTCCGGAGGCGGAGACGTCCTCGCCGGTGACTACGTGCTCCTGGGCGCCGTCGATCATCGCAGTGAGGGCGGCTCGGCAGGTTTCGTGGTGGGCGCGTTCCTGGGTGAGGGCTTGCGGGAGGGAGGGCTCGGGGGACGTCATTCCAGCAAGGATAACGGCAAAATGTTACTCGGTTAAATTTCTTATCGAGTCTCAGGTGTGGAGTCGGCGATGCTACGACCCCGCTGTGCCTCACGCGAACCGCTTCAACCCCGCCTCCAACTGCCGAAAGGCCAGCCCGGCCGCGGCGACGGCATCCGCCCGGACCTCCTCCGCGCGCTCCCCCGCCGCCATCCGCCGCACGTTCTCCATCGCGAGAATCCGCCGCACGGCGACAATCTGCCCGGCGGCGAGCCGGGCCTCCAGGTCCCCGCCGAGGACGCGGGCCAGCGCCTCCTCGGACCGCTCCAGAAACCCGGACAGCCGGGCCACGAGCGAGGGGGTCCCGTAAAGCAGCCGGTGATAGGCGAGCACGGGCTCCGCGTCATTGAGCCCGGTGACGGGATCACACCGCTCCAGCCCGTCGAGGAAGTGCACCCGCAGCGCATCGAGCGGCGACTGCCCCTCGCTCCGCTCGTCGACGACCCGCGCGGCCTCGTCCTCGTGGTCGGCGAACCGGTGCAGGACCAGGTCCTCCTTGGCCGGAAAGTACCGGAAGAGGGTCGGCTTGGAGATCTCGGCGGCGGCGGCGATCTCGGCGACGGAGACGGCATCGAACCCCCGCTCCAGGAACAGCCCGATCGCGACCTCGGAGACGTCCTGGTACATCCGCTGCTTCTTGCGCTCGCGCAGACCTGTGTCGCCCATACGGACGAGCGTACGCACCACGGACCGCATGCGAGCGGAGCGGCTGGGCCGCCGTGTGACGTCCTTCGGGGACGCCTCACGTCACGGTCCCTGCCTCCACTCGGGGATTGCCGCAAGATGCCACAGATCGTCGAAGTGCTTGTTCCACGTGGAAATGGCTGCGTCTGCGGCAGCCGTGCCCTCTCGGGACCAGACATTGAGGTCCGTGCTGTAGCCCTTGGGGTCGTAGAACTCCGGATCCAGGTGGTTCAGCCGCATACGGGCGGCCACGTTGTAGAGGCCGTGCAGGACTTGTTTCCGGTTGAAGATGCAGATCTTGTCCCGTGGAATGCCGGGATAAAGACGGTACTCGCACTCGACGGCGACTGTGCCGCCGGCCGTGAGCTGCTCCGCGAGGCCCGACAGTATCCCGTCGTACTCCTTGCACTTCCGCTCAATGCGCTTGCGGAATTCGGGGTCGTCCACGGGCGCCCCGTCGTGCCCGACACGGGAGGGCACGGTCATCGGCAGGCGGAAGTCGGGCACCAGGATCCTGACGGAGACTCGCTTGGTCGGACCGGGATCGACAGGCAGGTCCTCCAGCCGGTGGTAGAGCTCGTTGTAAAGCGTCTCCCCGGTGTAACCGAGGAAGCTGATTTCCACCTTCCGGGCCCGGAAGGCCTCACTGACGAAGCTGCCGAGCTGGCGCGAGTTCACCAGAGCGCGACTCGGCGTTCTGACCGACGAGGAGAGCTCCCTCACCGCGTCGTACAGCACATAGCCCACCAGGCTGAGCAGCGCACCCCCGAGAAATGCCTTGTCCTCCAGGGCGTCTCCGACCGGCTTGACGAACTGGGCGGTCAGCCCGCTGACAAAGATCCCGATGAGCAGGACCCGCGTCACCACGGGCTCCAACCGCTCCTGATACCGCCTCAGCCGTAAGCCCCACCCGCCGTCGGCTCCACCACTCCCCGCCCCGGACATCAGCGACCCCCTCGCCTCAGGCCGCCCGGCGACGTGTCATGCGCTCACAGAAAGCCCGGCCCGACCGATGCTGCCATGGTCTCCGTACGGCAACGCGCGGGCAAGATAGGGGTTCGCGGTAGCGCGAACGGGCAGTCCGAGTGACCCCTTGGCCACCGCGAGGGTCACTGCGTACGAGTCCACCGCCCTGCGGACGTTCGGGGCGTCGAGGCTGGCGCCAGTTACCAGGCGGTCGAGATCCACGTAGGCGGAGCGGACGCCCTCGATCCACCGGTAGACGCGCCAGTCCTGCTGCCAGTCCTTCGTGTGCGTGCTGGGAAGCCTGCGCGCCCAGCGGCGGAACATGCGCTCGCGGATCTCGGGCTGGGTCGGGGTGAGATGCATGTGCCGGACCAGGTCGTACAGCGGGTCGCCGACCATCGCCATCTCCCAGTCGATGATGGTGAGGGCAAGTGCGTCGTCGCAGCGCACGAGGTTCCAGGGGTTCAGATCACCGTGCAGCAGCGCTGGCAAGCGCGGTGTCACGCGATGACGGGACAGGATCTGGCTGAGCCGGGTCGCGTCAGGGAGGCCGAGGTGGCGGGCCACCTGCTTCGACTCCTTGGGCAGTTCCCGGACCAGCGCCACCAGTTGCCCGCTCAGCCAGTCGTAGAACTCCCACGCATCCCCGAACTCACTGATCGGATCCAGAGGGCCGTAATCGACCTCGGTCAGCGCCCGGAGCTGGTCAACGAGCCCGTCCGCCTCATGAGGCAGCAGTCCGTGCACCGGATGGCTGGGGGGCTGGTCACTGTCGGGCGGACCGACATAGGTGTGGATGGCGAACGGCTCGTTCTGATAGCTCCTGCCCAGGGCGAGCACCCGCGGCGCTCTCACCGCGACCTGAGATCGTTCGATGGCCCGGAGCACGGCGTGCTCGCTGAGGAAGCTGGGCTCTCGGCGGCTGACCGATGCCACCTTGCGGCGTACGACGACCGGAAAGTCGACACCCGGCACCCGGACCACCGAGTTGAGGTGTGCGGTGCCCTTGAACACCCGGCTCGCGGGTGCGGCCCCCTCCGCGATCAACGCGTCGAATACCGCGGACTTCGGAAAGTCGGGATGCTCCGGCACCCTCGGGTCCGGATCCCAGCTGATGATGTTGACCGACCGGGCCCCCAGGTGCCGTTCACGCCGGGACGCCTGCCACCGGTAGAGAACCCTCTCGATCTCCGTCTCGCTCGCCACACTGGCGAGTCGGAGAGGTTTCGCGGCGGACTCCAGAGCACGGTGCACCGATGCCGTCGCCTCGTCCAGGCTCTTCTGGTCGAACGATTCCTCCAGGGACTTCGCCGCACGCATCACATCGGGATAGACGGACTGGGCCCGCTCGAAGTCGATGTAGTGGCGCAGGTCCTTGGCGAGGCCGTTCACGGCGAGAGGGCGCGTTGCCTGTACCGCCTCGGCCCACGCGTCGATGACCTCGTCCCACTGAAACTCGGGATACCGCATGCGGACGAGATGCGTGGCGAGGTCGTGCAAAGGGTCACCGTAGGACGCGAGTTCCCAGTCGACGCAGATCAGGGGCGGATCACCGCTGTAGGTCACGATCACGTTGTCCCGGTGGAGATCCGCGTGCAGCAGGCTGTACGGGCGGCGCGCCATATCGGGCACCCGGTCGGCCAGACGGGTCAGGGCGTCCTCGGGGATGCCCAAAGCCGCGAACAGCCCGCCGAAAGCAGGCCAATTGGGCTGGCGGATCTGTCGGTCCGCGAGGCGCGCCAGCGTACGCAGGAACCCCTGACTGTCCTTGTCGTTACGCGGCCAGGCATCGGGCAGCGCCGGCAGCGCCTCCCTGCGCACCTGGGACATATGTGCCAGCAGCTCGGCCAACGCCTTGATCAGCAGTCTGTCGACCGGCTTGCCGTTCGGGCACACATTGGAGAGGGGGACACCCTCCACATAGCTGTGGACCGCAGAACCTCCGCGCGCGGCCAGGCACTCCGGCACGTGGCGCAGGACGCCTTTGATGGCGTTCAGAATCTCCGACTCGTGCTGCCACGTCCTGATCACGACCGGCAGTGCCTCGGGCTTGCGGATCCGCACCGTTACGGACGTGCCAGCATCGCGTCGCACGCGACGGGCCATACCCTCGGTCAGAGGCAACACATAGTTGCGGTTGTGATGGCCACCGCTCATCGCCCCGTGCTTTTTCGCCAGGTCCACGAACTCCTCGTAGGCCTGATCGGCGACCATTCGCTCCCAGGGGATGCGGCTGGGATCAGGCAATGTGCGCACTGGCCGCTCCTGGCTGACGTTCGAAGGTGAGCACACCCTAGCGTCGGCGGAGATCCCTCACGACCGGAGTCCGTTAACTGTTGGTCTCAATGAGGTATACGAGCCCCGCGGGATGGGCATGCTTGAGGGATTCGGCCGGATTACGCTCACTCCGCGAGCAGGTTCCAGACGGAGTCGAACCAGGACTGCATGCTGGCGACGAAGACCGACCCCTGTGAATTCGGGTCGTCGTCCTTGACGTAGTGCGTGAGGGTGGCGCCGAGGCCAAGCACGTCGAGCGCCTCGATCTCCTCGCCGGTGTCCAACTCGATACGGCGCTGCTCCACCTCGTACGGACCGTGCAGCGCTTCGGCACCGTTGAACAGGTAGAGCTTGAACGCGGGGGTCAGCGGCGCATGCCGGATCTCGATGTCAACGGTGGGAACCAGGCCCTGGCCCTCGATCCGCAGATCCCGTAGGGCGCGTCGCAGCGACGCCGTATGGACGCGGGTAATGCTGAGTAGGCGTTGTCGCACGGCCTTGTTGTAGGCGGGGTCCTTGGCTCGCGGATAGGGCAGTTCAAGTGTCTCGGACGGCAGCAGCATGCGCAGGGCGATGCGCTCCGGCGCTATGGCTCTCGCGCGGATCCGTTCGGTTTGCACCCTGACGTGGGCATTGAGGGACTCAGACGTCAGCGTGTAGACATCCAGGGTGACCTCGGGCTGCTCGAATGCCTTACTGATGAGGCTGGCCAGCGTCACTGCATGGCCAGGCTGCGCGGCATCCGCCGTCGTGGTCTGTATCCGCTGGGTCTTGATCACCCGGGTTCCACTGCCCTGGCGGGACTCGATCCACCCCTCTCCGGCCAACGCCTTGAGGACGCGCTGCACGGTGTCCCGGGAAACGCTGAAGTTCTCGGCGAGCTCACGCTGCGGCGGCAGACGGTTGCCGACCTCATACGTGCCGTCGGTCAGGCGAGTCCGCAGCGCGTCCAGCACGCGCTCGAACTCTCTGCCGCCCCCATCGCCGACCCAACCCTCAGCCACACACCGACCGTACCTCTTCCAGTCGAGAAACAAACCACTTCCAGTCAACTCAACAGCCCAACAGGCCTGCCGGTTAAGGGATCAGATAAGACGGGAAGACCAATCCTAGTCAACCAGTCCAATTGGCCGACTAGTTGATCGCTTCGCTGGAAGTGTCAGAGACAAAGGGGTGGGGCCATGGTTTTCTTCCAAGTGCTGTCAGTCGTACTGAGCCTCGGCCTAGAGCAGTTGATCCAATGGCGGTACGGGGCTATGGGCATCGTCTGCGTGCTGCTGATCACCTGTGGGGTCCGGGCCCGCAACTCGACGTGTCTCACCGCCGGTGCCGTGCTGTTCGTGCTGCTGATGGCTCAGGCCTGAGAACGGGCCTACTCGGAAAGCAGGTTCCACACCGAGTTGAACCAGTCCTGCATGCTATTCACGAAGAAGGTTCCCGGGGAGTCCGGGTCATCGTCCTTGACGTAGTGCGTGAGGCTGGCGCCGACCCCGATGACGTCGATCGCCTCGATCTCCTTGTCCTGCCCCAGAAAGATGGGGCGCTCGGTCACCTCGTACGGTCCGAACAGCGCCCCGGTGCCATTGAGCAGGTAGAGCTTGAAGGCCGGTGTCAGTGGTGCCTGACGGATCTCCAGGCTGACGTCCGGCACGAGGTTCTCGACGCGTAGAGTCTCGAAAACGTCCCGCATCGAAGCCGTGGACCGGCGCGCAATGGAGCACAGACGCTCCCGCGGGCGCATATCGGCCCGGTCGTCCTTGGCGCGCGGATAGGGCAGCTCCAGTTCCTCGGCAGGCAGGAGCATGCGTACAGCTATGCGCCGCGGGGCGATCTCCTTCGTACGGATTCGCTCCGCCTGCAGCCGGATATGCGTGTCCAAGGACTGGGACGTCAACGTGTAGACGTCCAGGGCGACTTCGGGCTCGTCGAATGCCACGCCGATCATCGGGCCCAGCTTCATAGGTCCCGACTTCGCGCTCCGCGCCGTCGTGCTCTGGATCCGCTGAGTCTTGATCACGCGGGAGCCGCTGCCCTGACGCGATTCGATCCAGCCTTCGGCGGTCAGCGCCCTCAGGACCCGCTGCACGGTGTCCCGGGAGACATCGAAATGTGCGGCAAGTTCTCGCTGCGGCGACAGCCGGTTGCCGACCTGGTACGTGCCGTCGGTCAGGCGAGTCCGCAGCGCGTCCAGCACGCGCTCGAACTCCCTGCCACCCCCATCGCCGCTCCAGCCCTCAGCCACACACCGACCGTACCTCCGCCAATCACCAAGCAAACCAGCCCAATTGGATGCACGATCGTTCGCCTCACCGCCTCCGGTCGCGGCTCGGGCCCGATTCCCGGAGTATCCCCAGTACAGGCTCGAAGGACCCCACGACCACCTCAGCTCCGGCGTTCCGCAGCACCTTCTCCTTACGTTCGTTACGCGCGTAGCCCATGAAGCGGACTCCAGCGCTGTTGGCCGCCTCGAAGTCCGTTGGCTGGTCGCCGATCATGAGCGTTTCGGAGGGCTCGGCGCCCAGGGCGCTCAAGGCGCGGTTCAGACAGTGGGGGTGCGGCTTCAAGAGCGAGAGATCCTGCGTACGGCCGTAGATGTGCGGGGCGAAGCACTCTGCCAGACCTCTCTTGGTCAGATAACGGGCTGCCGCCAGTGGGGAGTTGTTGGTCGCGACGGCCAGTCGTGCCCCTACCGCGTGCCAGGTCCGGATCAGCGGATCCACGTGAGCCGTGGGATACGCCGACTCCACGGCCCTCAGCTCCTGCAGGGTGAGACGTTTCTCCAGCTCGAACACCAGGTCACTGTCGGGATGCCGGCGATCGACCATCCGCAGCACGATGTGGGGATCGGGTTCGGCCTGTTCCTCCTCCGTGAGGAGCCCACGCAGGCCTCTCTCCTCGAGCCACCGCACCTGGTCCTTGGCCACCTGCTCTGCCGTGTGCCCCGCGAACAAGCGGCATATCGGGCCATCGAAGTCGAAGAGCACAAAGCGTGCTCCAGTGACCAGTCCCCTCAGTTTCTCTGTCTCTGCTGTCACCAGCTCAGTCTGCTGCTTCGTATCAGGAGTCACTAGGAGAGTGTCAGGTCAGTGGTGATGGTTTCCCAGAGGGCGTCGAACCACTTCTGGGATTGGTCGACGAAGGCCGCGTCCCGTTCGCCGGCGGTTTTCTCGAAGGAGAAGAGGAGGGACTTGGAGCCCAGGGCGTCGTACATGTCCAGCATTCCGCTGTCCCACTCCTCCTCACGGCGCGCCAGCATGTAGTACGCGATCAGGGCCTCGACGCCGTTGAGCAGGTACAGCTTCACCGGCGGCGTGAACGGCAGCGCGCGGAACGTCACATGGACGTCGATGCCGTGGGAGGCGCGCAGGGCCAGGAGGTTGTAGCGCAGGACTTGGCCCTGGGCGTTGCGCTGCTCCAGCCAGCGGCGGTGGACCGGGTCGTCGTCGCCGCGGCCCTCCACCGGCACGGGGAAGGCCAGGTTGATGTCCCGGGACGGCAGCAGGATGCGTACATCGATGGATTCCGGGCGGAGGTCGCCCGCGTGGATGCGGCGCACCGGTTCCCCCAGGGCCGTCAGCAGGGTCTCGGCGGTGAGGCAGGCCGCGTCGATGCGTACGTGTTTGGCCTTGAAGGCGTCCTCCAGCCGCGGGGCCAGGCCCACCATCGTCGGCTGGGGTTTGTCGGTGGGCGGCGACACCTCGGCGATACGCGGCGGGCTGCCCTTGCTGACGTTGCTGAGCAGGCCGTCTTCCTGGAGGGCGCGGAGGGCCTGGCGGACCGTGCCGCGTTCCACGCCGAACTCCTCGGCGAGTTCGGCCTGCGTGGGCAGGCGGTCGCCGGCCTTCAGTTCGCCGCCGCGGATGCGGTCCCTGAGGATGTCGGCGATCTCCTGAGGCGAGAGCCTTCTGCTGCCGTTCATTGCAACGTTCTCCTGGGTCACGACCAAACGCTACAACTTTGCTCCATCTTAGGCGAGTTGTTCGGTAGTTGTTGATTAGCTCCAACCAACTCAGGGTAAGTTATTCAATGTTGGCAACCAACTAGGCCAAGATGGCGGAACACTCCCCTCCTTTCGCGACCACTTGGCAGATACGCAGTACGCGCCCGGAAGTACCCGCCCTGCCCCTGGAAGCCCGCCACCGCCCGAAGGAGGATCCACCATGCCCGCCATCGCCCTCATCTCCGCAGTCTTCGTCGTCGGCTTCGAAGAGCTCGTCGAGTGGCACTACGGTCCCGTCGGCATCTTCGGACTGCTTCTGCTCAGCATCGGGGTCAAGACGAAGAGCCCCGCCTGCAGCTCGATCGGGGCGGTCCTGCTCGCCGTACTCGTCGCGGGCCCGTCCCTGTGAGCTGGGAAAACCCCGCCCCGACCGACCTGCCGACCGACCCTCCGAAAGACCCACCACCCGAAGATCCTCCGCTCGAAGACCCACCCGTGGGAGACCTCAGTTCGTGAGCTCCAGCTCCGAGCTGATGGTCTCCCACAGTGCGTTGAACCACAGATGCGACTGCTCCACGAAGGTGGTGTCCCGAAGTGCGGGCCCCTGCTCGAAGGGGAACAGCATGGACTGCGTACCTTCGGCGTCGTACATCTCCAGGTACTCGTGGTCGATCTCCTCGCCGCGCCGCGTGAGCGTGTAGTACGCGAACAGCGCCTCCGCCCCGTTGAGCAGGTACAACTTCACCGGCGGCGTGAACGGCAGCGCGCGGAACGTCACATGGACGTCGATGCCGTGTGTGGCCCGTAGGGCCAGCAGGTTGTGGCGGAGCACCTGGCCCTGGGCGTTGCGCTGGGCCAGCCAGCGCTCGTGCACCAGGTCGTCATCACTGCCGCCGTCCACCGGGACGGGGAAGGCGAGGTCGATGTCGCGGCTCGGCAGCAGGACCCGGACGTCGACCTTGGCCGGTTTTATACGGCCCTCGTGGATGAGGCGGAGGGGCTCGCCCATGGCGAGCGTGAGGGAGACCGCCGTCAGGCACAGGGCGTCGATCTCCACATGCGGGGCCGCGAAGGCGTCCGCTATCCGCGGCGCCAGCGCCACCATCGTGGGCTGCGGCGTTTCCGGTCCGGGCAGGGCCTTGCCCACGTCCGGGGCGACGGTCGCCGGGCTGCCCTTGGAAACGTTGGAGAGCAGGTGCTCCGACTGCAGGATGCGCAGCGCCTGGCGTACGGCCCCCCGCTCGACGCCGAACTCGTCGGCCAGCTTGGCCTGTGTGGGCATGCGCTGTCCCGGCTGCAGCTCTCCGGACCTGATCCGGCTGCGCAGCGCGTCAGCGACCTCTCGGTGTGACCGCTGTGGCCGTTGAGACCGATTCCGCCCATTGACGGCGGCGTGTTCCGCGTCCACAACCAAACACTACAACTTCACGCCATCTTTGGGCAGTTACCGGGAAGGTGGTTATGAGCCGCTTCCAAACGGAGATAAGTCCAGTGGAGTTGGTCACCAACTTCAGCAACATGGCCAGACTTTCGGAGAAGTTGGTCACCACCGGTGACTGGATCGACCAGTTGGTCACCGCCGGTTACCGCGTCCCCATCCCGGAGGAGGGACCGAAATGCCGCTCATCGCCACCCTCGTCATCGCCGCCCTCATCATCGGTTTCGAGCAGTTCATCCAGCTGAAGTTCGGGGTGATGGGCCTCATCGCGTTCGTCGCCCTCTCCATCGGCATCAAGGCCAAGAACACGTACATCGGTGGCATCGGAGCATTCATTCTCGTCGTGCTGCTCACCCAGACCGGCTGACCGGGCGCCACCGTCCGTCAGTCCGGCTGGCCGGGCTCCCTTCCGGAGGGGAGCCGGGAGCTCGGTCAGTCCGTTCCCAAGACGCTACGGAGGGAGGAGGTGACAGGGACTTCAGAAGACGTCCGGGCACCAAGGCCGCCTGGACGTACGCAACAGGGCGTCGGCGGCGGTTGCGGCGCCCGTCCGCGACTCGGCCACCCGGCCGAGCGCGGCGAGCCGCACCGCCGACTCGTCCCCGAGCCAGAGCGCCGCCAACTCACCTACGCCCAGCGTGAGTTCGGCGGCGTCCGTGGTTCGTACGCAGCTCGCCCCGTCCGGTGACGCCTCCAGCCGGTACCGCCCGGCCGACAGGCTGTCCGAGTCGGTGACCTCCAGCACGAGCGTCCCCGTACCCGCGTACGTACGCGCCTCAAGAGCCCGTACGACATCCAGGATCCGCACCCACAGCCAGTCGGCCTGTGTGGTGAGCCGCGCGGCCCGCGGGTCCGGCAGCAGGTGCGGCAGCAGGTCGTCCGGAGCGCGATAGCCCGTCTTCACCGCCGTGACCCAGTCCACCGAGCAGACGTGCCGCCACAGCGCGCGCTCGGCGGCCGGCGACACCGCGATCATGCCCCTCACCTTCGCCGTGTTCAGCGGCTGCTTGGCGTCGTCGTCCCACTCGCCGTCCGAGATGTAGGGGAGCAGGCCCTCGGCCTCGCCCTGCGCATTGCGGTACACGGCGTAGAAGGGCTCGGTCCACGCGGACCGGTCCAGCGTCAGCACACCGGTGGCGACCTGCCACCACCGCTCGTCCCGGTCGACCGCCCCCGGCTGCACCCGCCTGAGCCGCTCGTGCAGCTCCGGACCGATCTTGCGTACGTCCTCGCCGTCCACGAGGTCGATCCGCCCGCCGTCGTCCGGGCCCGCCCACCGGGGATCCAGCCCCGCCCGCGGCACCTCGATCGTCCACTCGGTGGCGGTGGTGGCAGGGCCGAAGCCGTACCGGCCGTAGATCGGATACTCGGCCGCGATCAACGTCGCCACCACGTCGCCCCGTTCCTTCGCGGCGGCCAGGTCCCGCGCCATCATCCGCGTGAGCAGCCCACGCCGCCGATGGGTCGACGTGACGGTCACATTCGAAATGGCATCGGCCGGTACGAAGCCCCCGCCCACCACCGTGAGCTCCTGCGCGAACGACCGGAACGTCGCCACGCACCGCCCGCCGTCGAAGGCCCCCAGCGTGCGCTCCGGCACGAGGTACGAACTCCGGTCCGCGATCTCCGCCTCCGAGATGGCGGGCGATCGCAGAAAACCGGTGTTCAGCGCGCGGATCCAGTCCGGGATCTCGGTCCCGGTGATCGGGCGTACGTCTATGTCCTGGCGGCGGCTCATGGCTGTCAGCCTAGGCAGGTGGGCACGGGCTGCCCCAGGGGTTTTTCCCTGGCAGGATCACGGCGGACGTGTGCATCAACCGCTGACCTGCTCAACCCGCGGTAGCGGTCCTGCACGAACTGGGGCCCCCAACTCCCGAGCGGCGAGCCGGAGATACGTCAAGGGGCCGCGGTGGAACCACCCGTGCTGGTGAGGCACTCTGTGCAGTTGTGGGGAGCCTTCCGTATCAGAGCGGGTCCAGGGACGATGCCGCGCACATGGTGGTGTGCGGGGACGATGCCCTGGCGCACCGGCTGGCGGCCGAGTTGCGCGGGGTGTACGGGGAGCAGGTGACGCTGGTCGTACCGTCCGCCGTGCGGACCGTACGGCCACCGGTCGTCGGGCGGGCGTCCACGCTGCTCGACCGGGTGTCGGCGCGGGTGACCCGGGCGGCGGGCAACAGCGGCGGTAGCGGTGGCGGGGCTTCCCCGGGCCGAACCGCCGGTGAAGGGGCGCACCCCGAGCCATTGGAGGCCGGCGAGCTGACCGAGGCCGTGCTCGCCGAAGCGGGCGTCGAGCGGGCGGACGCGCTGGCGCTCGTGTACGACGACGATGAGACGAACATCCGCGCCGCCCTCACCGCCCGCCGCCTCAACCCTCGGCTGCGCCTGGTCATCCGGCTCTACAACCGCCGCCTGGGCCAGCACCTCGAGGCTCTGCTGGACCAGGCCTCGGCCCTGGCCATGGCGGGAGCGGGGACCGGGACCAGGGGCGGAGACGGTGCCGGTGATTCCGGGGAGCCCGGTCTCGTCGACGCCTCCACCACCGTCCTCTCCGACGCCGACACCGCCGCTCCCGCCCTGGCGGCGACCGCGGTGGCCGGGACCTCCAAGGTCGTGCAGACGGAGGGGCTGCTGCTGCGGGCCATGGAACGACCGCCGCCGGGCCCCGGCCAGGTCGCCGACCCCGGTCTGTGCACCCTGGCCCTGCTCTCGGCGACGACCAACGACCCGGCCGGCGCGGACGGTTCCGACAGCAGCGGTGAGCAGGGCCCTCAACTCCTGCCCGACGAACGCTCCGTGGCCGCCGCGACCGGCCGCGGCACCGTCGTCCTGGAAACGGTGTCGTACTCCGGTCCCACTGCCCCCACGGGCCGTGGCGTCGTGCCCGCACTGCCCTTCGCCGCCCTGTTCTCCCGGCGCCTGCGCTGGTCGCTCGCAGGCCTGGTGGGCTGTGTGTTCGCGCTCGTGATCGCGTCGTTGGTGATGACGGACGACCATCCGCTGCACGCCACATATCTGACGCTGCTCGATCTCTTCGCCATCAACGAGCCCGCGCTCAACCAGTCGCAAGGCCGCCAAATCCTCCAACTCCTCACCAGTCTTGTCGGGTTGCTGCTTCTTCCCGTGCTGCTCGCCGCGGTCCTGGAGGCCCTCGGCACCTTCCGCAGCGGATCCGCGCTACGCCGGCCACCCCGCGGGCTCTCCGGCCATGTCGTCCTGCTCGGGCTCGGCAAGATCGGTACGCGCGTGCTCACGCGGCTGCGCGAACTCGACACCCCGGTCGTGTGTGTGGAGGCCGACCCCGAGGCCCGCGGGATCGCGACCGCGCGCCGCCTGCGCGTGCCCGTCGTCCTCGGCGACGTCACCCAGGAAGGCGTCCTGGAAGCAGCCAAGATCCACCGGGCACACACACTGCTCGCCCTGACCAGCGCGGACACCACCAACCTCGAAGCCGCCCTGTACGCCAGAACGGTGCGTCCCGATCTGCGCGTCGTCCTGCGGCTGTACGACGACGACTTCGCCACCGCCGTGTACCGCACCCTGCGCTCGGCCCACCCCTACGCACTCACCCGCAGCCGCAGCGTCACCTACCTCGCCGCACCCGCCTTCGCCGGAGCGATGATGGGCCGCCAGATCCTGGGCGCCATCCCCGTCGAACGCCGCGTGCTGCTCTTCGCGGCCCTGGACGTCGCCGGGCACCCGCAGTTGGAGGGCCGGACAGTCGCCGAGGCGTTCCGCCCCGGGGCGTGGCGGGTCGTCGCCCTGGACACGGCGGCCCCGGACGAGCGCAGCCCCGACCTGGCCAACGCCCCAGCCTCGGACGCCCCCGCACGGCCACCGGGCCTGGTGTGGGACCTGCCGCCCGGCTACGTCATGGGCGCCGGCGACCGCGTGGTCCTGGCCGCCACCCGCCGCGGCCTCGCGGAACTGCTGGGGCGTCGACGCCGGGAACGTACGAACAGGTAGTGGCCAACCGCGCCTAAAAAGCCCGCACCCCCGACGCACCCGCACCTGCCCACCGGCGGGAGGGGCCGTGGGCCGGTGCGTCGTATGCCCGTCGCGTAGGTTCGGTCTCAGGCCACCCGCACCGTGTACCAGCAAAGGGCCGTACGCCCGGCCTGCGACGGGCTGACGCACCGGCCCACGGCCCCGACCCACCCACCGGACCTAAGGGGCGCGGGGAACGGCGCGACCAGCCACACTCAACCCGCAGCCGCCAGGTGCACCCTGACCCCCACCCCCGTAGGCGCCCCGCCCAACCGCCGGAGGCACCCCGCGGAGCGCCCAGTCGCGAGCCTCGGCCGTGGCCCAGAAGGTCTCAACTGTCTTGCGCAGATCGGTCAGTTCGCTCGGATCGGTCGATGAGGTCATATCGCGATAGTGCACGACGCCACTGACAATCGCCCTGACCTGCGAAAGTCCAGAAAGGCCACGAGTTGTCCACAGGCTGAGGGCCTCGGCAGCGGATTGTCGGTGGGAGCGGGCAGTATGGGGCCATGACTGAGAGCAACGGGGCCAACCCGGACGAGGGGACCATCTCGCACCACGCGGCGATGCCGCACGACGAGGCCATGCCGGACTGGGAGAAGCGCTTCCGGGCGCCGCGGGTGTCCTTGCCCGACTGGGCGCAGGACGCACCGCACCGGTCGCTGTTCGTGTCGAACGCGACGGGGACGTACGAGTTGTACGCATGGGATCGCGCGACGGGCGCCCAGCACCAGGTCACGGACCGGCCGAACGGCACGACGGACGGGATGCTGTCGCCCGACGGCGAGTGGATCTGGTGGTTCGACGACAAGGACGGGGACGAGTTCGGGATCTGGCGGCGCCAGCCGTTCGCCAGAGACGCGGGCGCCCCGTCCGGCCCCGACGAGGCGGCGGCTCCCGGCCTCGACCCGTCGTATCCCGCCGGGCTCGCGCTCGCGCGCGACGGACGTACGGCGGTCGTGGGCAGGTCCACCGATGAGGACGGTTCGACGATCTACGTCACACGGACCGGTGAAGACCCGGTGGAGATCTACCGGCACCGGGAGTCGGCGGGCGTCGGCGATCTCTCGTACGACGGCTCGCTGATCGCGATCGAGCACACCGAGCACGGCGACGCGATGCACTCGGCGCTGCGGGTGCTGCGGCTGGACGGTTCGACGGTCGCAGAGCTGGACGACACCAAGGGCGGCACGGTCGAGCTGGGCCTGGAGGTGCTGGGCTTCGCCCCGGTCGACGGGGACACCCGGCTGCTCGTCGGGCATCAGCGGCGCGGGCGCTGGGAGCCGATGCTGTGGGACGTGGCGTCCGGCGAAGAGACCGACCTGGCGCTGACCGAGCGGCTGGACGGTGACCTGAGTGCCGAGTGGTATCCGGACGGTTCCGCGCTGCTGGTCGTGCACAGCTACGAGGCGCGCAGCGAGCTGTGGCGGTACGACCTGGCGTCCCGCCGGCTCGAGCGGATCCGGACTCCGAAGGGCACGGTGTCGGGGGCGACGGCCCGCCCGGACGGCAGCGTGGAGTATCTGTGGTCGTCGGCGGCCGAGCCTCCGGTGGTCCGCTCGACGTCCGGCGAGGTCGTCCTGGACCCTCCCGGGATGAAGTCGCCGGGATCGGTACCCGTTCAGGACGTATGGGTGACCGGTCCGGGCGGCCGCATCCACGCCCTCGTCCAGCGGCCCGCGGGAGTGACGGGCCCGCTGCCCACCGTCTTCGACATCCACGGCGGCCCGACCTGGCACGACAGCGACTCCTTCGCGGCGAGTCCGGCGGCGTGGGTGGACCACGGTTACATGGTGGTCCGGATCAACTACCGCGGCTCGACCGGATACGGGCGGGAGTGGACGGACGCGCTCAAGCACCGGGTCGGCCTGATCGAGCTGGAGGACGTCGCGGCCGTCCGGGAATGGGCGGTGACTTCCGGTCTCGCCGACCCCGAGCGGCTGATCCTCACCGGCGGTTCCTGGGGCGGGTACCTCACACTCCTGGGCCTCGGCACCCAGCCGGACGCCTGGGCCCTCGGGATCGCGGCGGTACCGGTCGCGGACTACGTCACGGCGTACCACGACGAGATGGAGGCCCTGAAGGCGATGGACCGCACCCTTCTCGGCGGCACACCGGAGGAGGTCCCCGAGCGCTTCGAGGCCTCGTCCCCTCTGACGTACGTCGACGCGGTCAAGGCTCCCGTCTACATCTCCGCCGGCGTCAACGACCCCCGCTGCCCCATCCGCCAGGTGGAGAACTACGTCACCCGCCTCACCGCCCGCGACGCCGTCCACGAGGTGTACCGCTATGACGCGGGCCACGGCTCCCTGGTCGTGGACGAACGCATCAAGCAGGTCCGCCTGGAACTGGACTTCGCGGAGCGGCACCTGGGGAGGTGAGAGCAACGGGCGCCATTCCCGGGAGACCCGGCGACAGTCGACCCCTCGCCCGAGCCGCGGGCAAGGGCACCGTAACGTGGAGGGCGTGTACCGGTTCCTGCTGACCACCCCCCGCTGGTGGGCGATCAACGTCTTCGTGCTGCTGGCCATCCCCTTCTGCGTCTTCATGGGGTCATGGCAGTTGGGGCGGTTCGAGGACCGCGTCGAGAGCCACCGCGCGGCCGAGGAGAAGGCGTCCGAGGACCAGCGGGAAGCGGCCCGGCCCCTGGCCGAGCTGCTGCCCGTGGACAAGGAGACATCGGGCGAGCAGGCCACGGCGACGGGCCGGTACGGGAAGCAGTTGCTCGTGCCGGACCGGGAGCTGGACGGCAAGCGCGGCACTTACGTCCTGACGATGTTGCGTACCGACGACGGCAAGGCCCTGCCCGTGGTCCGGGGCTGGCTGCCCGGTGACGCCGACACCGCGAAGGCCCCGGCCGCCCCGACCGGCGAGGTCACCGTGACCGGCGCGCTCCAGGCGTCCGAGAGCCCCGGCTCGGACGGTGTGAGCGCGGCCGGTGGTCTGCCCGCCGGCCAGACGGGCGCGATCAGCGCGGCGTCGCTGGTGAACCTCGTGCCGTACGAGGTGTACGACGCCTGGGTCACGCTCGCCGAGGCCGACGCGGGGATGACGGCGGTGCCCGCGAAGGCGCCGCAGGACACGGGCCTGGACCTCAAGGCGTTCCAGAACCTCGGCTACACCGGCGAGTGGTTCGTCTTCGCGGGCTTCGTGGTCTTCATGTGGTACCGGCTGCTGCGCAGGGAGGTCGAGTTCGCACAGGACGCGGAGCTGGGCCTCACCGAGGAGCCGACGAGCGAGCCCATCGAGCCCGCCGACGCGGCGCACGACGAACAGAAGGCATCAGAACCGAAGGCGTCAGCCTCGCCCACGGCCTGACCTCAGGACCCCGGCCGGCACCCGGGTCCGATGCGCCGTGAGCCGAAGGCATCAGCCTCGCCCACGGCCTGACACCATAAAGCATCAAGCCTCGTCCACAGCCCGGCATCAGGCAGTACACGGCCTCACGTTCAGGACGCGGCCAGCATCCCGGTCCGGTACACCGTTCCCGCGCAGGCGTTGGGCACGGTCGCCGAAGTCGTCGGGGCGCCGTCCACCGCCGTGTTCGACACCACGACGCTGCCGTCCTGGACGCCCTCCTCCGGGGCGAGCTGCGTGGTCGTGCCGTCGCCGGTGCCGCCCTCCAACCCCGTGGTCGTACCGCCGCTGTCGCCGCCGGTGGTGGTGCCGTCCGTGGGCGTCGGCTCATCGGGCGGCGTGGGGTCGTCGTCGGGAACGGTCGGGCAGGTCTCCGAGGGCACCCAGGCGAACTGCACCTCGTACGCCGACCCCGGTTGCAGTACCAGCGTGCTGACCTCGGTCGACGGCTCGGGCAGCCCGGTCGCCGCGTCGCCCGAGGTGTGGGAGACGACCTGGATCTTGGCCCCGTCCGCCGCGCCCTGCGGGAGAGCGGACACGGTGCCGGAGCCGGTGACCGTGCAGGTCGCGGCCGAGACGTTGGCGATCTGGAAGCTGCCGTAGACGGCGCCGCCGGCGTCCGGGGAGCCGACGTTCGAGGTGGCGTTGCCGAGCTGCGTGGACGTACAGACGGGGGCGTTCGCGGCCGAGACCGTCGGCTCCGCACCGCCGGTGGCCCCGGTGCTGCTCTCATCCTTGTCCTCGCCCGGCGTCTCCTTCTTGTCTTCCTTGTCCTTCTCCTTGTCCTTGCCCGGAGAGCTGCCGGGGCCGCTGTCCTCGCTGTCCTGGGCCGAGCCGCCCTGGCTGGCTCCGCCCTGGGTCTGCGAGGTCTGATGGCCGGCGATGGAGGGGTCGGCGTCGGAACCGGTGGAGTTCGAGACATGCAGGAGGGCCGGGACCGCCGTGCCGATGAAGAGTGCGGCGGCGGCCATACCGACGACGGCCTGGCGCTTGCGCGCCCGCCGGGCCGGTACCGCGCGCCGCAGATGCTCCAGCGTGCCGTCGGTGGGCTCGATCTCCTGCACGGCCTGGTGCAGCATCCTGCGCAGGGCCAGTTCGTCGGACGCGAGGCCCTCCGAGCCGGAGCCCTCCGCTCCGCCCGAGCCGGAGACGCCCGAGGCTCTCGAGGCCTCGGGGACCCCTGACCAACTCGGCGCACTCGCCCCGCCGGGCGAACCCGGCGCACCAGACGCCCCCGGCCCGCTCGACTCCTGCGGGCCCGGATTCTCCGAGGGGCCGTGGTTCACAGTTCCGTTCCCAGCGTGCCGATCATGATCGTGCTCGTACCCATGCTCGTACTCGTTGTCGTCGCGATCGTGGTCGCTCATGCCGAGGCCTCCATGGCGACGCGCAGGGCCGCGATGCCGCGCGAGCCGTACGCCTTCACCGAGCCCAGCGAGATGCCCAGCGTCTCGGCGACCTGTGCCTCGGTCATGTCCGAGAAGTAGCGCAGGACCAGGACCTCGCGCTGGCGGCGCTGGAGTCCCTTCATGGCCTTGATCAGGGCGTCGCGCTCCAGCTGGTCGTACGCGCCCTCCTCCGCGCTCGCCATGTCGGGCATCGGCTTGGTCAGCAGCTTCAGGCCGAGGATGCGGCGGCGCAGCGCCGAGCGCGACAGGTTCACGACGGTCTGGCGCAGATACGCAAGGGTCTTCTCCGGGTCGCGCACGCGCTTGCGCGCCGAGTGCACCCGGATGAAGGCCTCCTGGACGACGTCCTCGCAGGAGGCGGTGTCGTCGAGGAGGAGCGCCGCGAGGCCCAGGAGTGAGCGGTAGTGGGCGCGGTAGGTCTCGGTGAGATGGTCGACGGTGGTGCCCGCGGCCGTGGCGTCGTCAACGCCTTCGCGCTGATCCGGGATGCGGGCAGGCTGAGCCGCGGGCATGGGCGCGATCACCGGCATGCCGCCGGGCCCGCCGGACAAGCGGGGCCGACGGGGTGGGCGCAGGGCTGTGCCGCGCGCAGCTGTGAAATCGAGTACCTCTGCCACGCCAGTTGGACACGTTTACCCCTGTCAGGGTTGTACGCGACAGGCATCACATTTGCGTCAGGCCGCGCGCCCCCCGACGCGAACGTCAGTGCGCCTGACAGCGCGTCGAATGCCCTCATGCGTACCAGCTCTTCCTTTATGCCCATGTGAACGCGGCGTCCGGACACCCCTGAAGGGCGACCGCAAAGACGCTCCCCGCCCTCCGCGCGGTTGCGGAGAACGGGGAGGAAAATCTTCGGGCACCGAAGGCTCCGATTCAAGTGGTCCGGACCAACGGCCGAACCGCCAAACTCACACAGATCCTACAAACGTTTCAACCCAGAACCACACGATTACCGACTCCGGGCCAACCACTGACCGACTACCTGGCCGACGTCCCACGCGAGACCCCGCGCAACTCCCCCGCCACCAGCTCCGCGATCTGCGCCGTGTTCAGGGCGGAGCCCTTCCTCAAGTTGTCGCCGCAGACGAAGAGTTCGAGGGCCGTCGGGTCGTCGAGAGCCCGCCGTACGCGCCCCACCCAGGTGGGATCCGTGCCGACCACGTCGACCGGTGTCGGGAACTCCCCCGCGGCCGGATCGTCGAAAAGCACCACCCCGGGCGCTGTGGCAAGAATCTCACGGGCCTGGTCCACGGTGACCTCGCGCTCGAAGCATGCGTGGACGGTCATCGAGTGCGTGGTGACGACGGGCACGCGTACGCAGGTGACGGCGACGCGCAGATCCGGCAGCCCGAGGATCTTGCGGGACTCCTCCCGCACCTTCATCTCCTCCGAGGACCACCCGTCCTCCCGCGCGGTCCCGGCCCACGGCACCACATTGAGCGCCACAGGCTCCGGGAACGGCCCGGTGTTGTCCCCCACGACCCGGCGTACGTCACCGGGGGTCGTCCCCAGCTCCGTACCCGCGACGAGCGAGAGCTGCTGCCGCAACGTGTCGACGCCCCGGCGCCCGGCGCCGCTCACCGCCTGATACGAGGACGCCACCAGTTCCCGCAGCCCGAACTCGGCGTGCAGTGCGCCGAGGGCCACGATCATGGACAGCGTCGTGCAGTTGGGGTTGGAGATGATGCCGCGCGGCCTCAGGCGGGCGGCGTGCGGATTGACCTCCGGGACCACCAGCGGTACGTCCGGGTCCATCCGGAAGGCGCCGGAGTTGTCGACCACGACCGCGCCCTTGGCGGCGGCGATGGGTGCCCAGCGCTCGGCCACCTCGTCCGGTACGTCGAACATGGCGACATCGACGTCGGCGAACGCATCTTCGCCGAGCGCCACGACCTCGACCTCCTCGCCGCGCAGGGCCAGCTTGCGGCCGGCCGAGCGCGGCGAGGCGATCAGACGGATCTCGCCCCAGATGTCCGCGCGCTGGGACAGGATCTGGAGCATGACCGTGCCGACGGCCCCGGTAGCTCCCACAACCGCGAGCGTCGGCTTGCCGGCCCGCCCCGCATCCGCGGTCATCAGCGGCCGATGCCTCCGCGCGAGAGGCCTCCGTATGCGAGGACGGTCATCGCCCGGTGCCTCCGTAAACGACGGCTTCGTCGCTGTCGGAATCGAGACCGAAGGCGGTGTGCACGGCGCGGACGGCTTCGTTGACGTCGTCGGCGCGCGTGACCACCGAGATACGGATCTCGGAGGTCGAGATCAGCTCGATGTTCACGCCCGCGTCGGACAGCGCCTCGAAGAAGCCCGCCGTGACACCCGGGTTGGTCTTCATGCCGGCCCCGACCAGGGAGATCTTGCCGATCTGGTCGTCGTAGCGCAGCGACTCGAAGCCGATCGCCGTCTTCGCCCGCTCCAGCGCGTCGATGGCCTTGCGGCCCTCGGTCTTGGGGAGCGTGAAGGAGATGTCCGTCAGGCCGGTGGAGGCGGCGGACACGTTCTGCACGACCATGTCGATGTTGATCTCGGCATCGGCGATGGCGCGGAAGATCACGGCGGCCTCGCCCGGCTTGTCCGGGACGCCGACGACCGTGACCTTGGCTTCGGAGACGTCGTGGGCGACTCCGGAGATGATGGCGTGCTCCACCTGAGTGTCCCCTTGCGGATTCTCGTTGCTGACCCAGGTGCCCGGCAGTCCCGAGAAGGACGAACGGACGTGGATCGGGATGTTGTAACGGCGTGCGTACTCGACACAGCGGTGCAGCAGCACCTTGGAACCGGAGGCGGCGAGCTCCAGCATGTCCTCGGAGGAGATCCACTCGATCTTCCGGGCCTTCTTCACCACCCGCGGGTCGGCGGTGAACACACCGTCGACGTCGGTGTAGATCTCGCAGACGTCGGCGTCGAGGGCCGCGGCCAGCGCGACCGCCGTGGTGTCGCTGCCGCCACGGCCGAGGGTCGTGATGTCCTTCTTGTCCTGGCTGACGCCCTGGAACCCGGCGACGATGGCGATGTTGCCCTCGTCTATCGACGTCCGGATCCGGCCCGGCGTGACATCGATGATCCGCGCTTTGTTGTGGACCGAGTCGGTGATCACGCCTGCCTGGCTGCCGGTGAAGCTCTGGGCCTCATGGCCCAGGTTTTTGATCGCCATCGCCAGCAGGGCCATGGAGATCCGCTCTCCGGCGGTCAGCAGCATGTCGAACTCCCGCCCGGCAGGGATCGGGGATACCTGCTCGGCGAGATCGATCAACTCATCCGTCGTGTCACCCATCGCCGACACCACGACGACCACCTGGTGGCCGTTCTTCTTGGCGTCGACGATCCGCTTGGCGACTCGCTTGATGCCTTCGGCATCCGCTACGGAGGAGCCTCCGTACTTCTGCACGACAAGGCCCACGTGCGCTCCTCGCTCATTCCGTCTCGTACCGCACACTGCGGTCGGCTCAGTCTAACGAGCGGCCGAATTCCACCCGGGCGTTATCGCATCGTGAGATGTCCCGCTCACTAAGTGATCACCCGACGCTCCGGCCGCTCCAGCACGGCATCTGCCCCGTGAGCCGCCGCCCACTCGGAAAAGTGCGCCGCGTCACACCTGTCGTCGAGCCCTGAATTTCACACACTAAGGTTCCGCCTGTGCGCGTACTCCTGGTGGAAGACGACGAGCCGATCGCCCAGTCGCTACGGCGCGGCATGACGCGATACGGCTTCGAAGTGGAATGGGTCTCCACAGGTGGAGCGGCCCTGGCCTACGAGGGCGCGTACGACGTCGTCCTCCTCGACCTCGGCCTGCCCGACACCGACGGCCTCGACGTCTGCAAGGCCCTGCGGCAGCGCGGTGACGTCCCGATCATCGTGATCAGCGCGCGAAGCGACGAGACGGACCGGGTGGTCGGCCTCGAGCTCGGCGCCGACGACTACGTCTCCAAGCCCTTCGGCGTACGAGAGGTCATAGCGCGCGTGAGGGCGGTGATGCGGCGGACGCAGCCGCGCGCCACCGAGGCGACGACGGAGGTCGGCCCCGACCGGTACGGGCCCCGCCTGACCATCGACCGCAAGGCCGCCCGCGTACGACTGGACGACGAGGAAGTCTCCCTCGCACCCAAGGAGTACGACCTGCTCGCGTTCCTCACCCAGGAGCCGGGTGCGCTGATGTCGCGCGAGCAGATAATGGAGGCGGTCTGGGACGCGAACTGGTTCGGGCCGACCAAGACGCTGGACGTGCATGTGGCGGCGCTGCGGCGGAAACTGGCGGGCGCGATCACGATCGAGGCGGTACGGGGTGTCGGGTTCCGGCTCATCGTGAACGAGAGCGGGGCCGACTCCCGCGACCAGGGTGCCGGCAGCGCCTCATGATCAGCCAGCTCATCCGCAGTTACGTCCTGCTCGTCGCGGTCGCCATCGCCCTGTTCACGGTGCCGGTGGCCTTCACGCTCACCGACCAGTTGCGGGGTGACACCGAACTGTCCGTCGAGCGCGAGGCCAGGACCATGGCGCTCCTCCTGGGCGACGGCAGCCAAGCCTCGTGCCAGGCCCTGGAGGAGATGGGCACGGCGTACAGCCGTGAGACGCCCGACGATGTCCAGGTCGTCTCCGAGGAGGGAACCTGCGGGGGGAAGCTGCCCCAGCCGGACCAGGACGCGGCCCTCACCAAGGCTCTGAACGACGGCAAACCCACCAGCGACTGGGGCTCCTCCTTCATCTGGGGTCCGCACCTTGTGGTCACCGTTCCGGCCCACGCGGACCCTGTGGATCCGGACGCGGACAACGCCGAGGGCCCGGTCGTCGGTGCCGTACGCATCGAGTACTCGACCAGCACGCTCACCTCCCGGCTGTGGGACATCTGGGGCTTCCGGGCGATCCTCGCCGTGCTCGTGCTGGCCGTGGCCGCCGTGATCGGCGCCGTGGTGGCCCGCCGCCTGACCCGCCCGCTGCGCGAACTCAACGACATGGCGAGCAAGTTCAGCGACGGTGACCTGACGGCCCGTTCCCCCGTGACGGGCCCCCAGGAGACACAGACCCTGGCTCGTACGCTCAACCAGGGCGCCGAACGACTCGACACGCTGATGTCCGCGCAGCGGATCTTCGTGGCGGACGCCTCCCACCAGCTCCGTACGCCTCTGACGGCGCTGCGCCTGTCGCTGGACAACATCGCGGACGGGGTGGACGACGAGTTCGTCAAGGAGGACGTGGAGCAGGCGACGGCGGAGGTGGTCCGGATGAGCCGCCTGGTCAACGACCTGCTGGTGCTGGCGCGGGCCGAGGCCAAAGTGACGGCCGCGGAACCGCTGCCGCTGGGTGACGTACTGGAGGAGCGGCTGGCAGTGTGGCGGCCGGCCGCCGACGAGCGCGGAGTGTCGATCGCGCTCAGGGGGAGCGCCGACGGCCGGCTTCTTGTGTTGGCCAGTCCCGGTCATCTGGACCAGGTCCTGGACAACGTGCTCTCCAACGCCCTGGAGGTCTCACCGGACGGCGCGACCATCACCGTCCACGCGGAGTCCAAGGGCGATCAGGTGGTGCTGAAGGTGATGGACCAGGGCCCCGGTATGTCGGAGGCCGAGAAGTCCCGTGCCTTCGACCGCTTCTGGCGCGGTCAGGGCCTCACCGGGCGCTCCGGCTCAGGCCTCGGCCTCGCCGTCGTCAAACAGTTGGTGACGGACGACGGCGGAACCGTTGCGCTGGAGGACGCGCCCGGGGGCGGGTTGTGCGTGGCGATCAGCCTTCGGGCATCGCAGAGGAGTGGTGGTTGACGATCTTCCACTCGCCGTCCCGCTTCTCGTACTCGTACGTGTAGCGGGCCTCGACGACACGCTTCTCGCCGGTCTCGTGGTCGGTGAGCGCGAACTCGTACACGCCGGTGTCGATGGCGGAGTTCGAGTCGAGGACCTTGACGATCGTCTGGACCTTCGTGCCGACCGGCTTGTTCGCCAAGAAGTGCTCGAAGTAGTCGACGATTCCGGCGCGGTCGGTACGGACCTTGTTGGAGACGGTGGGCAGGAGGACCGCGTCCTTCGCGTACTTGTCCGCCACCTTCTCCGGGTCGCCGGTCTGCAGAGCGGCGTTCCAGCCGTCGAAGAGGGCGGCGACCTCCTTCTTCGAAGGCTTGGCAGCCTTCTCGGGCGTGGCCGCGCTGATCCCCACGGTCACCGTGGCAACGGTGACGAGGGCGGTGGCGGTGACGAGGGCGGCGCGTATGCGGGTCTTGCGGGTCATCGCAACTCCAGTGCGGTCGTGGTGAGTTCCTCCCTTCGCTTCCTCTGCGGCGGGAGTGACTCCAGACTCGCGTTGCACTGGTTAGGGCCCATGCAGCGGACGTACAGGGGTGGGACAAGGTCCGTCCAAAGACGGAGGGTGACGCTTTGATTACGCCTCCCGGGGGCTCATCCCGAGGGCTCATGAGGGAGGATTCTGCGCTGTGACGGGTGGATGGGCGGGGAACCTGCTGCTGGGCGGCATCATTCTGCTCGGTTCCTCCGTGCAGTGGCTGACCGGCATGGGCTTCGCACTGGTCGCCGTACCCGCGCTCGTCCTCCTGCTGGGGCCGAGCGAAGGGGTCGTCCTCGCCAACTGCGCCGCCGGGACCATCTGCCTCGTCGGGCTCGCGGGCGGGTGGCGGCACGTGCGGCTGCGGGCGATGGTGCCGCTGTGCGTCGCGGCCGCGTGCACCGTACCGGCCGGGACATGGGTGGCCCGGCGACTGCCCGAGCCCGTCCTGCTCGCCTTCATGGGGACGCTGGTGACGGTGGCCGTTCTGCTGGTCATGCGCGGCGCCCGGGTGACCGCCCTGCGCGGGGCCGGCGGCGCGGTGACCGCGGGAGCACTGGGCGGCTTCATGAACTCGGCGGCGGGCGTCGGGGGACCGCCGGTCTCCCTGTACGCGGTCAACGCGGGCTGGCCGGTACGGGAGTTCGTCCCGAACGCGTTCTTCTACGGAGTGATGGTGAACGCGTTCTCCGTCGCCGCGAACGGGTTGCCCCAACTCAGCACGCCCGTCTGGCTGTTGGCCGCGACCGGCATGGCCGCCGGAGCCGCCATCGGGAGGGCGCTCGCCCCTCGGGTCCCGGAGGAGCGGGCCCGGGTGTTGGTGCTGCTGCTGGCGCTGGGCGGAGGGCTCACGACTTTGGGGAAAGGACTCTGGGGACTGTAGAGGCTTTGCATCCCAGCTCCCTCAGTCCACGAACTCCTTGAGCGGATCGGTGTCCAGGGTGATGTTCACAGGCGCCGGGAGGTCGACGGCCGCGCCGAAGGGCAACTTCTCCTCTCGCCGGTAGCGGCCGTCCTCGGGCTGCGAGAACACGACGACCGAGCAGTCGTCGCGGTCGATGAGGAGGTAGACGGGGATGCCTGCGGCGGCGTAGCCGTCGGGCTTCTCGACGCGGTCGCGCCGGTTGGTGTCGGAGTCGTACGACGTGACCTCCACAGCCATCAGCACCGTGTCCGCGCTCGACCACTCGCCATGCCCCTTGAGGCCGCCCTTGGGGACCAAGATCCCGTCCGCGCGGGCACGCCCCTTACGGTAGGCCTCGGTCTTGAGGCCACGCTCAGGGTAGAGCCGGAGGTCGGGGCGCAGCTGCATGCACCGTTCCAGGAGCCACATGTAGATCTCACTGTGGTTGCCGTCGGGCACCGGCTTGACCTGGACCTTTCCATTGATGAACTCCAGCCGCACAGTCTCGGGGGCATGGCGTTCCAACTGCTCGAACTCCTCGACAGACATCTGCGGCCGGTCCTGGTCGGTCCTGGGGGTCATGGCGTCGCCTCCTCGACTCCATGGTGCCCTGACCGGCACGTCCTGCACGCTCATACGTCCCTCCCATCCGGCGGACCTCCCTCGAGCGGTTCGCCGCCTTGTTCGTCGTCGCCCACGGGCCTCATGAGCCGATCGATCTGGGCATCTGCGGCCGCGAGCTCCTCTTCGATGAAGGGCCCGTACTCCGCCTCGTACTCCCGCATGGCCGCGAGCCCGGCGGCGCGGCGTTGCTCGTGGTTCGGATGGGCACCGAGGTACTCCTCGACTGCATCCGCCACCACGGCGTCGACGGGTCGCCGATCCGCCTGTGCGTAGTCCCGCAGACGGGCGATCAGGCCCGCGTCGAGCCGCAGAGCCAGGCATCCGTTCTCGACCGTCACGGCTTCCACCGCCTCGGCGGGAGGCCGTTCGCGATGCGGTCGCGGTTGTCGCGGTAGTGGTAGTGGACGCGGTCCTCGATGGGCACGGGGCGGAAGGTATCGGGTACGGGTCCGCCGGTACGACTCTCGAGCTTCCCCCTGAGGATCTGAGCGGACCTGGTCCCCATGTAGGCGATCTCCTCGAAGCCCTTCTTGACGTCCTCCGGCGTCATCCCCAGCTCCGCCTCCTCCGCGCGACAGTCCTCGCACACGCCCCGGACGATCTTCGCCGTACGCTCGTCCGCGTCGCAGGTGGCGCACGCCATGATCACGCGGGTCACGCGGGCGCGGAGGGGGCGGCCAGGACTGGTCTCGGCGGTGCTGTTCTTCTGCGGGGGCATCTTCGACTCCAATCGGTTGCGGGCGAGTCCGTCCGGGTTCGTGACGGTGGGCGGCAGCCCGTCGGTCAGCGCACGGGTCATGTCGGCCGGGGTGGCGCCTCGCGACAGCCACTCGGCGGCTCGGGGCTCGAGCGCTCGGCACTCGGCTTCGGAGAGCGCCATACGGGGGTCTGCGGTGCGGAGTTGGGCGAGTGCGAGGTATGCGGCGCTGGGCTCGGCGGTCGGTTCTGCCTCCGGAGTCGGCTCGGCATCCGGTGCCGGGGCCGGGGCCGCGTCCGGAGCGGGGGCTGGAGCCGGCGCGGGGGACTCTGTTCGGGCAAGTCCCGGCTGGTAGTTCTGGGTTACGTCCCTGCCGTGGCGCTCTCGGGTGAACTCGGCCCACCACTCCAGTGACCTGGGCGTACGCGACCAGTACGTCCGCGTGACCCATCGCATCGAGTTGTCCTCGACCGTGATGTGTTCCTTGATCCAGCGCAGGTGGCCGAACTCGGTGAGGTTCCTGAGGGACGTACGGGACGCCTGCTGGCCGTAGCGGGGGTGCTCGGCCGCGATCGCCTTGTGGCCCATGGCGTGGCCGTCGTCGAGGTGGTCGATGAAGATGGCGAACTCGGCGTCCCGGGGGCACAGATGCGCGAAGTCCGCGTCCGCGTGCGGGGATTCGTCACCCACGGCGCGCTTTCCGTAGCCCGTTTTGGCCATGGGGTGGGTGGGGCGCGGCAGCACAGGACTAGGGTGGGCGTAAGCCACGATCGAGCCTCGACTTCGATCCGTAGGGCTAGGCCCCGTGTCCGGTGTTGGTAGCACCGGCCGGGGCCGATCTTTTGCCGCGAACCTAGAGCGACTTTACGTTCAGATTCAAGCCGATCACGGAACGTCACTCTTACGAGTTACGCGCCCTCAACTCACGTACAGACTTGGTTGGTTGGGTTAATCCCCACCAGACCCAGAACCCAGGGGAAGAGCTCGGGTCTCGGGGCTCAAGCTCCGGGCTGAACTGCGGAAACGAAGGCAGACCAGACGGGGGTGGGGACGACGAGTTCCGGGCTGTTGGTCAGCTTGGAGTCGCGTATGTGGACGATGGTGGGACTGGTGGCCACCTCGACGCAGGCCCCACCTTCGGAGTTGCTGTAGCTCGACTTGAACCACTTCAGTTGCTCGCTCATAGCTCTTCTGCCATCCGCTCGATGGATCTGACTGACTCAGCCGGGCTGAGGGCCACTGCGCGGATCATGCTAAGCCGCTCGGCTTGCGAGCTGACCACGGCTGGATCAAAGGACAGGTTGCTCGCGAACTGCCCTTCGTCGAAGGCGAACCGTTCATGGTCGCGGGTCTCCAGCAGCACCATGGGTCCGAGCAGTGCCGCAGGTACGGCGCGATCGAAGGGCAGCACCTGGATCGAGATGTTGGACATCTGCCCCACGTCAAGCAGGTCGAGCAACTGCTCCTTGTCCACGTGCGGGCCACGCAGGGCCGCCTCGTACAGGACGAAGTTGCACACCACCAACGGCTTGCGGCTGAGAAGCTCCCGGCGCTCCATCCGCGCCTCCACCCGCTCGTTCACGGTCTCTTCGTCAAGCGGCGGGTAGTGATCCCCGATCAGCCGTCGTGCATACGCGTTCGTCTGCAACAGGCCTGGGATGAGCACGAGTTCGTACCACCCGAGGATGGCCGCCTCTCGCTCCAGCGCCATGTAGTCCTGGGAACGCGCCGGGAACTTCTCCTTCTGCAAGTACTCCTTCGCCGCACTCAGTAACCCCTCCGCATTGCACAACCCATCCGCCGCATCGAGCGCACGCGGCGTCGGCATGCGTACGCCCTGCTCCATGGCCTTGATCGTGTCCGGTGAGTAATTGGCGGCAGCGCCCAACTCCTCACGGCTGACGTTCGCCTTGATACGCCATCGCTTCATCTGGTTACCGCTGTAGCGCCAGTTGATCGGCGACGGCGTAGCGGAGTTGTACTGGACTGACACTGCGGCCACCTCCGACTGATACACCTCGGCGTGTATCCCCTCAGTCACTACCGAGCGTATCCGGGTGTTCGCCATCGTGTGACCATGACGAACGCAATCCCGCACTACCGCCCCGAGTGGGTTCCCCTCGCCGGCCACCAACTCCGCGTATCCGGCGTCCACTTCGATGCGATCCGCATCCAGGGCGTACGAGGAGAACAGGTCGCCGCCGAACTCATCGAGGCGGCCGACGGCGACGCGGGGCCCGTTGTCTGCGAGGCGGTCGGGTTCCGGTGGATGTACTTTCTGCTGGCACCGGGGGCCGCGCGGACGTGTGAGTGGCCGCTGGGCGTGCAGCGGTTCGGCAGGGCCGGGAGCCGTACGGTCACATACATCGGGATCCCGGCGCTGGACGGGAACACCTGGCCGTTGCAGTGGTACAGCGAGCCGACGGTCACGGCGCCTTACGTGGAGGCCGGGCAGCTGCGGGCGGTGCTCGGCCCTCTCGGAACATGACGGCGGAGCGCCTGCGGCAACGGCTCATTGCTATGTGAGGGCAGCCTCGAAGACCTCGCGATTGGCTGTGGTGTACGCGTGCTCGCGCCGAGACCAGGCGATGCGGTCGGCGATCTGTCGGCAAGTGGCCTCAACGGCCCCCGGATTGACCTGTACCTCTGCCCAGAAGCGAACATTGCGGGCCTGACGTTCCAGCATCGCATCGACGAGTACACCCCGCTCCGGGCCGACCAGAGCATAGGCGTCAGCCAGCACACGCACCTGCGCGGCCTGAACAGCGACCGGTGGCGCCTGCGCTTTGGACGAAACGCACCACAGCCAGGCCATATAGCCGAGATCCTCCAGCGGGCTGCCTGGCGCGGCCGTGTCGAAGTCGATGAAGGCGACCGGTGTCTCGTTCTGGAAGACGGTGTTGTTGGGCCCCAGATCGTGGTGGCACACGACCTGGTGCGGCCCTGCGAGACCGCTGCGACGGGTTGCGTCGTGCATGGCACGCACCAGTGCGCCGACTGCGGCGACCTGCCCGTCGGTCCACTGCTGGAGCTTGGGCGGAACCCAGCCCGGAAGATAGCTGAACGTGTCCCGCCCCGCTTCGTCCCGGCCCAGATAGCGCGGCGCTCCCGCGAACCCTCGGTTCTCCAACAAGCCGAGCAACGCGGCAACGAACGGCGAAGCCGCCGAAGCCGGTCTGCGGACAGTGTCGGCGACGCGGACGACACCCTTGGTGAGACGGCCTCCGGCCAGCGGAACGACGTCATCAGAGGTGTCGGCCATACCGCGAGTTCCTCCTGGGCAGGGTCAGCCCTGCTCCTCGTGGATCTCCCGCAGGTGGTGATCCACGACGTACGCCTCGGTCGCCGTGCGCGCCACCTGCTTGCGAGACTCCCATTCGGCGTCGGACACGTCGGGCTGGTTCTCCCGCATCCGGCGCTTGACCTCTGCCCAGCTGCTGTACCGGCTCATCGTGTTACTTGACCTCGCGCAACCCCAGCGGCCCCGCCAGCTCCTCCGCCATGACCTTGCCGGCCTCCTCCTCCAGGGCGTCCTCGTTGAGGTCCTGGTCGGTGTCGAGGCCGTTGAGTTCTTCCAGGGGCTGGTTCAGGCGTACGTGGGCCACCAGGGACTGGAGGGCTCGGAGGGTGGCGGAGGCCGTGGAGCCCCAGTTGGAGAAGTACGAGAACTGCCACCACCACAGGGCCTCCGTGGTGCGGCCCGCGCGGTAGTGGGCCATGCCGTGGCGGAGGTCGGTGATGACGTCGGCCAGATCGTCGGAGATACGGGCGGGGACCCGGCCCTTGCGGTGCTCGTAGGGGTCGAAGACCTCGGAGTAGACATCGATCGGGTCGAGCAGGGCGGCCAGGCGCTCGCGGAGTTCGTCCACGTCCGGCTCGGGGCCGAGGTCGGGCTCGTAACGCTCCTCGGGAAGGATGTCCTCGTGGGCGCCCAGACGGCCGCCCGCCAGCATCAGCTGGGAGACCTCGAGCAGCAGGAAGGGCACGGCCGAGTCCGGCTCGTCGCCCTTGGCAACCTCGGTGACCGCGACAAGGAAGCTCTCGATCTGGTCCGCGATCTGGACCGCGAAGTCACCAGGGTCGTGAGTGGTCGCGTGCAGCGTGGCGTCAGACATCTAGAAGTCGACCTTCCTCATGAGCAAAACACGTTCAGACATCCAGGAGCCGCCCTCTCGCGAAGGCGCGGCCTTCTCGGTGGCGTTCATCTCAGACATCGAGCAACCGCCTCCCCTCGAAAGCCCGGCCCAGGGTGACCTCATCGGCGTACTCGAGGTCACCGCCGACCGGCAGACCGCTGGCCAGGCGGGTGACCTTGAGGCCCATGGGCTTGATCATGCGGGCGAGATACGTGGCCGTCGCCTCGCCCTCCAGGTTCGGGTCCGTGGCCAGGATCAGCTCGGTCACCGTGCCGTCCGCGAGGCGGGCCAGGAGTTCCCTTATCCGCAGGTCGTCGGGGCCGACGCCCTCGATCGGGCTGATCGCGCCGCCGAGCACGTGGTACTTGCCCCGGAACTCCCGCGTCCGCTCGATCGCCACGACATCCTTCGGCTCCTCCACCACGCAGATGACCGAGAGGTCGCGGCGCGTGTCGCGGCAGATGTTGCACAGCTCCTCCTGCGCGACGTTCCCGCAGGTGGCGCAGAAGCGGACCTTCGCCTTCACTTCGAGGAGCGCCTGCGCGAGACGCCGTACGTCCGTCGGCTCCGCCTGCAGGATGTGGAAGGCGATCCGCTGCGCGCTCTTGGGACCGACGCCGGGGAGCCGCCCCAGTTCGTCGATGAGGTCCTGGACCACGCCTTCGTACAACGGATTGCCTTCCTGTTCACGCTCTCTCGGTACGTACCGTAGTCGCGCTTGCCTTCTTGGTACGTACGGTAGTTGGCGCCCGGCCTTCTTAGAAGAGACGGCCGGGTTGACTTAGAACGGCAGGCCGGGGATGCCGCTGCCGCCCAGGCCCTGTGCCAGCGGGCCGAGTTTCTCCTGCTGGAGCGCCTGCGCGTTCTCGTTGGCCGCCTGGACCGCCGCGACGATCAGGTCGGCGAGGGTCTCGGTGTCCTCAGGGTCCACGGCCTTCGGGTCGATCTTGAGGGCGCGCAGCTCGCCGGAGCCCGTCACGGTCGCCTTCACCAGGCCGCCGCCCGCCTGACCGTCGACCTCGGTACGCGCCAGCTCCTCCTGCGCGTTCGCGAGGTCCTGCTGCATCTTCTGGGCCTGCTGGAGCAGCTGCTGCATATTGGGCTGGCCACCACCGGGAATCACGATCAGCTCCTGGTTTCGTACGGCTGTCCGGGCAGGGGTTTTCCGCCCGCGCGGGCGTCTCCCCGCCTGGGCATGAGCCTACGTGGTCTACAGCGGCATCGCTCCAGCACTCTTTCGAGTGAGGCAGGGCGATTGCCTATACCTGATCAAGGATCACGTCCGAGCGTAAAACCCCCGATACCGGGGCCATCGCCACCCATTGGGAGGTAGTAAGGGTGGGGCGCTTCAGCAGCTTGCGGCACCCATGCGCCACGGTACCGTCACGCAACGTAACGATGAGGGAGCGTCGGTGAGCCAGCCGGAGATGCAGCCCGAAGGGTCGGCCCAGGACGGTCGGGGTAACGGGCGGGGGGACGGTCGAGCTGACGGATATGGGAGCGGATATGAGGGCGGCGGATATGGGGGCAGCGTGCGGGCCGGTGATCTGGTGCGGGCCGGGGAGGCGGCGCCCCGTGATCTGATGGGGCGGCCGTTTCCGCTCAGTGACTGGGCGGAGCCGGCTGAATCGCTCCATGAGCTGTACCGGTGGGTGGAGGCGGGGGCGCACGCCACGGTCTCCTGGTATCTCGCCGGGCGGGGATGGAAGCGGCGGGGGGCGCGGGTGCTTCGGGCCGGTACGGCTGTGGGGGTGGCCGTCGGGGCCGCGTTGCCGATGCTCGATCTCACGGGGGCGGTGGGCGGTGTGGCCCCCTGGGGTTATCTGGCGCTCCTGGGTGGAGTCGCTTGTGTGGCGGTGGACCGTTTCTTCGGGGTCACGTCCGGGTGGATAAGGGATGTGGCCACGGCTCAGGCCGTGCAGCGGCGCCTGCAGGCGCTGCAGTTCGACTGGACGTCGGAATGTGTGCGGGAGGTTCTCGGGCCTACGGAGGGGACGGCCGCGGATGCTGCCGAGCGGTGCCTTGGGGTGTTGCGGCGGTTCTCCGATGACGTTACGGAGCTGGTGCGGGCGGAGACCGCGGACTGGATGGTGGAGTTCCGCACCGGGTCCGCTCCGCTGGGTTTGCAGTCGTCCGTGGCCGGGGCTTCGCGGCCGGACCCGTTGGCGCCGGGACGGCCGCCTTTGGCGCCGGGGGCGCGGCCGAACATGCCTCGGCAGCGGCCGCCGGAGGCTCGGTGAGGGTGGAGTTTCGCCCCCGCCGCCCCTACCCTCCCCCCCTCTCGGCTTCGCTCGAGCGGGGGACCCCCATCATCCCTGAGGGCTGCGCCCCCAGACCCCCGCATCGGCCTGGCGGCCTCGTCCTCAAACTCCCCCAGCTACCGCTGGGAGGTGCCCCCGGACGGGCTGAAATCAGCCCGTCCGGCGTTTGAGGACCGGGGGTCCAGGGGGCAGAGCCCCCCTCACGCCTGCGGCTGCGGGAACGCCACCGGGCTTCGATAACCCGCCCGGCTCACCGCCCTCACCCCGAAGAACACGTTGTCCTTCGACAGGTCCACCTTGTGTTTCGTCACGTCGCCGACCGGGATCACGTGCGTCCAGTCGGGCTCCGTGGTCTCGCGCCACACCACCTCGTAGCCCGCGAGGTCGGGCTCGGAGCCGCGCGTCCAGGTCAGCTCGGTGGAGTTCGTCAGCGCGGCGGTGAGGATCTTGGCACCCCGCGGTGTGCCGGGGGCCTGGGCCAGGCTCCAGAGGGCGGCTGCGTTGACCTTCGCGACGCGGGCGATGAAGGCGAAGTCGCAGAACTCCGGCAGGTCCCCGTACTGCTTGCCGTCCTCGACCCGTACGTCCTGGTGCTGGTGCGCGTAGTCCTCCGCCGGTTCGGTGAAGCGGGCGGCGGGATAGGCGCGTTCGAGGAAGGGGATGTGGTCACCGCCGCGGCGGTAGCGGTCGCGGCGGTAGATGACGCGTACGTGCATGCCGGTCGCGGAGTTGTCCGCCGTGTCCCGGACGAAGCGGGCCAGCTGGCGGGTGGCGGAGTCGTTCTCGCCGCCCACGGAGCGGCGGGTGGCGGCCTGTTCGGAGGTTTCCGAGCTGGGGACGCCCTCCGCGAAGAGGCGGATCGTGTACCGGTCCTTGGTGCCGTCGTCCGCCGTCGGGCTGCCCACGATGTCGTTGGTGAACATGCCCTGGACGTCCGCGTCGGCCGACCGGAACCGCTGCGCCATGTGCGCCGCCCCGTACAGCCCCTGCTCCTCCCCCGCCACCGCCGCGAACACGATCGTCGCGGCAGGGCGGCGTTTCGCCATCACTCGGGCCAGTTCCATGGCGACCGCCACCCCAGAGGCGTCGTCGTCCGCACCCGGAGAGTCCGAGGTGGCGTCCATGGGGTCGCTGCATCGGGAGTCGTAATGGCCGGAGACCACATAGATGCGGTCCGGGGTGACCGAGCCGCGCAGGGTCGCCACGACGTTCGTGATGCGGGTGGCCACCGGGATGCGGTTCGCCGGCTGCTGGACGTACGACTGGAGTTCGGCCGTCATCCGGCCGCCGGAGGCCTTCGCGTACGACTTCATCTCCGCGAGGATCCAGTCGCGGGCCGCGCCGATGCCGCGTTCGGGGTTGTCCTGGCTGGAGAGGGTGTGCCGGGTGCCGAAGGAGGCGAGTTTGCGGACGGTCGCCTCGATGCGGTCGGGGTCGATCTCCTGTAACAGGGCGCGGAGTTCGCGGGACGGGGGCTGAGCGGTGGCGGGGGGAGGCGTACCGGTGGGCTCCATCGCCTTGGCCTGTGCGGTGACCGCGTCGGCCGAGGCCGCTACGGCGGCCGATGCCGCGGCCAGGACGTTTCTTCTGCTGGGGCGCATGGGTCCTCCCGGAACACGGATGTACGGGTGCACGGGTGAGGGAACACCGTGACCTGCCATCGTTCTGCACGCGCCCAGCAGGGGCAAGGGTGCCGGAGTTCAGTCGGCCTCGTCGCTCCTGGCCTTCTCGTCGCACAGCTTGGCCCCGGTCACCGTCTCGCACGGCACGTGCCCATGGCCGCGGATCACGCTCTGGGCGGTGCCCCGGCGCATATAGGCGAGGAAGCTGTCGGTGAGGGAGCTCGCGGAGGGGCGGCGGTAGGTGTAGGCGTACTCGAGGCCGTAGTACGGATAGGCGTTCTCGCCCCTCTCCAGGTCCTCGACGGAGGACTGGTGACCGTCGATGGCGAGCCGGCGCAGATCGCGTCGCTCGGTGGCCTGGCTGAGTTCGCTGTAGCCGATGGCGCCGGGGATCTCGGCGACCTTGTCCAGCACCTGCTGCGTGGAGTCGAGCTCGCAGCGCGTGACGGGGTAGGACGAGTCGTCCTTGCTGCGGCAGTCCAGCGAGGTGCTGGGCACCCGCTCCCAGCTGTCCAGCACCTCCCGCTGGAACATCTGCCGGGTACCGGAGTCGGCGTCGCGGCTGACGAGGACGACAGGAAGGTCGGGGAGCCGCTCGTCGAGCTGCCGCCAGCGCGTGACCTCGCCGCGGTAGATACGGCGTACGTCGTTCAGGGTCAGGCCCCCGCTCGGCCGGATGCCGTCGTTGACGACCAGGGTGAACAGGGACAACGCGACCCGGTTCCCGTCCAGTTGGGGATCGTCGATGGTCTTGGGGCCGTCGGAGAAGGCGATGACGGCGGGCGAATCCTTCGACTGGGCGCCCAGGGCGGCGAGTTCGCTGACCCCGGCCGTACTGCCGCGCGCGTCCACGGTGATGTCGGCGCCCTCGCAGTCCTTCTCGTACTCGTCCTCCAGGTCCTCCAGCACGGGCTTGAACGCCGTCGACCCGGTGAGTGTCAGCTCGCCCGTCTCGCATTCGATCGGCGGCGGGGTGTCGTCCCGGGCGACGATGATCGTGGCCAGGGTGATCACGCAGAGCGTGAGCAGCACGGTGATCAGCCGGGCCGCGCGGCTGAACAGCGGCGGTTTGTCGTCCGGAAGAATGGCGCTGTTGGGATGCACCTCGCCGTCGCGGATGCCGCCGATGAGCCGTATGCCGCAGCCGACGTCCCCGCCCGACAGCAGCACGAGCAGCTTGAAGTGCTCGCCGCGGTTGAGCGGGACTCGGGGGATGCGCAGGACGCCGTCCTGGTAGCCGAAACCCGCGGCCGGGGTGAAGTGGTCCATGAGGTGGTCGGTGCCGGCCGGCTGGGTGACCGACACACCTCGGATCACGCGGTCGCTGAACACCGCGGTGAGACCGTGCCGTTCACGCCCGGTGTAGTCGTTGTCGGCGATGCTCTGCGAGCCGTCGTTCTCGACGCGCAGCAGTACAAGCGTCGCGTCGGACATGTCCGACGCCTCGTCGAACAGCCCGAGCCGTACGTTCGCGCGGCCCGAACGCACATCGTGGCCGATGGGGTTGTCCATCTGCACGCGGTAGCCGATCCGCTTCCGGCGCGGCACCCGGCGCTCGTACCAGACCATCACAGCGGACGCCACGACACCGACGACCGCCGTCGTCAGCGCGATGACGTTCTCCGCGCTCAGCCAATCCTGCACGTGAGCCACTCCCCCGAGCATGACGCTGCGGGATCAAGGTACGGCCCTCGGTGGGGACATTACGGACACGACAGCGGAAGTTCAGCGGCCGTTCAGCGACTTCACAGGTTTGTGTACGTCAAGTCGCCTTGCCGTACGTCATTGCGCCCTGTTGTACGTCAGCTCGCCGCCGTTTGCCGCGCGGCGCAGGCGGCCGTCCGGGAGGATGGTCAGTTCCGTGGCCTCACCGGGGCTGCAGGCGGTGGCCGGTTCGCCGACGGTGACCGTGGAGGGGCCGATACGCAGCGGGCCGCCGGTGGTCGGGGCCTCGGCCAGTTTCGCCTGGAACACGCAGTGGTACGTACCGCCGTCGGCCGGTCCGTCCGCCGTGAGCGAGAGCACGATGTCGCCCACCTCGCCCTGCTGGATGGTGAGCCGGCGGGTGTTGCTGCCGGTGCCGGTGTCGAAGACCGCTGTCCAACTGCCGAGGTATGCGGTGGGGATCGTGCCGCCTGCGGGGTTCTCCTCCGCGGTCGTCGGTGGCTGTGCGGTCGGCTCCTGGGCCGGGCCCTGGCTGGTCGGGGCCGTCGCCGTGGGGGCGCTCGTCGTCGGTGACGTCGAGGGGTCGCCGCCCGCGCCGTTGCTGTCCCCGCCGCCGCTCATCAGGGCGTAGACCGAGCCTCCCGCGGCGAGCGCGACGACCAGGGCCACCACGATCAGGAAGGCGGTGGAGCGGCCGTTTCGGTGGGGTGGTTGCTGCGGCGCGCCGACTCCCGGCCCGTACGGGGGAGTCGAGCCCGGCCCAGGCCCGTACGCCGGAGTCGCACCCCAGGTGCCGGGCTGCTGCGGGTAGCCGTACCCGGCGGGCTGCGGGTGCTGTTGCGGATAGCCGTAGGCCGGGCCCGGCGGATGGGTGGGCGGAGCCGTCCGGCCCGGACCGTTGACCATCGTGGGCAGGTGGTCCATCGGGGCGCTGCCCGGGGGGCCCGGCGGGGGCGGGGCCAAGTCGTCGGAGGCGGGGGCGTGTTCCGGGGCGGCTTCGGGGGTGGGGGCGTGGGGCTTGACGACGTCCACGGCGACCGGACCCGCCACACCGCCCGCGGCGGCCACCTCCGCGGAGCCCGCCGAATCCGTCGCCTTCTCGGCGCTCGCGGCGGCCTCGGCCCCCTCCTCCGGACTCTCCGGATTCTCGGTGTCCAGCAACTGCACGGCATGGCGCCCCAGTTGGGCCACCAGCATGCTCGGCAGCCATGGGTCGCGGCTGCGGCCGTCGGCGACGGTGTCCTCCGCGCCGGTACGTTCCAGGATGTCGTCGAGGCTCGGGCGGGCGGCCGGGTCCTTGCGCAGACAGAGCCGTACGAGATCGGCGAGGCCTTCCGGCAGCCGCTCCAGGTCCGGTTCCTCCTGCGCGATGCGGAACATCAGGGCGTGCACCCCGCTGTTGGCCGTGCCGAAGGGAAGGTCGCCGGTAGCCGCGTACGCGAGGACGGCACCCAGGCAGAAGACGTCGCACGCGGGTGTGATGCGGTCGCCGCGGACCTGCTCGGGGGCCATGAACCCGGGCGAGCCGACGAGCGCGCCGGTACGCGTCAGTCCTCCGTCGGTCACGGTCTCCAGGGCGCGCGCGATGCCGAAGTCGATGACGCGGGGGCCGTCGATCGTGACAAGCACGTTCGAGGGCTTGAGGTCGCGGTGGACGATCCCGGTGGCGTGAATGTCCTTGAGGGCGTGGGCGAGTCCGGCCGCGAGGATGCGTACGGAACGCTCGGGCAGCGCGCCATGGTCGTGCCCGACGACCGTCTGAAGGGACGGCCCGGCGACATAACCGGTCGCCACCCACGGAATCGCGGCCTCCGTGTCCGCGTCGAGCACGGGAGCGGTCCAGTACCCCCCGACCCGCCGCGCGGCCTGCACCTCCTGCCGGAACCGCGCCCGGAACTCCTCCTGCTCGGCAAGCTCCTGCCGGACCAGCTTCACGGCGACGGTACGGCCCCGGTCGGAGCGCGCCAGATACACGTTCCCCATGCCGCCGGCGCCCAGCCGCGCCAGCAGCCGGTACGCGCCGATCCTCTGCGGATCCCCCGGCCCCAGCTTCTCCATGGCCAGCGCCACCTTCCCCCTTGCGTGTGCAACAGGGTGAGGATAGTGCGGCCGTACGGGGCGGCGGGTCGGGCGGTCTTTACAGGTCCGTAACGGGTGACGCCGACGACGAGACCTCGTCGAGTGCCTGCGACAGGCGTTCCAATACGCGTACGGTCTCGGCGAACGCGTCTTCGCCGAGAGCGTCCGCGAGGCGGTCGGCGAGGGCCGCGTGGCCGGGGTCGATCTTCGCGATGGCGGCGCGGCCCTCCTCGGTCGGAGTGAGCAGCTTGGCGCGGCGGTGGGCGGGGTTGGGCGCGTACTCGGCGAGGCCCTTCTCGACGAGCAGGTCGGCGATCCGTTGCACGCTCTGCCGGGTGATGCCCATCGCGCGGGCGATCCCGGAGACGGGGAGGGGCTCGGGGAGTATGGCTCCGAGTACCTGCCACCAGGCGGCGGTCAGTCCGGCGGGCCGGGCCAACTCGTCTGCCACGGACAGGAATTGGCCGTTGAGCCGGAAGACGCCGAGGGCGCTGCGGCTGAGCAGGTCCTGATGCTCTCGGCTCACTGGCCGGCTGCCTCGAGGACGGCGTACGCCTCCGGGTCCGAGTCATGGAACAGCCGGTACCAGGCGTCCAGCACCTCGCCCTCGTACACGCCGAGCAGCCGGAACACCTCGCGGGCGAAGGCGACGGGTTCGGTGGGCCCGGCGGTGATCAGCTTCCCGTCGGTCACGGCGTCGGCGTCGACGTACCGCTCGCCACCCTTGTAGCCGGTGGCGGCCAGATAGAAGGAGATGGCGCTGGTGTGCCGGCGGTCGTCGAGCAGCCCTTCGCGGGCCAGCCCGGCGGTGCCTCCGCAGATGGCGGCGACGGGGACGCCCGCGTCGAGAAACTCCCGCGCCTTGCGAGCGAACGGCGCGAGGTCGTCACTCGTGTCCCAGAGGTCGGCACCGGTGAGGATCAGCAGCGAGCTGTCCTCGGGGCGTACGCCGTCGAGGGCGAGGTCGGGCTGAATCCGCAGACCGCCGATGGTCGTCACCGATTCGAGGGTGGATCCCACGGTCCGGATCTCGTACCCGGCACGGGCGAGATACGCGGTCGTGTGTCCGGTCTCCCAGTCGGCGAAGGTGTCGTAGACGGCGAGGTGGACGGGCTTGCGGGGAGTCGTGGCGGTCATGGCTTCTCCTTGGGCCGACTGGAACATGTGTAAGCATGCTGTCATTTCGACAGTATGCTGTCAATGGGGGATGCCTTCGAGGACCCGCCCCGCCACGCCCGACACACTGTCGCGTTCCCGCCCCCACCCCACACAGAACGCCGATATCGCGCCCACCCCCCGGATACCTACGCTCACCCGCATGACCCCTCAGCCCAACCTCCAGACCGGTGCCGCAGTGAAGGCCACGGACCGTGCCCACGTCTTCCACTCCTGGTCCGCGCAGGAGCTCATAGACCCGCTCGCCATCGCCGGCGCCGAGGGTTCGTACTTCTGGGACTACGACGGCAAGCGGTACCTGGACTTCACCAGCGGGCTCGTCTTCGCCAACATCGGCTATCAGCACCCGAAGATCGTCGCCGCGATCCAGGAGCAGGCCGCCACCCTCACCACCTTCGCGCCCGCCTTCGCCATCGAGGCCCGTTCGGAAGCCGCCCGGCTCATCGCCCGCAGAACCCCCGGCGACCTCGACAAGATCTTCTTCACCAACGGCGGCGCCGAAGCCGTGGAGAACGCCACCCGTATGGCCCGGCTGCACACCGGCCGCCCGAAGGTGCTGTCCGCCTACCGCTCGTACCACGGCGCCACCGCCACCGCGATCAACCTCACCGGCGACCCCCGCCGCTGGCCCAACGACACCGCGTCCGCCGGAGTCGTCCACTTCTGGGCGCCCTACCTCTACCGCTCCCCCTTCCACGCCGAGACCGAGGCGCAGGAATGCGAGCGCGCCCTGACGCACCTCGCCGACACCATCGCCTTCGAGGGCCCGGCCACCATCGCCGCGATCATCCTCGAGACCATCCCCGGTACGGCCGGCATCATGATCCCCCCGCCCGGCTACCTGGAAGGCGTCCGCGCGCTCTGCGACGAGTACGGCATCGTCTTCGTCCTCGACGAGGTCATGGCCGGCTTCGGCCGCACCGGCGAGTGGTTCGCCGCCGACCACTTCGGCGTCGTACCGGACCTGATGACCTTCGCGAAGGGCGTGAACTCCGGGTACGTGCCCCTCGGCGGCGTCGCGATCTCCGAAGCCGTCGCGGAGACCTTCGCCCGCAGGCCCTACCCCGGCGGACTCACCTACTCCGGGCACCCGCTGGCCTGCGCCGCCGCCGTCGCCACGATCAACGTCATGGAGGAGGAAGGCATCGTCGAGCAGGCCGCCCGCACCGGCGAGAGGGTCCTCGGCCCCGCCCTGCGCGAGCTCGCCGCCCGTCACCCCAGCGTCGGCGAGGTGCGCGGCACCGGCGTCTTCTGGGCCTTGGAACTCGTACGGAACAAGGACACCCGCGAACCCCTCGTCCCCTACAACGCCTCGGGCGAGGCCAACGCCCCCATGACCGCCTTCGGTGCCGCCGCCAGGAAGCACGGTCTGTGGCCCTTCATCAATATGAACCGCACCCACGTCGTCCCCCCGTGCACCATCACGGAAGCCGAGGCGAAGGAGGGCCTGGCCGCGCTGGACGAGGCGCTGTCGGTCGCGGACGAGCACACCGTGTAGCACGGTGGGGGCATACGGCCATGGGAGGCGCCGTATGCCCCGATGCGCCCCCATCGCACCCGAACCTGAACGCGTATGGTGACGTGCTCGTAGACATGAGCGCGTACTGACCCGATCGGGGGAGGACCAAGAACCATGCCCGGCACCGGCGGCGGCAATGGCGCCGTGACGCGCAGCACACTGCGGCAGCAGATCGCGGACGCGCTGCGCGACGAGGTGCTGGCCGGGCGCCTCCAGCCGGGCCAGGAGTTCACGGTGAAGGAGATCGCCGAGCAGTACGGCGTCTCCGCGACCCCCGTCCGCGAGGCCCTGGTCGATCTGTCGGCGCAGGGTCTGCTGGACGCGGACCAGCACCGCGGTTTCCGCGTGCACGAGTACTCGCCGGCCGACTACCGGGACATGATCGAGGCCCGCGGCCTGGTCACGGACGGCCTCTTCCACAGGTACCTGGACGAGAGGTCCGACATCAGCCGGGCCGCCCGCGCCGCCCTGGACGCGCGCGCCGACGACCCGCGCACCGCCGCCGTCCTCGCCGGAGTGCGCCGCCGCGGCGAGGAGGCCGAGCGTGCCGCCGTCGCCGGTGACCTGAACATACTGATCGGCTACGACCTGCGCTTCTGGCGCGAGCTCAGCAATCTCTTCGGCAACCCCTACCTCTCCGACTTCCTGCACCGCCTGCGCGTCCAGTCCTGGGTGTGCGCGGTCCAGTACCTGCGTACGGCGGATCTGCGCGGCCGCCTCTGGGCCGAGCACACCGCACTCGTGGACGCCCTCGTGCGCCGCGACGCCGAGGCCGCGCACACGATCGTCGACGAGTACAACGCGCACTCCCTCGCCCTCATCGAACGGCTCGCGGCGGGATAAGTGGGACCCGCTCGTGAGGTGCCCGGGGACGTGGGTCGGCGGAGTGTGGGTAGGGGATCTGTACGACGGGGCCGACGGGATCCGTACGACGGGCGGGCTGGATCCGTACAACGGACGGCCTGGATCCGTACAACGGGCGGGC
Source organism: Streptomyces pseudoechinosporeus (assembly GCF_054783935.1). Classification (NCBI taxonomy): domain Bacteria; kingdom Bacillati; phylum Actinomycetota; class Actinomycetes; order Kitasatosporales; family Streptomycetaceae; genus Streptomyces; species Streptomyces pseudoechinosporeus. The sequence continues at coordinate 292,690 of NZ_BAAGPS010000005.1, forward strand.
GGGTTCCGCACGACAGGGGCAGACCGCGCTTGTCACCCATTACGCTGCCTTGACCACTGTGCTATCCGAGGAGTTCTCTGTTGGCCTGTGACCTGTGGCTGGTCCCACTCGTCGACGTGCTGTGCCATACCCCCGACAACCCCTTCGCCGAGGAACTGGCGCTCTACGACAAGGTCCTGAGCGAGGCCGGACTCCCGCCGGTGCCGGTGTACCAGTACATGCCGGGGCTGTCCGGCGACGTGGCCCCGGTCGCGGGCTTCGACTACGACGCGCTGCACTTCCTGCGGCGTGCGTACCTGCTGCAGGTGCGCGGTCTCGCGGTGACCCCGGTCGACGAACTGGGCGGCGACTACGAGCAGTTGCTGGAGATCTTCGAGGCGACGGCCCAGCAGTCGCACCTGGTCTGGCACTACGACCACGCGGGCGCGTACGTCCCGGTCGACTTCCCGCACCCGCTCTCGAACGACGAACTCCTCGCGGGCGGCGGCCCCTTGGGCTCCTCCCAGACCCTGCTGCGCGAGCTGGAGTTCGTGGCCCCGACGATCGGCATCGACCCCGCGAACCCGCCCCTGCCTCCGGAACCCCCCCTGGCCCCCACGTCATTGGAGGAACCGGCCGCTGCCGCCCCCTTCGACGCGAGCCCCTTCGCCCGCGAGCGGCATGTGTGGCTGGGCCTGCACGCGGCGGCGACGCGGAGCCTGGCCCAGGGCTCGATGATCATCTTCAGTTGAGGGTCATCCCAGCTGCGACAGTCCCTTCTGCAGGTCATCGAGGTTCATGACCGGGAAGACCTCGACCTTGGCGTTCGAGATGGTGGACTCCTTGCCGCCACGGTGTCTCGCGGTGCGTTTCGTGGTACGTGCGGCATGCCTGAGCGGCCTTGGTTAAGTTCGGTGCGGTACCGCGCCCCGTAAGGGGCGCGGGGCGTGACACGATGCGGCTCCGCCGCGATGGGGGTCCCCCCGCTCATGGGGGTCCCCCCGCTCGAGCGAAGCCGAGAGTGGGGGAGAAGCCGAGAGTGGGGGAGCGACCAGCCCCCACCGGCCCGCGCACGCGGCGGAGCCGCATATCGACACAGCATCACCGTTCTTCCAGCGGAGCGCTTGGTGCGGGAACACCCGGTCGTGAGGACCATGGCCCGTACCGATCCGGACCTGGTGCACGCCGCTGAACCGTCAACGTGATGGCAGTTTGGCTGCCGCCGACGCCGCCACGTCCTCGGCCATCCCGCAGAGCTGAGACGCGGGCTGCGTTCCGTAGCCGTGGACGGTGACGAGCAGCATTTCCAACGCCGGATTTCGGTCCGTGCCGATGTACCCCTCATGAGTCACGGTCACGTGGCAGGTTCCCTCACCGTTGCCGTTCGCCTCGATGAGGGCGTCGTGACGGCCGATCTTGGTGAAGCTGCCCTTGGTGCCGGCGCGCGGTTTGCCCTGGTCGAAGCGGATGAACACTGACTGCCTGCCGGCAGTGTCATTCCAGCGGCATTCCCAATTCCCGAAGCCGGATTGCGGGTGAGCGGCGTCGGTATGGGGCAGCCGGGAAAGCGCGTCGTCGTCGAGAAGCTCGCAAGCGTCCACGTTGGCCAGCGAACTGGTTTTGAACGGCGCGGGTCGCCGGGGAATCCCGCCGTCGCGGATCTTGTCTCTCGCAGATGCCGCGGCGACGTTGGCGATGGCGCACAGGTCGGTCGTGGTCTTGATGTCCGTCTTCGCTCTGATCCGGGCGGTGACCGGACCGCCGAGCCACACCTCCCGGGTGCACTCGGTGTCGCTCGGTGTTTTCCGTTCGATGCTGAGCGGCCCCGCCGAGGCATTTTCTCCCGCCGACTCCTGGTCGACCCTGAATTCCACCACGACATCTACTTGGGGCCGGCCGGGCGCCTTGACGAGGACGTCACAACGGTTGAAGTTGCCGACATCGGGGTCCTCGTGGGCCGCACCGAACCGGCGGAGAGAGGCGGCGTCGGTCAGCCCGCAGGGATCCGCCGTGCGGGCTTCCCCGACCCCCGGCAGGTGTGTCGAGGCCGACGGTGCCGAGTTCTTCGATGCCGAGTTCTTCAGTGTCGAGTTCTTCGGTAGCGGCTCAGGGAATTTGGTCGCTCCCCAGACGGAGAGCAACACAGCAACCACTACGGACACCGCGGCAAAGGCAGCGACACGGTGCCGCTGACCCGTGGGTGGACGGATCAGGCGGGTAACCGTTCCCACCAGCGGCACGGTCAACGACTCAGTCTTGGCCGTACGACTGATGCCCTGCCCGATTGGTTCGATGTGGCCCGCGCCAGTGACGTTCTCAAGCATCCGCTTGGCTTCTGCCGCTGTCGGCCGCCCCGCGGGGTCGACTCGTAGCAGCTCGCACAGAATTGGGGCGAGCGCCCCGGCACGGCTGGGCTCGAGAATTTCCCCCTCTGCCGCTCGCCGTACGAGTGCCATGGGGTTGTCGGCCGAGCCGACCGGCGGCACTCCCTCGATCGCGCGGAACAACGTGGCACCGAGCGAGAAGACGTCGGAGGCCGGCGTGGGTGGTGCTCCATTGGCCACCTCGGGGGCGAGGTAGCCAGGAGTTCCGGCGATCAGGCCGGTGGCGGTGAGCGTCGGTTCGTCTCGCAAGTTGCGCGAGATCCCGAAATCGCCCAGCTTGGCGTGATCACCACCGGCGACGAGCACGTTGCCGGGCTTGATATCGCGATGCACGATGCCCCTGGAATGCACGGTCTCCAACGCGTCGGCGAGCTGCGCACCGAAATGAGCCACTCGCTCGGGAGGCAGGGCATCGTGCTTACCCAGGTCCGGCCCTTCGACGTACTCCATGACCAACCAGCACTCGTCGTCCTCTTCCACCACGTCATGCACTGTGACGACATGCGGATGGTTCACCTTCGCCAGGAGGCGCGCCTCACGTCGCAGGCGCCTGATCTGTGAATCACCTCGCACCAAGGCACGCTTGACCGCGACCTCGCGGTCCAGCTCCGTATCGGTGGCAAGCCAGACAGCCCCGTTGCCGCCGGAGTCGATCTCTTCTTCCAGTCGATATCGGCGGCCGATCACAGAAATTTACCTCCCCCATTCAGAACAGCATAAAGATGCCGCCTGATCACGAATACGAGGGCGCCCTCTCGCGGACGCTGCGGGGCAACACTAGACCACATCGATGTGGATTATGGACCGGTTCCGAGATATCACGGCGACCGTTCACCCGTTCAATAGAACGAGCGTCCGCCAGCTCTACGCAGCGAGCCAGGAAATCGCAATCGCTGCCCGCCGACACGAATTCAGTCGGTAACTTCAATATTGGTCAGACCGCGACCCGCATATCGGACTTTATTGTCCCGGTACACCACGTTCGGCACCGAACCGCATTCATCCTGATCGACCACCTTGATCGCATAACCTTCAGCGCCGCCGAGGTTCGAGTCATTGGCCCGGAACACATTCCCGCAACCCCATCCGTTCACGATCACGTTCGTTTGGTAGCCGTCGACCAGCGCACCATCGCCGCCGAACGTACCGGTGTTGGCTTCGATCAGATAGCCGTTGCCCTTGACATCCAGCCAGGAGTCCGCGGAATTCTTACCAGAAACACCCTGCCCGTCGAAGGTATTTCCCCTGACAACACCGTCCTCGGTACCCTCCTTGATGTCGATATGCTCGGCGGTGATGCCCGGCCCCAGCTTGTTGTTCAGCGCCTGGTTACGGTTACTGCGATCGGGGCCTTTGTCCTCACCGTACTTTTCCCAGTTACTCTGCGCCGAGCCGAAGTAGATACCTTCGCCGAACTGCGGCTTCTTCAGCCCGGTGTCATGGATCCGCGAATCCTGAATGACGTTGTCCGAGCTGGACTTCCGGAAGTGAACGGCCTCCTCATCGATTCGGGACACTTCCACGTCATCGATAACGACACGATTGGAACTGTCGAGCACGATGCCCTTTTTGGCCTCGGCCACCGAGAAACCGGTGAGATTCCAGTGGGCCGCGCCGTCGAGACGCAGACCGTATCCGCCGCTGTTGGAGAGTACGGACTGGGGTGTTCCGCTCAGCGTGATGGGTTCCCGCTCGGTTCCCTTCACGGTGGCGGCGAAGGATCCGCTGTAGTCTCCGGCCGCCAGCTGGATGGTGTCACCCGGCTTGGCGTCAGCGAGAGCATCGGCCAACTCCTGGGACGAGCTGACCGAGATCGTGTTCCCGGGCGAATTCGGTTCCCGGGTCGGGTTCGCCACCGCGGTGACGCCGACGGCCAGGCCCAGCACGGCGCCGGCCAAGGCCCACACCGTGAGACGGGAGTTGGAGATCATTCACTGTCCTCTGTGCGGGCGGCGGGAGCCGCGACCGGGTGATCGCTACCGGCCGCAGGCATGAGAACAGGGACTCCCGGCAGCCCGAGGTATCGACCAACTCGCGCGCCAGGAGGCCCTGTTGCCGCAGTTGTACGCCGCCACGCAGGTGGGGTCCAGTTCGGTCACCGGGACGTGTGACTGTCTGCTCACCGGTTCGGAAAGCCGAGCGAAAGCCCGTACACGCTTGGATACGCTGAGTAGCGAATGGCCCGCTTCGCAAGAAAGGCGCATCCTGACGGTGATGCTGGAACGACCGACGATAAGCGGCACCGAGCCCCCCAGCTTCGAGGGCATGCTGGACGCCCTCGACGAGCTGCACGTGCCCGACGGCTACAAGGCCGAGATCATCAAGGGGAACATCGTCTTGTCACCGTGGTCGAAGGGGTACTACCTCAACATCATGGAGCTGGTGTGTGAGCAGCTTCGGCCACACCTTCCGGAAGGGCACCGGATCAGTTATGGCCCGTTTCTATACGTATTTCCGGGCTCTGAGCGCGCCTACGGCCCCGACATCCATGCCGCCGACAGTCGCACCCATCAGACCGCCAGCAACCGCCTGGACGGCGAAAGCCTCTCCTTCGTCGCAGAGCTGACGTCATCCTCCACACGGGACGACGACCTCACCGACAAGGTCGAGACCTACGGGAAGGCAGGCGTCCCCGTCTACCTGATCCTTGACATGCAGGAGGAGCAGGCCACCGTCCTGTGGGGTCCCTCCGCCAAGGGGTACGAGGGCCGCTTCACCAAGGACTTCGGCGAGAAGCTCCACATCCCCGCACCGTTCGACTGCATGCTCGACACCGCCGGATTCCAAGCCCCAAAGGAGCCCGAGGACGGCTGACAGCGAGGACAACGCGGAGAGGGGCGCCCAGTCCGGGCGCCCCTCTTTTCGGTCCGTATCAGAGGAACGAGTTGATCTCGATCGTCTCGTCGCGGCCCGGTCCCACACCGATCGCCGAGATCGGCGCCCCCGACATCTCCTCCAGCGCCTTGACGTAGTCCTGGGCGTTCTTGGGAAGGTCGGCGAAGGTCTTGGCCTTGCTGATGTCCTCGGACCAGCCAGGGAGCATCTCGTAGACCGGCTTCGCGTGGTGGAAGTCGGTCTGGGAGTAGGGGAGTTCCTCCACTCGCTTGCCGTCGATCTCGTACGCCACGCAGACCGGGATCTCCTCCCAGCCGGTCAGGACGTCGAGCTTGGTGAGGAAGAAGTCGGTGAGGCCGTTGACGCGGGTCGCGTAACGGGCGATGACCGCGTCGAACCAGCCGCAGCGGCGGTCGCGGCCGGTGGTGACACCGCGCTCGTGGCCGATGCGGCGCAGGGCCTCGCCGTCCTCGTCGAAGAGTTCGGTGGGGAAGGGGCCCGCGCCGACCCGGGTCGTGTAGGCCTTCAGGATGCCGATGACCCGGCTGATCTTCGTCGGGCCCACGCCCGCACCGGTGCAGGCGCCGCCCGCGGTCGGGTTCGACGAGGTGACGAAGGGGTACGTGCCGTGGTCGATGTCCAGGAGCGTGCCCTGGCCGCCCTCGAAGAGGACGACCTTGTTGTCGTCGAGGGCCTGGTTGAGGACCAGGACCGTGTCGGCGACGTACGGCTCGATCTGCGCGGCGTAGCCCAGCAGTTCCTCGACGACCTGGTCCACGGCGATCGCGCGGCGGTTGTACAGCTTGGTCAGGATCTGGTTCTTGACGTCGAGGGCCGCCTCGACCTTCTGGGTCAGGATCGACTCGTCGTACAGGTCCTGGACCCGGATGCCGACACGGTTGATCTTGTCCGCGTACGTCGGTCCGATGCCGCGGCCGGTCGTGCCGATCTTCCGCTTCCCGAGGAAGCGTTCCGTCACCTTGTCGACGGTGACGTTGTACGGCGTGATGATGTGAGCGTTTCCGCTGAGCAGCAGCTTGGACGTGTCGACGCCGCGCTCGTTCAGACCGCTCAGCTCGGAGAGCAGGACCGACGGGTCGACGACGACACCGTTACCAATGACCGGCGTGCATTCAGGCGAGAGGATTCCGGAAGGGAGGAGGTGCAGGGCGTACTTCTGATCGCCCACGACCACCGTGTGGCCGGCGTTGTTGCCGCCCTGGTAGCGCACCACATAGTCCACGGATCCACCGAGCAGGTCGGTGGCCTTTCCCTTGCCTTCGTCACCCCACTGAGCACCGAGCAGCACAAGTGCGGGCACAGGCGTACACCCCTTCCGGGTGGGGCATGTCCAACATCAGGGGCGTACGCTGCACAGCTTGTGCCGCGTACACCGGCGACCTTCGTTGGCCGCGACCCGTCGGACCGGATGCCCCGGAATAGACGAAGCCCCTGGCGCAATAGCGCAAGGGGCTCTTGCACAAAGATGCTACCCGAGGAAGCGAGGCATGACCGAGGTGGCGGCTTCCGACCAGCTCCTGGTGGTCATCGACCCGGTCGCCCGTCGCAATGACGGTGAGTCGGTACGGATCGCGAAAGACGTGCTCAGCGCGGGTGCGACCGTGAAACTGTGCCTCCCCGACGGGCCCGAGGAATTCGCCCGGGCACTGACCCGACGCGGGTCCCGGCGACCGGTCGTCGTGGGGGACGACCGGGCGTTCCTGCGGGCGGTGTCCCTTTTGCACCGGCAGCGGGAACTGGCCGGATGTGCGCTGTCGGTGGTGCCGGTGGGGAGTGCGCTGTCGCTCGTACGGTCGCTGGGGGTGCCCACCGGTGCCGTCGCCGCCGCGCGGGCTGTGCTCGACGGGGTCGAGCGGAGGCTGGATCTGCTCGCCGACGACAGCGACGGGGTGGTGCTGGGGGATCTGCGGATTCCGCCGGTGACGGGTCATCCGGGCGCCGCCCCGATGTCTGCCGAGGAGTCGTCCTCGCATCCCTGGCTGCGGACGTGCCAGTCGCTCGTACGGACCCTGACGGCGCGGCCCGCGCGGGTGGTGTCGGCGCCCGGGCCGTCCCGGCTGCGGGTCGAGGTCGACGGCGTCACCCTCGTCGACCTCGACCAGCCGGTGGAGGCGGTGTCGGTCACGCCCGGCGGTTCTGGTGCGCGGGTCGAGGTCCGGCCTGCGTCGGTGGGGGCGGAGGCCGCGCCGCTGGAGGCTGTCGCCCGGATCATCACCGTGTCGGGGGCGCATTTCCGCTACCGCGCGGACACGGTGGTCAGCGGGCCGGTACGAACTCGGACCTGGACGGTCCGGGAGGGGGCCTGGGGGCTTACGTTGCCGGGGTGACCACGGGGTGACGCCTGGTCTTTCATTCCCGCCCACTACGCCGGCAGCGCATCCGACTCGTCCTTCAGCCCCACCCCGGTGAGCCGCAGCTCACGGGCCCGGTGCATCAGGGATGCCAGCTTGGCGGCAGCCGTCTCGTAGGTCAGGCCCAGGGGTGGGCGGATGTTGGACAGGCAGTTGCGGTCCGCGTCCGTCGTCGTGCCCGGGGTCGGGGCGTACGTGAGGTACGCGCCCAGCGAGTCCGCCGCGGACATGCCCGGGCGTTCGCCGACCAGGACCACCGTCATCGTCGCGCCCATGGCATGGGCGATGTCGTCGCCGAGGGCGACCCGGGCCTGTTCGGCCAGGACGACCGGCGCGATCCGCCACCCCTTGAGCCGTGTCATCGTCTCGCGCACCACCGGCGCCGCATGCTCGTGGACGGCCCGGCTGGACAGTCCGTCGGCGACGACGAAGACCACGTCCCACTCCCCCACGGGAAGGTGGGCCCGGTCCGTGTCCTCCAGCCGCCGCCCCAGATCCGGCCGCTGAAGATACGTAAGCCGGTCCGCAGCCGCGCTCCGCACCCGCACGGTCGCCAGCCCCGTCCCCGCAAGCCCCGCCGCGACCACGTCCGGCTCGAACGGCGAGTGCACCGCGTCCCGCGCGGCGGCATGCGCGGCCTGGAGTTCCAGCCGGTGCCGGGTCGGCAGCCCGGACCCCGCCCGGCCCAGCCCGATCCGCGCCTGGGTGTGCCGGCGAAGGGTGGCCCACAGCGCGGCATCGGGGGACTCGGGTGCCACCAAGGCCCGTACGGCCGTTGCCAGTTGACGATCCGCCATATCCGTCATGCCGCCAGTTCCCTCCCGATCGCCGTCAGCGGATGCCCCGTACCCGTGACATCCCGTATCCCGCCCCGCTCGTCCAGCAGCCCGATCCTGTCCAGCCACGCCTCGAACTCCGGGGCGGGACGCAGGCCCAGTACCTGCCGGAGGTACAACGCGTCGTGGTACGAGGCCGATTGGTAGTTGAGCATGATGTCGTCGCCGCCCGGCGTGCAGATCACGAACGAAGCGCCCGCCACGCCCAGCATCGTCAGCATCGTGGCGATGTCGTCGTCGTCCGCGTCGGCGTGGTTCGTGTAGCAGATGTCCAGGCCCATCGGCAGGCCCAGCAACTTGCCGCAGAAGTGGTCCTCCAGGGCCGCCCGGAGGATCTGGCGGCCGTCGTAGAGGTACTCCGGGCCGATGAAACCCACCACCGTGTTGACCAGGAGAGGGTCGTAGCGGCGAGCGACCGCGTACGCGCGGGCCTCCACCGTCTGCTGGTCCACCCCGTGGTGCGCGTCGGCGGACAGTGCGCTGCCCTGGCCGGTCTCGAAGTACAGGGCGTTCGAGCCCACCGTGCCCCGGTCCAGTGAAGCCGCGGCCTCATGCGCCTCGTCCAGCAGGCTCAGCGTGACGCCGAAGGAGGCGTTCGCGGCCTGCGTACCCGCGATGGACTGGAAAACGAGGTCCACGGGAGCGCCACGCGACATCAGGTCGATGCTTGTCGTGACATGGCTGAGGACGCAGGACTGGGTCGGGATCGCGTACCGCTGGATCACGCCGTCCAGCAGTTCCAGCAGGTCCCGTACGGCCTTGGGGCTGTCCGTGGCCGGGTTGATGCCGATGACCGCGTCGCCGGAGCCGAGCAGCAGGCCGTCCAGCAGGGCGGCCGCCACTCCCGCCGGGTCGTCCGTGGGGTGGTTGGGCTGGAGGCGGGTGGCGAGGCGGCCGGGCAGGCCGATCGTGGAGCGGAAGGCGGTGACGACGTGCGCCTTGCGGGCGACGGCGACCAGGTCGGCGTTGCCCATCAGCTTGGAGACGGCGGCCACCATCTCGGGCGTCAGTCCGGGCGCCAGCGCGGTCAGCGCCGCCGCGTCCGCCGCCTCGGACAGCAGCCACTCACGGAACTCCCCGACCGTGAGCGACGACACCGGCGCGAAGGCCGCCGCGTCGTGCGTGTCGACGATGAGGCGCGTCACGTCGTCGCTCTCGTACGGGATCACCGGCTCGGCGAGGAACCGCGCGAGCGGCACCTCCGCGAGCGCCCACCGCGCCGCGACCCGCGCCTGCGCCGACTCGGCGGCGAGCCCGGCGAGCCGGTCGCCGGAGCGCTCGGGGCTCGCGGCGGCAAGCAGCCGGGGCAGATCGCCGAACTGATGGCTCCGGCCGCCGAGAGTCGCGGTGTAGGTGCTCATGGCGGCGACCGTACGAGGGGGTGGCCGACGGGGTCCATGGAAAGAAGGCGTACGGAAGGAGAGTTAACGCAGACGTTCGTTCTAAAGGTCTATTTGACAAGTATTTAACGCCCAGACCTGTGAGCTGACTCAATCATCCAGCAGGATTCCGGCGTCGCAATGGTCATCTTGGCGATCTTTTCGGTCGGCCAACATGGGCGTCGCGGACCAGGGAACGCTAGCCGAACAGTCTGTCCCGCTCCACACGCCAGCGGTCCATCAGGGCCTGCAGCTCGCCCTCGAGGAACTCGAAGAAGGCCAGGGTCTCGGCGAGCCGACGGCCAGCGGGGGTCTCGGGGCCGAGACCGTCGACGCCCTCCCGCAGGGTGTACTCCCAGCGCTTGAGCACCGCGTCCCGGTTGGTCACCGCCTCGTACCACTGATTGCTGTGCACCCGGTACCGCTCGCGCCGGGAGCCGGGGTCACGCTCGCGGGAGACCATGTGCTGCTGCGCGAGGTAGCGCACCGCTCCGGAGACGGCGGCCGGGCTGATCTGCAGTTGCTCGCCGAGTTCGACGGAGGTCATCGCCCCGGAGTCGGAGGCGAGCAGCGCCGCGAACACCCGGGCCGCCATGCGCTGCATTCCGGCCTCGACCAGCTGCGCGGCGAAGCTCTCGACGAACTTCGAGACCGCCTCCGGGTCCCGTCCCAACTCACTCGGTTCCGTCATCCCTGGATCCTCTCCCCTGCTCACCGCGCGCACCGTCGAGTCTATCCGCCGTTTTAACGCTTCCTTAACTTCACAAGTTTGTGAAACTAGCGTAGATTCAAAATCATGACGAAGGCAATCACCGTCTCCGGACTGCACAAGTCGTTCGGCAGGACACACGCGCTGGACGGCCTCGACCTGGACGTCGAGACCGGCGAAGTCCACGGCTTCCTCGGCCCGAACGGCGCCGGGAAGTCCACCACCATCCGCGTCCTGCTGGGCCTGCTGCGCGCCGACGCGGGCGCGGCCCAGCTGCTGGGCCGCGATCCATGGACCGACGCGGTGGAACTGCACCGGCATCTCGCCTACGTTCCCGGCGATGTCGAGCTGTGGCCCAACCTCACCGGCGGCGAGGCCATCGATCTGCTCTCGCGGCTCCGCGAAGACAGGGGCGCGAAGCGCCTTCCGCAGAAGGGTGGTGGCGGGCGACGGGCGGGAATCAACCGGCAGCGCCGGGACGAGCTCATCGAGCGCTTCGACCTCGACCCGACCAAGAAGGGGCGCGCGTACTCGAAGGGCAACCGGCAGAAGGTCGCCATCGTTGCCGCGCTCGCCTCCGACGCCGAACTCCTGTTGCTCGACGAGCCGACCGCGGGCCTCGACCCGCTCATGGAGGTGGTCTTCCAGGACGTCATCTTCGAGGCGAAGGCCGCGGGCAAGACCGTCCTGCTGTCCAGCCACATCCTGGCCCAGGTGGAGAAGCTCGCCGACCGCGTGAGCATCATCCGGCTCGGGAAGATCGTGCAGTCGGGCACGCTCAGCGAGATGCGGCACCTGACCCGTACGACGATCGAGGCCGAGACCGAGACCCCGGCCACCGGCCTTGAGGGGCTGCCGGGCATCCACGACCTGCGGACGGACGAGGGCAGGGTGCGGTTCGCCGTCGACGGCGGCCGGCTCGACGGCGCGGTCCGCAAGCTGACCGAGTTCGGCATCCGCAGCCTGGTCAGCCACCCGCCGACGCTCGAAGAGCTCATGCTGCGCCACTACGGCGACGAGCTCTCCGCCAACGGGCACGGCAACGGCAGCGGGCACGGTGATGGCAAGGGCAAGTCCACTGCCGCAAGTGACGGAGTCGTCCGATGACCACCGCAACCGCCACCACCAAGGCGCCCGCACCCGCCGGCGCCGCAGCGGGCGGCAACACACTGGCCGGAACCCGCACACTGATCCGATTCAACCTGCGCCGGGACCGCGTCCGGCTCCCCGTGTGGATCCTCGCGCTGTTCCTCGGCACGCTCGCGACGGCCAGCAACTACAAGGAGCTGTACGCCGACCCGAAGGACCGCGCCAACGTCGTCGAGACCATGGACAGCCCGGCCGGACTCGCCATGTCCGGACCGCAGCACTACCTCGACGACTACAACTTCGGCTCGATGCTGGGCCACCAGATGCTCGGCTTCATGGCCGTGCTCGTCGGCCTGATGAGCGTCCTGATCATCACCCGGCACACCCGCACCGAGGAGGAGACGAACCGCGCCGAGCTGGTGCGTTCCACCGTCGTCGGCCGACATGCCCACTTGGCGGCCGCGCTGGCCGTTGCGGCCCTCGCCAACCTCGTACTCGCCCTGCTGCTGGCCTTCGGCCTCAGCGGCATGGGCATCGACGGCATCGACCTCAGCGGCTCGCTGCTCTACGGCTTCGACCACGCGGCCGTGGGCATCGTGTTCGCCGCCGTCGCCGCGATCACCGTGCAGATCACCGCGCACTCGCGCGGCGCCTCCGGCATGGCGCTCGCGGTCATCGGCATCGCGTACGTCCTGCGCGCCGCCGGTGACGTGGGCAGCAATGGCGCGCTGTCCTGGCTGTCGCCGATCGGCTGGGTGCAGCGTACGTACGTCTACGTCGACAACCGCTGGTGGCCGCTGCTGCTCTGCCTGGCGCTCGCCGTGCTCTGCGCGGCCGCGGGCTTCGTGCTCTCCACCAGGCGGGACGTGGGCGCGGGCCTGCGGGCGACCCGGCTCGGCAGCCCGGTCGCCTCCGAGGCGCTGGGCCGGCCGTTCGGCTTCGCGCTGCGGCTGCACCGTGGCATGCTCATCGGCTTCGGAGCGGGTCTCTTCCTGATGGGCATGATGTACGGGTCGATCCTGGGCGACGCCGAGGACATGCTGCAGGACATCGACCAGATCCAGGAAGCTCTGCAGGAGATCGGCGGCGCCACCATCGCCGAGTCCTTCGCCTCGATGGTCATGGTGATCATCACGGTCGTCGCCGTGGTGTACGTGGTGATGGCGGCGCTGCGGCCGCGCGCCGAGGAGACCTCGGGCCGGGCCGAACCGCTCCTCGCGACCGGGCTGTCCCGTACGCGCTGGGTGGGCAGCCACCTGGCCGTGGCCATGACCGGCGGTACCGTCCTGCTGCTCCTGGCCGGGCTCGGCTTCGGCATCTCGGGAGCGGCCTCGACCGGTGACGGCGGGCTGTTCCTGAAGCTGGTCGGCGCGGCGCTGGCGTACGCGCCGGCGCTGTGGGTCGCCGTCGGGGTCGCGGTCGTGTTCTTCGGCTGGTTCCCGCGCGCGAGCGCGGCGGCCTGGATCGTTCCGGTGTATGCGTTCGTCGTCGGCTACCTGGGCCAGATCCTGCAGTTCCCGGACTGGATGAACAACCTCTCCCCCCTCGGCCACGTTCCGCAGTTGCCGGCCGCGGACCTGAGCTGGACCCCGCTGGTGCTCCTCACCCTGATCGCGGCGGCCCTGGTGTGGCTGGGCCTGGAGGGCTTCCGGCGAAGGGACCTGGAGACGAAGTAGCGGCGCCTTCCGGGCCTGCCGGTCGGCGCAAGGCGCCGTGGCCCGCCGGGAACCCCTGGTGGGCCAGGCGCGTCTCTTGCGGGCATGGAGCGAGGGGAAAGCGCGGCGTCCTGTGGGGGATGTGTCCTGGCGGTGGCCGGGGCCTCGGTGGCGGCGCTGGTCTGGGCCTCATCGGAACGTACGCAACGGCATATGGGCGGCGGTTTCGAGGGCGAGGGCACGGACTACAGCGTGCTGCTCACCGAGCTGCCGCTCGTCGTGGCAGCCGGAGCCGCCCTCCCCGCGCTCGCCTGTGCGCTGCTGATACGTGTGTTGCGCAGGCGGCGCCGGGCCACGGCCGCCGCCGCCACGGACACGGCATCAGAGCTCCACGAGTAGCTCCTTCAGGCCGCGGATGACGAAGTTCGGTTTGCGCTCCGGCTCGGCGGCCAGGCGGAGTGTCGGTGCCCGGTCGAGCAACGCGCCCAGGGACGCGGCCAGTTCGATCCGGGCCAGGGGCGCGCCGATGCAGTAGTGGATCCCCGCGCTGAACGAGATGTGCGGGTTCTCCGCGCGGGCGAGGTCGAGCCGCTCGGGCCGCGCGAAGACCGCCGGGTCATGGTTGGCGGAACCGAAGAGCATCGCCACCTCGCTCCCCCGCGGAATCACCGTGCCGTCGATCTCGATCTCGTCCAGCACCCAGCGCTCGAAAAGCTGGAGCGGGGTGTCGTAGCGCATCAGTTCTTCCACAGCTGTGGACAACAGTCCGCGGTCGGCACGGAGAGCGGCCAGCTGATCGGGGTTGCGGAACAGCGCCCACCAGCCGTTGACCGTGGCGTTCACCGTCGCCTCGTGCCCCGCGTTGAGGAGCAGCACACAGGTGGAGATCATCTCCTGCTCGCTGAGCCGATCCCCCTCCTCGTACGCGGCGATCAGCCCCGAGATCAGATCGTCCCCCGGCTCCTTGCGCCGAACCTCGATCAACTCCCGCAGATACTCGGTGAATTCGACCGACGCCCTCACCGCCTTCGCCGCCGTCTCCTGTGACGGGTTCAGCTCGTACATCCCGCAGATGTCCGCCGACCAGGGCCGCAGCGGAGCACGGTCGGACTCCGGGATGCCCAGCATTTCGGCGATCACGGCGACCGGCAGCGGCTCGGCGACCGTCGTCAGCAGATCGCCGCCGCCGTCCGCGACGAGGCCCGCGACCAGCTCGTTCGCCAGCTTGTGGACGTACGGGCGCAGCCCTTCGACCGTACGCGGCGTGAACGCCTTCGACACCAGGCGCCGGATCCGCGTGTGGTCCGGCGGCTCCAGATCGAGCATGCCGTGGTCGTTGAGCACATGAAACGGCTCGTGCTCGGCCGGCGGCGCCGTCCGCCCGAAGTCCTCATGCGTGAACCGATGCTGATACGTCCGCCCCAGCCGCCGGTCCCTCAGCAACGCCGACACATCCGCGTGACGCGGCACCAGCCACTGGTTGGTGGGCTCGTAGTAGTGCACCCGCCCCCGGGCACGCAGCTCGGCATACGCGGGGTAGGGATCGGCGACGAACCCGGGATCCCAGGGGTTGAACGCGGTGTCGGAAAGAGCTGCCATGTACGGACGCTAGCCCGCCGGGCGACGGCCCGCCAGATCCGCCGACTTCTGGACTGAGCCCTTGTCTTAGCGCGCGCTCGAATTTCTACGGTCGCCCCATGACAAATCCACAGCAGCAACCAGAGCAGCAGTCCGTCACCAGTCGCCGCACCGCACTCGCCGGCGGCGCCCTCCTGGGGCTCGGCGCGGCCGGCACCCCGCTCCTCGCCGCGACACCGGCAGCCGCTACACCGGCCGGGGCCGCAGCCGCGGAGTCCGATCGCTACGCCCGAGGGTTCGCCACGCTGCGCAGGATCGCGGGCGACCGCGCGGCCGAAACGATCAAATCGCTCCAGGACACCGCGCCGGATCTGGCCCGCTACATCGTCGAGTTCGCCTTCGGCGACATCTACTCCCGTCCGGGACTCGATCCGAAACAGCGGCAGTTCGTGACGATCGGCGCGCTGGCCGCACAAGGCGACACCGCTCCGCAGCTCGACTTCCACATCGATGCGGCACTTCGTGTCGGCGTGCGCCCCGCCGAGATCATCGAAGCGCTGATCCAGATCGCTCCGTTCATGGGCTTCCCCCGGACGCTGAACGCGGTCGCCGTGGCCCGCGAGGTCTTCACCGATCGCGACGTCACGTTCGAACCGCCCGTCATGAAGGACCCGCGCGACCGATACGAACGCGGCGCCGAGAAGCTGGTGGAGATCGACGGGCAGCACGGCCTAGACGTGGTCGAGTCGCTGAACGACATCGCCCCCGACCTGGGCCGCTACATCGTCGAGTTCACCTTCGGCGACGTCTACTACCGGCCCTGGCTCAGCCCGCAGCGACGGCAACTGGTCACCGTCGGCGCCCTGACGGCCTTCGGCGACACCGCTCCACAACTGCGCGTGCACCTCGGTGCGGCGCTGAACCTCGGCCTGAGCCCCGCCCAGGTGATCGAAACACTGATCCACACCGTGTCGTACGCCGGGTTCCCGAGGGTCCTGAACGCGGTCACCGTGGCGAGAGAAGTCTTCGAAGAACACTGACCGTTGACTCCGGGCGCCGCCGGACTCCTACCGTTGCCACATGACTTCATCAGGCACCGGCACCACGGGGACAGGCACTGGCACCCGGACCATTGCCGAGACCGCCGATCTCACCGGAATGAGCGCGCACACGCTGCGCTACTACGAGCGGATCGGCCTGCTGGACAGGGTGGACCGCGGTCCGGGCGGGCGACGCCGGTTCCGTGACGAGGACCTGGCGTGGCTCGCCTTCCTGACCCGCCTGCGCACCACCGGAATGCCCATCCGCGACATGCGGCGATTCGCTCAGCTCCGCAGGCAGGGCGACCCCAGCGTGCCGGCCCGCCTGGACCTGCTGCTCCAGCACCGGGAGACCGTACGGGACCGGATCGCCGAGCTCACCGAATGCCTGCGCGCTCTGGACGCGAAGGTGGAGCACTATCAGGCATTGACGGCACACATCGACGGCGTCGAGGCGGTGGGCGACATCGACGGCGTCGAAGCGGGGACTGCTCAAGAGTGACCGGGTCGGTCGCCCCTCACCCCGGCGTGACCAGTCTCGCCTCGTACGCGAACACCGCCGCCTGCGTCCGGTCCCGCAGGCCCAGCTTCACCAGGATCCGGCTCACATGGGTCTTGATCGTCGACTCGGCGACCACGAGCCGTTCGGCTATCTCGCCGTTGGACAGCCCCTGCGCGATGAGCACCAGTACCTCCGTCTCCCGCTCGGTCAGATCGCCGTACGCCGCCCGCGCGGTGGCCGACAGCCGCGGCGCCTCCGACAGTTTCGAGAACTCCGTGATCAACCGCCTGGTGACGGAGGGCGCGAGGAGGGCCTCGCCGGCCGCCACCACCCTTACACCGTCCGCGAGTTGGCGGGCCGAGGCATCCTTCAGGAGGAAGCCCGACGCCCCTGCCCGGAGCGCCTGGTACACGTACTCGTCGAGATCGAACGTGGTCAGCACCAGCACCTTGGCGCCGCCGTCCGCGGCCACGATCTCCCGAGTCGCCTCGATGCCGTTGAGCTCGGGCATACGGATGTCCATCAGGACCACGTCGGGAACGAGTTCCCGCACCCGGTCCACCGCATCTCGCCCGTTGACCGCCTCGCCGACGACCTCGATGTCCGGCATCGCGCCGAGCAGCACCGAGAACCCTTCGCGGACCATCATCTGGTCGTCGGCGATCAGCACCCGGATGGTCATACGGAGTCTCCCGAGTCCCTCGAGGTCTCCGTGTCGGAGACGGGCACCGGCAGGAAGACCGTCACCTCGTACCCCCCGTCGTCCGTCGCGGCCGCCGTCATTTCGCCGTTCAGCATCGTCACCCGCTCCCGCATCCCCGTGATCCCGTGCCCGGCACCGGGCGAGGGCTTCACCAGCTCGGTCGCCGGACCGTTGACGATCCGCAGCCCGAGTCCGCCCAGCACATAGCCGATCTCCACGCGGGCCGAGGCACCCGGCGCATGCCGCAGCGCGTTGCTCAGCGCCTCCTGGACTATTCGGTACGCGGACAGCTCTATGCCCTGCGGGAGTTCACGGACGGCTCCGGTGACCACCTTCTCGACGGTCAGGCCGGCGTTGCGCACATTGGTCAGCAGCCCGTCCAGGTCGGCGAGGGTCGGCTGCGGGGCGTCGGGGGCCTCGTAGTCCTCAGCCCGGACTACACCGAGGACGCGGCGCAGCTCGGAGAGCGCGATCACCGCGTTCTCCCGTATCACCGCGAACGCGTGCTCCAGCTCCGGCGGCGGGTTCTCCACCCGGTAGGGCGCGGCCTCCGCCTGGATCGCGACCACCGACATGTGGTGGGCGACCACATCGTGCAGCTCGCGGGCGATGGTGGTGCGCTCTTCGAGCAGGGTCCGCTTGGAGCGCTCGTGCTCGGTCACCGTCTGCTGGGCGATCACCTGCCGCTCTGCCGTACGGCGTATGTGGACGACGGCGACGACCAGGAGGGCCAGTGCGGAGATGAACAGCATCGGGCCGGTGTTGGAGGAGTAGTAGTCCGAGCCGAAGACGAACTCCGCGAGGATTCCGTAGCAAGCCGTCAGGGCCCACATCCACGCGGCCGTGCGGGGACGCGTCCGCAGCGCCACGACCGTGAGCACCACCAGGTGCACGGCGAAAGCGCCGGGCGGCCACGGCAAGTCCGCCGAGCCGTCGTTGTGGAACACCGCGGCGACCGGGGTCGCCGCGACGGACGCCCAGAAGGCGGCGACGGGCCGGACCAGCGTCAGCAGGACCGGGACCAGCGCGAGGAGGGCAGCGATCATCGCGGTGGCGTCGCCGTCGCTCGCGGCGCCGGCTATGGCGCTCGCCAGCAGGCCGCCCGCCAACACCACGGCGTGCGGGGTCCACCCCGCGTACTCCCGCAGGCGCCCGGGCAGCCGCCGGGTGATCGGGCCGTCCACGCTCATGCGCGGCAGCGGGCGGTAGGCGAACGCGTCGTGGAACAGCTCCTGCCGCAGCCCGCGCAGGGCGCCCACGGCCAGCCGGTACTCAGGAGTGCGCGACTTGGCTCCGCCCCGCGGGGGTGTCGTCTGCGTCTGGGTCGTCTCGGTCACGTTCAAAACAGTAAGCCGCGGGCGGCTCGCGGTCGTCACCAGTGAGAAGGGTCCTCCGGAGTCCCTCTCAGGTACTACGGGTAGCCAGGGGCGAGCCCGCGCGGACGCCCACGGCCCGTACCCGGCAGGCGGTTCCGCGATCGGTGGTTCAGTACCCGGAGGGCCGTACCAGACCCGACTCGTACGCGAACACCGCCGCCTGCGTCCGGTCCCTCAACCCCAACTTCACCAGGATCCGGCCCACATGGGTCTTCACCGTCTGCTCGGCGACCACCAGCCGCTCGGCGATCTCGGCGTTCGACAGCCCCTGCGCGATCAGGGCGAGGACCTCCGTCTCGCGCTCCGTCAGCTCACCGACGCGTTCCTTGAGCGGGGCGCGGGGAGCCCCGTCAAGCCGGGAGAACTGGGCGAGCAGGCGCCTCGTGATCCCCGGCGCGAGCAGTGCGTCCCCCGCGGCGACCACCCTGACCGCCTCCGCCAGCTTGTCCGCGGACGCGTCCTTCAGCAGAAAGCCGGAGGCACCCGCGCGCAGCGCGTCATACACGTACTCATCAAGATCGAACGTGGTCAGCACCAGCACCCTGATCTGCGGTGTCTCGCAGGTAATACGGCGGGTGGCCTCGATACCGCCGAGTTCGGGCATGCGGATGTCCATCAGGACGACGTCCGGGACGAGCTCGGCGACCTTGGCGACCGCGTCCAGGCCGTCGACCGCCTGGCCGACCACATCGATGTCGGGCTGGGTGTTGAGCAGCACCGAAAAGCCCTGCCGGACCATCTGCTGGTCATCGGCGATGAGTACGCGGATGGTGCCGCTCGTCATGGTCGTTCTCCCGGGGAGTCTGTGGAGTTGTCGGAGACAGTGTCGTCGAGGGAGGCCATTCCATCGGCGGTTCCGGCGCGGGGCAGGAACGCCGCCACCGTGAAGCCGCCGCAGGACGTCTCCATCGCCATGAGAGTGCCACCGAGCATCGCCGCGCGCTCCCGCATACCGAGCAGACCGTGTCCCGCGCCGGGGGAAGGAGGGGCAGGGCGCCGGGGTCTGGAGTTGACGACCCGGATCTGCAGGCCGCGCGGGAAGTGCGTGAGCTCCACGCGCACCTCGGAACCGGGCGCGTGCCGCAGCGCGTTGCTCAGCGCCTCCTGGATGATCCGGTACGCGGAAAGCTCCACGCCCGGCGGCAGCGGAAGCACCTCGCCGCTGATCTCGGTGTTCACCTTGAGACCGGCGGCTCGGGTGTTCTCGACGAGCACGTCGAGCCGGTCGAGGGTGGGCTGCGGGGCGTCGGGGGCGACTCCGGTGCCGGGAGCGCCGAGGCCGTACGGGTCGTCGGGGTTCTCCGAGCGCAGTACGCCCAGGACGCGGCGCAGTTCGGTGAGCGCCTCCAGCGCGTTCTGCCGGATGCCGTCGAGGTTCTCCCTGAGCTCGTCGGAAGGGTTCTCGACCAGGTGGGGGGCGACCTGGGCCTGGATGGAGATGACCGACATGTGGTGGGCGACCACGTCGTGCAGCTCGCGGGCGATGCGGTTGCGCTCCTCCAGGACCGTACGGCGGGCACGCTCCTCGGCGGTGATACCGGCCTGCTCGACGAGCTGGGTGCGGGCTTCGCGGCGACCGCGGAGGGCGGTGCCGAGGAGGACGACGCCGGCGAACAGGGCCACGGCCAGCGTGCCCGTCGACTGGTAGTTCGTGGCACCGATCAGCCCTTGGATGACGTACGTGACCAGCGCGGTCAGCGCCAGAACCTCGGTGGCGACGCGGGTGGGTACCCGCAGCGCCAACAGGAACAGCACCATGGACTGCGCGATCATCCCGGCCGGGCCCCATGGCCAGGGAGGGGTGAAGTCGGGCTGGTTCAGTTGAGACCGCGCTCCCATGGTCACCACAACGGTGACCACCGTCGAAAGCCACCACGCCGGAATCGGCCACCGCAGCGCCATCGCCACCGCCGCGCCCTGGGCCAGCGCGCACACCAGGGCATACTCCGTACCCAGGTGGTAGCCGTCACCGAACTGATCCACGTTGGCGATGGTGGTGCCGATCGCGACCAGAACCACCAACCCATGCGGCAGCCAGCGCAACCACACCGAGGGCGGCAACGGATCCGCCTTCCCGGTCCACAGGTCCTCGCGCAGCACCCGCAGTCCCCGAACCAGCCGCTTCTCCACCGCACTCATCCACACCACCCTAGGCACGGCGAACACCCTTCGACCCCGCCCTGCCACGGTGTACGTGGACCACGCGCGACAGGCGCCCACCGCGACGGCGCCGCCCCTGTTCGTAGGAGCGAAAGGCGGCCCAGCACACCATGAGGGCGAGGGCGAAGACCGGGAGCCAGGCGAGGCGGGCCAGGATCCAGGCCAGGCTCTCGGGGGTGGTGTGCAGTCCCGGGAGGCGGCCCGCGAACAGGCCCGTCGCGGTGACCGACATCAGCGCCGTCTGGTGCCAGAGAAATATCGTCATCGCGGAGAGGTTGACGAACGCCACCCCCGCCCACGCCACGGGCCGCCGCATCGCCCGGCGCAACGGCTCCCGGAGCAGCAACGCCAGACCGCACTGGGCCAGACCGAAGGTGACCGCGGCCAGGGTCGGTGGGTTGAGGTTGGAGACCGCGGAGCCGGGGACGCCGACCATCGACGCCGGATAACCGGCCCACGCGACAAGCACCGCGGTCGTCGCCGCACCGCCGATCAGCAGCACCCACCCCGAACGCCGGGTCAGCTCGCCCCTGGTCCAGGCCGCGCCCAGCGTGTACGGGACCAGCCAGCCCGCCGCCACGTTGCTCCAGCCCAGCCAGGCCGGTCCGCCGAACCCGAAACGTATGAGGTCCACATGGAGAACGACGGCCAGCGGCCACAGCGGGTTGACCCGCGCCACCAGCGGGGTCAGCGCCGTCAGCCCCGCGAAGACCAGCAGGAACCACAGGGGTGACAGGACGAGCTTCAGCAGCGTATGCACCGTCGACACGCCCGTCCCCGTCACGAGCAGGCAGACCGCGGCAACCGTCCACAGGCCCAGCACGGCGGCCACCGGCCCGAAGAGGCGTGACAGCCGCGTACGCAGCCACTTCCCGTACGTCGTGCCACGGGCCCGCGCCGACTCATAACTCCTGGTCGCCACATGGCCGCCCACCAGGAAGAACACCGCGAGCGTCTGGAAGACCCAGGAGACCGGGGCCAGCCATGGCATATACGCCAGCGGGCTCGACGTACGCAGTGCGCCGCCGTCCGCGACCAGCGCCGTGACCAGCCAGTGGCCGAGAACTATGCCGAGTATCGCGAAGGCGCGCAGGGCGTCGAGGGAGCGGTCGCGGTGGGGTGGGGTGGCGGCGTCGATCTGGTGGGTGGCTCGGTGGAAGCGGTGGAGGGATTCCCGGAGGAACGGGCGTGGGGTGGTGCTCGGCGAGCTGCCGGGCTGGGCAGAGTTCCGCGTGGAGTCCTTCGGGGGGCCCTCCCCCTCCCCCACCCTCCCCCTCAACTTCAGCTCACGCATGGGTCACCTCCGAAGTCTCCCCGAGGACGATCCGGGCGAGGTTGTCCAGGGACACCGAGCCCGGCTTGAGGTAGTCGCTGTGGCCGCCGTCGCCCGCCGCGAAGACGCGCGCGCCGAAGTCCGGTGACACGGGGTCGGTGCCGAAGCCGACGGTGGTGCCGAAGAGGTCGGCCTTGGCGTGCGGGACGTCCTCGATCCAGTCGCCGGCGCCTCGGCCCGCCCATACGCGGGCGTCCGTGTGCAGCCCGGCGACGGAGTCGGCGCCGGTTCCGGGGCTGCCGAAGAGCGCGATGTCGGAGACGCCGAGGTCGCCCTCGCCGCTTGCGGCACGCGAGGCGACGGCGGCACCGGATGAACCGGCGGGCCCAGCGGACCCGGAGGACCGTACGGAACCGGCGGCCCGGAAGGCGCTCTCGGCCGCCTCTGCACACACGACGGTTCCGTACGAGTGGCACAGGAGGGAGACCCGGGCCTGCGGATTCAGGGCCTCCAACTCCCGTATGAAACCTCGCAGTTCAGGTGCCGCATCCTTCGCACGCCCCGTGGTGAGGACCTCGGGGCTTATCGTTCCGGGCGTCTCATAGCCGAGCCAGGCGACGACCGCGCCATGTATGCCGAGCCGTTTGTGCAGGGCGTCGGCACCTGCGCGGAAGCGCTCGTACGTGTCCAGGTTCGTGCCGGAGCCGGGGACGAGTACGGCCACGCGCTCGGCTTTCGCCAGGTCGCCGAAGATCTCGACCGCGCGGCCGGAGCCGCGGGCGTCGAAAGAGAGGAAGTGCCGGCCGGGGTCCGCCATGGAGCGAACCGCGGACGCGCGGCCGTGGTCGCCGTGCTCGGCGGCCATGCGCGCCGCCTCGGCGGCGTTCGCTCGGTTCGCGGCGTACGCGTCGTCCAGGTTGGCCGGGCTCACCGCCGTGAGGCGGGCCGGTGCGGGGGCCGGGATCTCCGGGTGTGCGGCAGCGGCCGATATGGGAACGACGACGGCGGCCGTGACCAGCGCGGCGAGCAGACCGCGCGACAGTCGGCCAAGCCGTCCGAATCGCCCCGGCCGAACCGCCCGATCCGAACCAGCCGACTCAGCCGTCTCCTCCGCCGAATCCAGCCTTGCTCCAGGCTCCGGCAGCCTCCGCCTCCCCCGCACCCCCATGACGCCCGTCCTCCCACTCCCAGCTCACCGACCCGCTCATCGGGCCTCACTGGAAAGGAAGTTACGGACGCCACCTCGTGGTCAGCGTCCCGCCAGGGAGCTCACCTCGGACGTAGCTCTCAGGTATTACGGGTATGACCGGGCGGCCGGACCTGAGCTGACATCAGCCCACCACCGCCCCCATCGACCAACCGGCTCACAAGCCCAACGGCGGGCTCACTAACCCAGCTGCGGGCTCACCAACCCAGCTGTGCGATCTCCTCCGCCACCACCGCACACGCGTCCGCAGCCGGATCGATCAGCGGGAAGTGCCCCACGCCGTCGAGGAGCGTAAGCCCCACCACCTCTCCGGCCTTCGCCGCCGCGTCCGCGTACGACTCGGCGACGGCCTGCGGCACGACGATATCTGTCCGGCCCTGCACCAGGGTCGTGGCGATTCCGGTGGGCAGCAGAAGTGCGGGATCGGCGTACGGCTGCCGCTCACCGAACAACCCTTCCCCGCCCAGGAGTTGAAGAGCCGCGCCAGCACATACGTCCAGCTTCTCGGCGACAGCGAAGTCCGCGATCGGAGCGAGCGCGACGACACCCCGCAGCGGCGCCGGCCGCTCCGTACGCCAGGGTGCGTCCGCCGGCAGCAGATGCCGGGCGGCGGCCCACAGGGCAAGCTGCCCGCCCGCCGAGTGCCCGGTGATCACCGTACGGCGCGCATCGGCCTGCGGCAGGGCCTCCCGTACGAGACCGGGGAGCGCGTCGAGCGCCGCCGCGACGTCGTCGAAGGTGTCCGGCCAACGCCCCGCGACAGAACCGTCATCGCCCTCCCCCGACCCGGCACCGCCACGCCGGTACTCGACATTGGCCACGGCAAAACCCCGCCGGGCCAGGAAGTCCACGAACGGGGTGATGTGCCGACGGTCGTACGCGGCCCGCCAGGCGCCCCCGTGCAGAACGACGACGAACGGCGCCGACTCCTCGCCCCCGCGCGGCGCATAGAAGTCGATCACCTGGTCGGGATGGTCGCCGTACGCGGCGGTGGTATCGGGATCGACAGGCGGATGCGAGAAAGCCGACTGTTCCTCAGCCGCGGCACGGGCAGCGACGGCGTCCGGTTCCGCGGCTATTCGGGCTGCGTCGTCATCCGGCATGCTCCAACCTCTCAGCGCTGTTCGAACGTTGGCCGGACGGTACCAGCCCTGTGACGTGGGCCGACACGGGGCTGCCACGCTGCTGCGGGCGGCAGCGAACGGTGACCGGTCAGCCCATGTACGAACACAGCAGCCACTGCGCCTGCGCCCACTCCTGAAGGAGGGTGATGCGGAGGGCGGCCATCGCGGCGTGCAGCTTCTCGTCCCAGTTCTCGGCGTCGCATGGGCTACCGCAGACTCACTACCTGACCCACGTCAGGCGCTCGGGCCGGTGCGCGCAAAGAGGCAGAACGGGTGGCCCGCCGGGTCGCACAGGACGCGTACATCGGCCTGAGGTTGGAAGTCCGCCACGGTCGCTCCCAGAGCAAGGGCGTGATCGACAGCCGATGGCAGATCGTTCACCTCGATGTCCAGATGCATCATCATCTGCTGCTCGGACCGGGTGGAAGGCCACTGCGGACGGGTGAAGAGCGGCTCTGTCTGGAACGACAGCCCGGCACTGCCGTCGGGCGGTGCGATCTCCACCCAGCCCGGTTCTTCCTTCTGCATCGGCCATCCGAGGAGGCTTTGGTAGAACTGCGCCAACTCGTGGGCGTTCGGTGCATCAAGAGTGGTGGCAGCCAACGTGAAACGAGGACGGGACTTCATGCAGTGCTGCTGCCCGGTTTTTGGCTTCGAACGAGTCTTCTGGTCCCGGTTAGCGATCTTCGGGGCCCGCTGTGAACAAGTCAATTGGCTCCACCTGAGCCCAACACCAATGCCCGCCACCCCGACGTGCTGGCGGCCCAACGCCGCGAGTGCGCCCGCACCCGCAGCGAGAAGGGCATCCGCCGGGGCGGACGTCCCTTTGCCGAAGCAGCCTGACCTCATGGTGAATCCTGCTCAGCACATCAGAAGGGCAGGCCCCGCAGGTCCACACTGATGGTGGGATGAGGCAGGCCGGCCAGGTCGTAGATCATGGTGGTCAGTGGCGAGGTCCGTTCGCCGTCGGGCTGCCGGACGGTGACGGGCACGGAGAGCCGGCTCCATCCCGATCACGCGAGCGAGGCTCGTCTGATGACTGGTCACGGTCGACAGGACGAGGTCGACGAAGGCCCGCTGCTCATCGTCCAGGCCCATCTCGTGGAGACGCACGCTCAGGTGGTCCCAGCTACACCGCGGGCCGCTGTCCGTCTCCCTGACCAGCGCTGCCTTCACGGCGTCCAGGTTGAGCAGGTGCCCCTCCTCGACGAGAGCCCGAACGGCCACTCGCTCCCGCGGCGTGGCCGACCGCAACAACCGCTCTCCGAGCGGTAGCGCCGCCTCCTCCTCGGTGGACGGCTCGGTCTCGGCCTCGGTGGTCTCGTTCATCCGAGTGCCTCCGATGCCTGCCGGTAGCGGCCGGTGGCGACGAGCTGCGCGACGGCCCCGGGTGAGCAGAGTTCACCGGGTGACGGCATCGGCACTGACCAGTACGGGCGCCACGCGTCGTCCGGGGCGCGGGTTACATCGGTCCGCGGGACGCCGAGATGCCAGCCCCGGCCGAGGCAGTCCGTGTCCGGCGCACGCCACCGGGCGGCGGTACTGGCGGGCACCAGCGCGTAGTACCGGCCCTGACGCGGATCACGAATCACCGGGCCGTGGAGGACGGCCACAGCGAGGTACGCATTCACGCGCCCGGCCTCGCCGGTCCCGGCGGCGGCATGCACGATCCCTTCCGGAACGCGGACGGCGGAGAACAGGCTGCCGCAGCGCAGCAGGGTGATCCCGTGCTCGGCCCACTGCATGCGGGCCTCGCTAGGTCTGTCGGCGGCGGACAGCAGCCAATGGGCGGCTGCCATTTCTCGGTCGGCGCAGGTGTGGACGAGCACCCCGGGCTCCGTTTCAACAGGACTGCAGGCGTTGTCTCCAGTGCGCATGGCATGAGACTGGACCGGTGGACCGGTCCAGTCAAGCGATTCGCGATTTCCCTACCTCATCGGGTAGTTGTCGGTCTCCTCGAACACGTGCGACGGCGTGACGCCCTCCTCGCACACGAGCGGTCGATGGTCCTGGTCGAACGCCACGTGCAGCGCAACGGCCACCGCAGCAGGCTGCTCCACCTCCAGAAGCCGGGCCTCCTCGGCCGAGGCCAGCCGCACCGTCGTGGTGTCCACTCCCTCCGCCGGGAAGCGGCCCGTCTCCCGCCGGACGTAGTGCGTGGTGCCTTCCGGAATCGGCCCCTTCGCGGCCAGCCGCGGCGCGGCGTCTGCGATCGACGGCGGGAACCACGCGGTGACCAGCGACTGCGGCGAGCCGTCATCGAGCAGCACCAGCCGGATCCTCCGCAGCGCCTCCTCACCCGGCTTCAGCCCGAGCGCATCGGCGACGTGCGGCGGCGGCACCGTGCGGTCAGGGGTACCGAGGCGCCGGTACGGTGCGCCTCCGGCCACACGGCTGGAACCTGCGCGGCGTCCCCCTGCGGGCCGGGCAACCGGCGTCTCCGCGACGGTGAACCCGGCGCCCTGCCGGGCGACCACCAGGCCGTCGGCACGCAGCACGTCGTAGGCCTTGACGACCGTGGCCCGCGACACATCCCACTGTTCGGCGAGGTCACGGCCGGATGGCAGCAGATCGCCCGGGCCGAACTCTCCGTTGGCGATCCGCGTGCGCAGATCCTCGGCAATCTGCTCGTACTTCAACAGAGGCATGGGACGTGCTTTCCGATCACTGGACTGGTCCACCGGTGAGGCACCAGAATGCCGCCATGCCGAGCCCTGAGCTAGCGCCAGAGATCGTGACCTTCTACACCGAGACCAACGAGGCCGAGCGATTGACCGTATCGGCCGACGGGCGCCTCGAGTTGGTACGGACGCAGGAGCTCTTGCGCCGCTGTCTTCCGCCCGCGCCTGCCCGCATCCTCGACGTCGGCGGCGGCCCAGGCGTCCACGCTCGATGGCTTGTCGAGGACGGCTACAGCGTGCACCTCGTCGACCCGATCCCGCGCCACATCGAGCAGGCCAAGCAGACCGGCGCCACGGTCGAGTTGGGAGACGCGCGCCAGCTCACCGCAGAGGACGCCTCGTACGACGTCGTCCTTCTGCTGGGCCCGCTCTACCACCTGCTCGAGCGCGCCGACCGGGACCGGGCTCTCGCCGAGGCGTACCGCGTCCTCAAGCCCGGCGCCCTCATCGGGGCGGCCGGCATCAACAAGTACGCGTCGCTGTTCGAGCACACGGCGTTCGCGCATCTCCACCGTGAGCCGGTGCAGCAGAGCATCGGCAAGATCCTCGCGACGCAGACGCACGACGGGAGGAAGGCCTTCACCGCCGCGTACTTCCATGGCGCCGAGCAGCTGCGCGACGAGGTGGCCGCGGCCGGCTTCACCGAGGCCGAAGTGTTCGGTATCGAGGGCCCTGCCTGGTCGCTTCTGGCGGCGACCGAGCGGCACACCGGACAGTCCCTGATCGGATCCGAGATGTTCGAGTCCGCCCTGACCGCGGCACGCATGGCCGAGCCGTACCCCGAGTTGCTCGCGGCGAGCTCTCACCTCCTGGCGGTGGGGCACCGGCCGGGCGGGGTGGATCTGTAACGCTCGTAGATCTGCCTGCCTGTGAGCACCGCCGTGCACCAAGTGCGGGGGCACGGCCCGGTCAGCGGCGGAGCCGCACCTTGGTGCAGCCCCGCCGCCCCCGAGGCAGACCAACTCAGCCCACCACCCCCGCCAACACCCTCACCGCCCTCTCCACATCCCCGAACCCCACATACAACGGCGTGAAGCCGAAGCGCAGGATGTCCGGTTCGCGGAAGTCGCCGACCACTCCGCAGGCGATCAGGCGGCGCATCACCTCCCGTGCGTCATCGCAGCGCAGCGCGACCTGGCTCCCCCGGTCCGCGTGGGCCGACGGGGTCACCGACTCCACCCGGCCCTCGGGGACGTACGCCGAGACGCACTCCAGGAAGAAGTCCGTGAGCGCGAGGGACTTGGTGCGGACTGTCTCGATCGGCACCCCTTCCCACACCTCCAGGGCCGCCTCCAGAGCCAGCATGGAGAGGATGTCCGGGGTGCCGACGCGGCCGCGCGGTGCGCCTCCCGCCGGTTCGTACTCCGAGCGCATGCCGAAGGGGTCCACGTGGGAGTTCCAGCCGGGGAGCGGGGAGTCGAAGCGGTCCTGGAGGTCGCGGCGTACGTACAGGAAGGCCGGTGAACCCGGGCCGCCGTTCAGGTACTTGTACGTGCAGCCGACCGCCAGATCCACCCCGTGCTCGTCGAGCCCCACCGGCAGGGCGCCCGCGCTGTGGCAGAGGTCCCAGACGGCGACCGCTCCCGCCTCATGCACGGCCGCTGTCAAGGAAGGCAGATCGTGCAGGCGGCCCGTGCGGTAGTCGACGTGGTTCAGCAGCACCGCCGCGGTACGCGGGCCGAGTGCCGACGGTACGTCGCCGGGAGCCACCGCACGCACCGTGCAGCCGGTCATACGCGCCGCCGACTGGGCGATGTAACCATCCGTGGGGAACGTGGTGGCATCGACGACGATCTCGTCCCGGCCGTCCCCAGCCAGCCGCACCGCCCCGACAACCGCCTTGAAAACATTGACACTTGTCGAGTCGCCCACCACGATCTGCCCGGCCGCCGCCCCCACCAGCGGAGCGATCCGGTCCCCGATCCGTTCGGGCGCCGTCCACCACCCGCTCTCGTCCCAGGAGCGGATCCGCAGTTCACCCCACTGCCGGCGTACGACGTCCTCGACCCGGCCGGGCACGGCCGCCGGCAGCGCGCCGAGAGAGTTCCCGTCCAGATACACGACGTCGTCGAGTACGAACTGCGAGCGCAGCTTGGCCAGTTCGTCGGCCGCGTCCAACTCCGCGGCCCTCACCCTCAGTTCATACCGTTCAGACATAGGACCGCGCCGTCCACAGCTCGGGGAACACGTTCTTCCGCGCCCGCTTCTCCAGCCAGGCCACACCCGCCGAACCCCCGGTCCCGGCCTTCGCGCCCATCGCGCGCCGGGTCGCGACCAGGTGGTCGTTGCGCCATCGCCACACCAGCTCGGCGACATCGGTCAACGCCTCGCCGAGGCGGGTGAGTTCGGAGGTGTCGTCGCCCGCGTACAGGGACGCCCACACTTGCTCGACCTCGGGCGACGGCTCGTACCTGAGCGAGACATCGCGCTCGAGCACGGCGGCGGGAATCGCGTACCCGCGCCGGGCCAGGAGCCTCAGCACCTCGTCGTACAGGCTCGGTTCATGCAGTGCCTTCTCCAGTTCGGCGTGCACGCGGGGCGCACCCCGGTGCGGCACGAGCATGGACGAGGACTTCTCGCCGAGCAGGAACTCCATCCGTCGGTACATCGCGGACTGGAAGCCGGAGCCTTCCCCGAGGGCGTTGCGGTACGAGTTGAACTGGGCCGGGGTCAGCTGGCCGAGGGGCTTCCAGGAGGCGTTCAGCGCCTCCAGCTCCCGTACGGACCGCTTCAGCGCCGCCACCGCGACCGGCACGTCGTCCTCGCGCAGCGCCTTCGTCGCGGTTTCCCACTCGTGGACGATGACCGTGAACCACAGCTCCATCACCTGGGTCGTGACCAGGAAGACCATCTCTCCGGGATCGTCGGA
Organism: Streptomyces pseudoechinosporeus; assembly: GCF_054783935.1. Taxonomy (NCBI): domain Bacteria; kingdom Bacillati; phylum Actinomycetota; class Actinomycetes; order Kitasatosporales; family Streptomycetaceae; genus Streptomyces; species Streptomyces pseudoechinosporeus. The sequence continues at coordinate 322,441 of NZ_BAAGPS010000005.1, forward strand.
GAGGGTGTGCTGGAGGTGGGTGAGCACATCCGCCTGTACGTAGTCCTCGTACGGGGTCGTGCCCTGGAAGTCGAGATGCGGGGTCTCGGGCTCTTCAGCCTCGTGGGACATCGCTGTCTCCTGTTGTGTACTCCGGGTAGCGGTCCGCCCCTGCCGTTGTCGACACGGGGGCCCCGGTCCCCACCCCGCATCTTGCGCAGTCACTTACCGGGATCGCAAGGGCGGCCTGGTCACACCGATCGGGCGCAGACTCCAGCGGGAACATCGCAAATACAGCAAACACACAGCTTGTGAGGAATGTGTGACAACTCGAATCTCCCCTGCGGGCGTCCATTTCGGCTTCTAGGTTGGGGAGTTGAAGTTGAACGTTCGACATGGGGGGAACCGTGACGAACTCTGTCTCGGGCGCATGTGAAGGCGCCGGGAACGAGAGCACGACCGAGACCGCGGACGAGAACGGCGACATAGCCGGGACCTCGGCCGAGACCACGGCCAAGACCACGGCCGAGGACGGCAGCACGTCCGAGACCGCCGCCGAGAACCGCAGCACGGCCAGGTCCGTATCCGAAGCCGAAGCCTCCGCATCCGAGAGCGACCCGGTGTTCGTCGACTCCAGTGGGCGCCGTCCCCGCTGGGTCCGCCGTGTCGGGTGGGGGATGGGGGGCATCTGCGTCACCTACTGCCTGGCCCTCGGGCTGAGCCTGGCGGGCGCGGCGCCGTTCGCTCCCGAGACGCTGATGCCGATACGGGACCGGGACAGCGAGCCGTCCATCGGCGCCGCCGACGGGCGGGACCAGGGCGCACCGGAGTCCAGCAGGAGTGGGCGTAACGATTCAGCACGGGACGAGGCGGCGGATCCCTCGGCCGACCGGCCGAGCGAAACCCCGACCGCCGAGGAGGCCGAGGGGGGCGTGGAAGAACCGGCGGGCGGCAGGAACACCGACCCCGACACACCAACTCCCGACCGCCCGACGACCACGACGCCGCCCGCGCCCGCTCCCCCCGCCGACGGCGGGAACCCGGACGCCCCGGACGAGAACGACCCGGGCGAAGAGCCGACAACGCCCACCGATCCCACCCCGAACGACCCCACCCCCACTGACCCGACCACCGAGCCGTCCACCCCCTCCGACCCCGGCGGCACAGGCGGAGGCGGCACAGGCGGCACCGGCAACGGAGGCGGCCTCGGCGACGTGGTGGACGGCGTCCTGGACCCGGTCACCGACACGGTGGACGGTCTCCTGGGCGGGGTTCTTGGGTGACACGCCTGCTCGCCGGCCGCCGCTCGACGTCGACAGCACCACGTCCGACAGCGCCGCGGACCTCCCCGGCGTCCCGGCGGCCCCGTCCGCACATCGTCGTCCCCTCGCTCGTCCTGCTGGCGCTGGTCTGCGTCCTCATGCTCGGCGGTTACGTACGAGGGGACTACGCCGCCGACCACCGCACCCACCCGCTGGTCGCGGACGGTGACGTACCCCGGGGCATCCTCAACGGCGGCCCGATCGTCGACGCCACCGGCGAACAGCCCCGGGCCCACACCACGCCCGACCGCACCATCGTGCTGACCTTCGACGACGGCCCGGACCCGACCTGGACCCCGAAGGTCCTCGACGTCCTGCGCAAGCACCAGGTCCCGGGCTCTTTCTTCGTCACCGGCACCATGACGTCGCGGCATCCGGGCCTCGTCGCGGACATGGTGCGCGAGGGACACGAGATCGGGCTGCACACCTTCGGCCACCCCGACCTCGCGTACAAGGACGCGGCGGGCATCGACCGCGAGACGTCGCAGGCGCAGCTCGCGCTGGCGGGTGCGGCCGGGATCCACAGTTCGCTCTTCCGGCCGCCGTACTCCTCGAAGCCCGAGGCTCTCGACAACGCCTCCTGGCCGGTGGTCGAGCGGCACGGCGAGCAGGGCTATCTCGTCGCGTTCATCGACCGGGACACCGAGGACTGGAAGCGGCCGGGGGCCGAGAAGATCGTCGACGCGGCCATGCCCGAGGGTGACGACGGGGCGATCGTCCTGCTGCACGACTCGGGCGGCGACCGCTCCCAGACCGTCGAGGCCCTGGACCGGTTGATCCCTCAGCTCCAGGCGCGTGGCTACCGGTTCACCACCGTCGCCGACGCCGCCGGGTCCGGCCCGCTGAACCAGCCCGTGTCCGACACCGAGCTGTGGCGGGGCCGGGCCTTCGTGGCCGCGGTGGTCTTCTCCGAGTGGGCGCTGCCCGTGCTCGCCGGTCTGCTCGCCGTGGTCGGTGTGCTGGTGCTGGGCCGTTTCCTGGCGATGCTCGTCCTCGCCCGGCGCCATGCCCGGGCCCGTCGCAGAGCGGACTTCGCCTGGGGAGACGGCGATACGGTCACCGAACCGGTGAGCGTGATCATCCCCGCGTACAACGAGAGCGAGTGCATCGCCGACACCGTGCGCTCGCTCGCCGCGAGCGACCATCCCATCGAGATCATCGTGGTCGACGACGGTTCGACGGACGGCACCCCCGAGATCGCCGCCGCGCTCGACCTGCCGAACGTCACGGTCCTCACCCAGCGCAACAGCGGCAAGGCCGCCGCCCTCAACACCGGGATCGCGCACGCCAGTCACGACCTGATCGTGATGATGGACGGCGACACGGTCTTCGAACCGGACACCGTACGGCAGCTGGTGCAGCCCTTCGCCGACCCCGCCGTCGGCGCGGTCGCGGGCAACGCCAAGGTCGGCAACCGCACCACCATGATCGGCCGCTGGCAGCACATCGAGTACGTGATGGGCTTCAACCTCGACCGCCGCATGTACGACCTGCTGCGCTGCATGCCCACCATCCCGGGCGCCATCGGCGGGTTCCGCCGCGTGGCGCTCGAGCAGGCCGGGCGGATGAGCGACGACACGCTCGCCGAGGACACCGACATCACCATGGCCCTGCACCGGGCGGGCTGGCAGGTGGTGTACGAGGAGAAGGCGGTCGCTCACACCGAGGCCCCGGGGTCGCTCGGCGAGCTGTGGCGCCAGCGCTACCGCTGGTCGTACGGCACCATGCAGGCGATGTGGAAGCACCGCGGCGCGCTGCGCGACAGCGGGCACTCCGGGCGTTTCGGCCGGGTCGGGCTGCCGCTGGTCACCGTCTTCATGGTGCTGACCCCGCTGCTCGCCCCGCTCATCGACCTCTTCGCCCTCTACGGCTTCTTCTTCATGGACCCGGCGCGTACGGCCCTGGCCTGGTGCGCCGTGCTCGGCATCCAGGCCGTCTGCGCCGCGTACGCCTTCCGCCTCGACGGCGAACGGCTGCGGGAACTGTGGGCGCTTCCCCTCCAGCAGCTGGTCTACCGGCAGTTGATGTACCTGGTACTCATCCAGGCCTGCCTCACCGCGATCAGCGGCGGCCGGCTGCGCTGGCAGAAACTGCGCAGGACGGGCGAGGTCGGCGCACGCGTCATGGCGAAGGGCGACGGGCCCGCATCGGCGACCTCGCTCGCCAGCATCCCGGGCCAGAGGACCGCGGGCGCGGCACCGTCCGCGCCCCCGGCCCGCCCCACCGGACGCGACCGCTACCTCGACCTGCTCCGCTCCCTCGCCCTGGTCCGCGTCGTCACGTACCACACCTTCGGCTGGGCCTGGCTGACGCTCGCCTTCCCCTCGCTCGGCGTGATGTTCGCGCTGGCCGGCTCACTGATGGCGCGCTCGCTGAACAGGCCCGCACTCTCCGTGATCCGCGGCAGGATGCGGCGCCTGCTCATCCCGTTCTGGGTGTTCGCCGCCGTCGCGGTCTGCTGGATGCTGGCGCGCGGCTGGAGTCCCGTACAGCTGCCCCGAATGCTGCTGTGGGTGCTGCCGCTGGGCGATCCACCGGGCAGCGAGTGGGGCGAGCAGCTGACCGGGACACTCTGGTACATCCGCGCCTACCTCTGGTTCGTGCTGCTCTCCCCCGTCCTGCTGTGGGCCTGGCGGCGCGCCCCGCTCCCGCTCCTCGCGGGCTTTCTGACGCTGGCCGCGATCAGCCAGTACGAGCTGTGGGACCTGCCGGTCCTGGTCGGATCGGCCCTCACCGACCTCGGCGTCTTCGGCGCCTGCTGGCTGCTCGGCTTCGCCCACCAGGACGGTTCGCTGGACGCGCTGCGCGCCCGTACCGTCTGCGCGGCCTCGGCGCTGCTGCTGGCGGCCGGCGGCTGGTTCACGTTCACGCACCCCACGGACGAGGGCTACGACCTGGGCTCGATCCCGCTCGGCCAGGCCCTGTGGTCGCTGGGCTTCGTCCTTCTCCTCATGAGGTTCCGGCCACGCTCACTGCCCCGATGGCCGTGGCTCGACGGACTGGTCCGCCTCTTCAACGCCCGTGCCGTCACGATCTACCTGTGGCACGAGGTCGCGCTGATCCTCGCCGTGGCGCTGACCGACCGGATGTGGCAGGTGCCGTTCCTGGAGCAGTATCTGCCGCTGGGCTCGGACTGGTTCCTGTTCCTGCTGGTCTGGCCGCTGATCGCGGCCGCGATCCTGACGGTCGGCTGGGCCGAGGACCTCGCCTCCCGGAAACGGCCCCACCCGTGGCCCACGAAACCACCGAAGAAGGCCCTGATCGCCGTCCCCGCGCGCTCGTCGGCCGACGGAGAGCAGGCTGCCCGAACGCCTGACCGCAAAGTGGCAGACTGCATGCATGACGACTCACAAGAACCTGCTCGGCGGCCCTGAGCCGACGCACCTGCCGGAGAACGAAGACGCGTACCGCATGCTCGGCGAGGAGTCCCTGGCGCCCGCCGAAGTCGCGGCCAAGCACCCCACGTTCTCGCTGGCCTGGGCCATGCTCGCCGACGACGCCTTCGAGGCGGGGCGCGTGGTCGAGTCGTACGCGTACGCACGCACCGGCTACCACCGCGGACTCGACCAGCTGCGCCGGGCCGGATGGAAGGGGCACGGCCCCATTCCCTGGGACCACCGCGCCAATCGTGGCTTCCTGCGCTGCCTTGCCGCGCTCGCGCGCGCGGCCGACGCGATCAGCGAGAAGGATGAGGCGGAGCGGTGCTGGCAGTTCCTGCAGGACAGCAGCGTGGAGGCCTATGCGGCGCTCAGGCGGTAACGGTCGCTTCAGGGTGCCCTTTGCTTGCCTGGTCACCCGGCGCCGGTGTGGGCGCCGCTGGGGCTGCGCCCCCGGCCCCCCTCGATAGGTCGTATCTCGGCCGCGGGTGCGTTGTGGCTGGTCGCGCAGTTCCCCGCGCCCCTTGGGGGCTGCGCCCCCAGACTCCCCCGCCCCCTCCGCAGATCGTCCGACCAGTAAGGTCATCCCGTGCATAACGAAGACATCACGCTGACCGCGGGTGACGCGGAGGTGACCGTGCGGCCGGGGAACGGCGGGCGGGTCGGTGGGCTGCGGGTCGGCGGGCTTGAACTGCTGCGCCAGGGCGGTAAGTTCGGGAGCTTTCCGATGGTGCCCTGGTGCGGGCGCCTCCGGGACGGGCGCTTCCTCAATGGGGCAACCGTGCATCAACTGCCCCTCAACTCACCGCCGCACGCCATCCACGGCACCACCCGCGACGGAGCCTGGCGGACGGCGCGTACGAGCGCGGACGAGGCCGTCATCACGTACGACCTCGTCGAACCCTGGCCGTACGCGGGCCGTGTCACGCAGGTCTTCTCGCTGGCCGAGGACGCGCTGACGCTGACCATGTCCGTGGAGACGTACGACGACTCCTTCCCGGCGCAGATCGGCTGGCACCCGTGGTTCAACCGCAACCTGGGCGGTGACGACGTACGCATCGACTTCTCGGCCGCCTGGCAGGAGGAGCGCGGCGACGACCATCTGCCCACCGGGCAACGGCTCGACCCGAAGCCGGGCCCGTGGGACGACTGCTTCGGGATGCCCGGTGGCGTCGACGTGACCCTGACCTGGCCGGGGCAGCTGGAGCTGAAGGTGGCCAGCCGCGAGGAGTGGGTCGTCGTGTACGACGAGCAGGAGGCGGCCGTGTGCGTGGAGCCGCAGACCGGTCCGCCCAACGGGCTCAACACCCTGCCCCGCCTGGTCACCCCGATCGAGCCCCTCGAAGCCACCACCACATGGTCCTGGCGGCAGCTCTGACCCACGCCATCTGGACCCGGTGGCGGGCGGCTCTAAGCTGACGGACATGACTGACGTACGCGGCACGCTGCTGCAGCAGATCAAGGACAAGGCCGTGGTGCACGGCAGGGTGACCCTCTCCTCGGGTCTTGAGGCCGACTACTACGTCGACCTGCGGCGCATCACCCTCGACGGGGAGGCCGCCCCGCTGGTCGGGCAGGTGCTGCTCGACCTCACCGACGGCCTCGAGTTCGACGCCGTGGGCGGGCTGACCATGGGCGCCGACCCGGTCGCGGCCGCCATGCTGCACGCCGCCGCCGCGCGCGGCAGGCGGCTGGACGCCTTCGTCGTACGGAAGGAGGCCAAGGCGCACGGCCTTCAGCGGCGGGTGGAGGGACCGGACATCAAGGGCCGTCGCGTGCTGGTCGTCGAGGACACCTCCACCACCGGTGGCTCCCCGCTGACCGCCGTCGAGGCGGTGCGGGAGGCCGGGGCCGAGGTGGTCGCCGTCGCGACGATCGTCGACCGGGCCACGGGCGCCGCCGAGAAGATCCAGGAGGGCGCCGGGGTGCCGTATCTCTTCGCGTACTCGAAGGACGAGCTGGGCCTGCACTGAGCGGTGTCCACAGGGAGTTGTCCACAGGTAACCCGAGGCCCCGGACGGGAGTTGTCCACAGGCCCGGGCCGCGTGGCTGGATCAACCGGCCAAGTCTGGAAAGATGGGGACGACGATGACGTCGCCCCCTAGGTCAGGGCCGTAAGCAGAACTCCACCCGCACATACAAGGAGCGGACAATGGCCATCGCAACCCCCGAGGTCTACAACGAGATGCTCGACCGGGCGAAGGCAGGCAAGTTCGCCTACCCGGCCATCAACGTGACCTCGTCGCAGACCCTGCACGCTGCGCTCCGCGGCTTCGCGGAGGCCGAGAGCGACGGCATCATCCAGATCTCCACCGGTGGTGCGGAGTTCCTGGGCGGCCAGCACAGCAAGGACATGGTCACCGGCGCGGTCGCGCTGGCCGAGTTCGCGCACATCGTCGCCAAGAAGTACGGCATCACGGTCGCCCTGCACACGGACCACTGCCCGAAGGACAAGCTCGACGGGTATGTGCGCCCGCTGCTGGCCGTCTCCGAGGAGCGCGTGGCGCGCGGCGAGAACCCGCTGTTCCAGTCCCACATGTGGGACGGCTCGGCGGAGACCCTCGCCGACAACCTCACGATCGGCCAGGAGCTCCTGGAGCGCGCCCGCGCCGCGAAGATCATCCTCGAGGTGGAGATCACCCCGACGGGCGGCGAGGAGGACGGCGTCTCGCACGAGATCAACGACTCCCTGTACACGACGGTCGACGACGCGATCCGTACGGCCGAGGCCCTGGGCCTGGGCGAGAAGGGCCGCTATCTGCTGGCCGCGTCGTTCGGCAACGTGCACGGCGTGTACAAGCCGGGCAACGTCGTGCTCCGTCCCGAGCTGCTGAAGGAGCTGAACGAAGGCGTCGCGGCGAAGTTCGGCAAGCCGTCCCCGTTCGACTTCGTCTTCCACGGCGGCTCCGGCTCCACGGAGCAGGAGATCGCGACCGCGCTGGAGAACGGCGTCGTCAAGATGAACATCGACACGGACACCCAGTACGCCTTCACACGTCCCGTCGTCGACCACATGCTCAAGAACTACGACGGCGTTCTGAAGGTCGACGGCGAGGTCGGCTCCAAGAAGCTGTACGACCCGCGGACGTGGGGCAAGGCCGCCGAGGCGTCCATGGCCGCGCGTGTCCTGGAGGCCTGCCAGAACCTCCGGTCGACCGGCACGAAGATCAAGTAAGGCGCGCGTTGACCAAGTAAGGCGCCCGTTGATCAAGTAGGGCGTACTTTTCGGACGGTCCGGGATCCTGTGGGGTGCCGGACCGTTCCGTATGCTCCGGGTATGGCTGCCCCTCCCCAGGAGAACCAGCAGGACACAGGCGTCAGGATCGGCACCCCCGCGGGGAGATGGATCCTGCTGACCACGGTGCTCGGTTCGAGCATGGCGTTGCTGGACTCGACGGTCGTGAACGTCGCGCTGCCGCGTATCGGCCGCGACCTCGACGCCGATCTCGCCGCCCTCCAGTGGACCGTCAACGCGTACACGGTCACCCTCGCGGGCCTGATCCTCCTGGGCGGCGCCCTCGGCGACCGCTTCGGGCGCCGGAAGATCTTCGTCATCGGCGTGATCTGGTTCGCGGTGGCGTCGCTGCTGTGCGGCATCGCACCGAACGCCCCTGCGCTCGTCGCGGCCCGCGCCCTTCAGGGCATCGGCGGCGCGCTGCTCACCCCCGGCTCGCTCTCCCTCATCCAGGCCTCCTTCCATCCCGACGACCGGGGGAAGGCCGTCGGCCTGTGGTCGGGGTTCGGCGGTGTCGGCGCCGCGGTCGGCCCCTTCGTGGGCGGCTGGCTGGTGGACGGTCCCGGCTGGCGCTGGGTGTTCCTGCTCAACGTCCCGCTCGCGCTGCTGTGCGCGCCGATCGCCCTGCGCCACGTACCGGAGTCGAAGGACGGGCGGAAGCACGCGCGCGGATTCGACGTACTCGGCGCGGCCCTCGGCGCGCTCGCCCTCGCCCTCGTGACGTACGCCCTGATCGAGGCCGGCAGCGGCACGCTGATCGTCGCCGGGACGGCTGCCGCGGGGGTCGTGGCGGGCATCGCCTTCGTGTACGTCGAGCGGAAGCGGGCCGATCCGATGATGCCGCTCGACATCTTCGCGTCCCGCCAGTTCACGGCGGTCAATCTGGTGACCCTGTGCGTGTACGCGGCCTTCAGCGGCTTCTTCTTCCTCGCCGCGCTCCAGTTGCAGGTCGTCTCCGGCTACTCGGCGCTCGGCGCCGGTACGGCGCTGCTGCCCACCACCGTTCTGATGCTGCTCCTGTCCGCCCGCTCCGGCGACCTGGCCGCGCGTATCGGCCCTCGCATCCCCCTCACCGTCGGCCCGCTGCTGTGCGCGGCGGGGATGCTGCTGATGCTGCGAGTGGGCACGGACGCGTCGTACGTCCTGGACGTCCTGCCCGCGCTGCTGGTGCTGGGCCTTGGCATGGTCACCCTGGTCGCGCCGCTGACCGCGACCGTGCTCGCCTCCGTGGACAACTCGCGGGCGGGCCTGGCCAGCGGCATCAACAACGCGGCGGCCCGCGCGGCGGGCCTGATAGCGGTCGCCGCGCTGCCGCTAGCCGCGGGGATGGGGTCGGAGGCGTACCGCTCGCCTGCCGCTTTCGACGACGCGTTCACGCGGGCGATGCCGCTGTGCGCCGCGGTCCTCGTGGTGGGCGCGATCGTCGCCTTTACGACCGTTCGCCGGCCGACGCCGGACTGCCGGCGGCCCGAGTGCCGGACGCACGGGAGCGTTACGGCTCCGCCGCTGGAGCGGGGTTCCGGCGCGTCCGGCGCGTGAGGGGTGGGCGTCGGGGGCTGCGCCCCCGGCCCCCTCGAATGGGTCGTATGTCGGCCGCGGGTTCGTCGTGGCTGGTCGCGCCCACGCGGCGGAGCCGCATATGAACACAGCCCCGCGCCCCTGAAGGGGCGCGGCCCCGGGAACGCCCGCATCCGTACTGGGTGACCAGGTGCCCAGCGGCCCCGCGGAGCGGTGCGGTCAGCGCCGTCGGCGCAGGACGCGGCCCAGAACGATGGCCGAGGCCACCACAAGCGCGGCGGCCGGCGCGGCCCAGCGCAAGGCCGCGCCCCTGGACACGGCCTCAGGTGCCGGCACCGGCGCGTACCGGCCACGCGGGGGCGCGTGATCGACCTCCTCCGCGCTCCGGCCGATCATCGTCCGCCGGGCGTGCGCGGCCTCGGCCGGAGGCTCCCCGTCCTCCTCCTCGAAACCACCCTCGAAGTCGTCCTCGGCGAACGGGGCGAGCGCGGGCGGCGGAACCTCGGTCTCGAAGACGGAGGGTTCCTCGGCGGCCACGGCCTCGGCATCCTGGGCCCCTTCGGGCGGTGCGATCGCCGAGTCGGAGTCGGCGGCCGGCTCGGGCGCCGCCTCCGGCGCGGCAGAGGCGGACGCCCCCTCCGCCTCACCAGAAGCCTCCGGCTCACCAGAAGCCCCCGTCGAACCGCCGGAGGCCCCCGCCAGGTTCTCCGCGAAACGGTTCAGCAACCGCGTACCGGCCGAAGCCACCGCATCCGACGGCAACTCCATGACCCGCCCGTCAGCCGAGACCGTCCCCCCAAAGACAAGCATCGAGCCCCCCTCAGCCGAGCGGAGCGACAACGTGAGCGCGAGCTTCGCCGAGCCGCTCCCGCGGGCCTCGGTGGCGTCGCCTTCGATGGCGTACGACCCGTCGTCCTGCCCGGCGACCCGGAGCGTGCCGCGATAGGTGATGCTGTGACTGCCGACGCGTACCTTCAGGCGTCCGGAGACGGGCGCCTTCCCCGCGTCCTGCTGGAGCCCGGGCACCGCCCGGGCCACCCGCGAGGGATCGGCGAGCGCCTCCCGAAGACGTTCGACGGGAACCGGAACGAACACCTCATGCTCCATGTCGGCCGAGCCTACCCAGCGTGGCCCGTTCCGCACCTGCGTATCAGAGCATTCGGTTCAGCCGGCGTAACGCGGATGGACCAGCGTCGACGGCGGCAGGCCCGGCAGCCGGGTGCGTTCCGCCGCCCGCGCCGCCCCGGGGAGGGACAGCACGGGTGTCGTACGGGCCGCGAGGACGAAGCCCCAGTCGTCCGGCGCCCCCGCCGGGCCACTCGTACGGTCGGGCCCGGCCGCGAAGCCGGAGTCGCGACCGCCCACCCGGTACGGCACGGTCCGCAGCCCCGCCGCCCGCAGTGTCGCGTCGACCGTCCAGAACACCCGCGGCCGGGACGCGACAGGCCCCGCGTGCACGACGAGCCGCCCGCGCTCGGCGAGAACCCGCCGCGCGAGCCCGTAGAACTCCAGCGAGTACAGCTTCGTACTGGCCGTGATCCCCGGATCCGGCAGATCCGAGATCACGACGTCGTACGTGTCCCGCGTCTGACGCAGCCGCACGAACGCGTCGGCGTTGACGACGCGCACCCGCGGATCCCCGAACGCGTCCTTGTTCAGCGCGGACAGCGCCGGGTCGGTGCGCGCCAACCGCACGACGCCCGCGTCGAGTTCGACCACATCGACCCGTCGTACGCCCGCGTGTCGCAGCACTTCGCGTACCGCGAGCCCGTCCCCGCCGCCGAGGACGAGCACGCGCGCGTGCGGCCCGCTGCGCATCGCCGGGTGCACCAACGCCTCGTGATAGCGCCGCTCGTCCCGCCCGCTGACCCGCAGCCGCCCGTCGAGGAACAGGCTGAACGGACGCCCGTCCGAGCCGCCGGTGAGGACGACCTCCTGTACGTCCGTCTGCAGCGCCACCCGTACGTCGTGGCCGTACACCGCCTGCCGCGCCGCCCGTTCGAAGTCGTCGACGTGGACGGCGGCCGAGGCGAGCAGCCCGAGGACGACGAGGTTGGCGATGACGAGCAGCCGGCGTCCGCGGCGGGTCAGGTCCTGCCGGAACAGGCCGAGTACGAGGGCGCCGCCCGCGATCGCGTTGACGGTTCCGGTGATCAGCGCTCCGGTCAACTGGCCGAGCAAGGGCAGGAGAAGGAAGGGGAAGGCGAGTCCGCCGACCAGCGCGCCCACGTAGTCCGCGGCGAACAGGTCGGCGACCGCGCCGCCCGCGTCCTGCTGCCTGATCCGCTGGATCAGCTCCATCAGCAGGGGCACTTCGGCGCCGATGAGCAGTCCGATCACCAGTGAGAAGGCGACGAGCAGATAGCGGGATCCGCCCTCCCACGCCCCGCCCCAGTCGCCGGTCCAGGCGAAGGCGGCGTACAGGGCCATCGCACTGCACCCGCCGACCAGCGCGAGCAGCGCCTCGACCGCCCCGAAGCCGGCCGCGGCGCGGCAGCACAGACGTTTGGCCACGAGCGAGCCGATGCCCATCGCGAAGACCATCACGGAGAGCACGACGGAGGCCTGGGTGACGGAGTCACCCATCAAGTACGAGGCGAGGGCGACGAGTTCGAGTTCGTAGACGAGTCCGCAGGCCGCGCAGACGAAGACGCCTGCGAGGACGAGGCCCCTGCCTGTGGCTGCCTTGACTGGCAGTCCCGGGCAGGGGCCTCCCGGACTGGCGCCCCGGGGCGGCGCTCCGGGCGGGGCCGGGGCGTGCGGGTCGATCACCCAGGTCACGGTACGTCACGCCTCCGGCGGGGGGCGTCACTCACACGTGTGGAACTTTTTGGGTGTGCGCCTGCTTTGGGTACCGTCGCGCTTCCGCCTGTTTCGTTTACGGCTGCGGGTAGTTGTGGGCTGGTCGCGCAGTTCCCCGCGCCCCTAAAGGGCGCGTCCCCGAACCCGGCGCTTATGCCGGAGCCGCCACCCGTACCCCAACTCTCGTCCTTGTCGCCACCAGTTGGCCGTCCTGTGGATATGCGTGCCAGGTGCGCCAGTGGACCTGGTCCTCGTGGTGTTGGGCAAGCATGGCTGTGAACGCGTGGGGGCTGCCGGGGAAGACGCCTGCCAGGCCGTGGGGGTGGTCGGAGACCAGCGCGAGGAGTTCCTGTGCGCGCCCCTCGAATGAGCCGCGTGACAACGTTTCTACGCGGGCCGCGAACTCGTACTCCCACTCGCCGACGCGTTTGGCGACGCCGAGCGGCAGGGGGGTGCTGCTGCCCGGGATGCAGGCGACGGTTTCCGAACAGGTGCCTCGCCGCTCGTCCAGGAGTACCTGGTGGGATGCGCCGAGCAGTCTCAACTGGAGCTTGGCGCCGGAGAGTTCGAGGTCGAGCGTGGCGAGCGCGGGGAGCGGCTCGCGTCCCAGGGCCCAGGCCAGGTCGGCCGCGCGCGTGTCGGTGTAGGCGGTGTGGAGGGTGGTGAGCATGGATCGGCTCCCGCTGGCACGCAAAGGGTGAGTGGGGCCCGTCGCATCCTGACCGGCTCCGGGGGAATCGCCCGGTCTGCCTGGTCAGAAGGATGCTTCGGGGTCTGCGTGGGGGATTAAGAGGGAATCATGAACAGCGCGTCCGCCACAGCCTTTTTACCCATCTTCATGCGATTTCCATCCCTCCGAGGGCTCCCCAGCTCACCTGTTCAACCAGGGAGTGCGCCCCCGGCGGCCGAGTGCGCCGTGAGCGCCCCAACTGCCAGGCGCCCGGCGGCAGATACCCCAACGACGAGGCGCCCGCCGAAAAGTGTGACACTTTCGCGGCAAGTGTCACACTTTCCGGCGGACGCCTCCTGGTGCCGGACGGTCCGGATGCGGTTCCCCCACGGACCAGCTGCCCCGTGTCAGCTGCCTCCGCCGCCGCATCCTCCCCCGCCGCCCCCGCAGGACGACCCGCCTCCGCAGGACGAGCCCCCGCTGCAGGACGAGCCCCCGCCCCCGTGGTGACCGCCCCCGCCCGAGGCCCACCAGCTGCCGCCGCGGCTCCCGGAGCCGCTGCGCGAACGCGAGCGCGCCCTCCTGCTGTCGCTCGTCGCGGCGATCAGAACACCGATGACGACCACTGCACCGACCACCGCCAGGATGATGCCGATATTCATGGCGTCACCCTCCTTTCGTTCCCCCGAAGCGACCCCCCGTGGGCCATTGCTTCTCGCTTGTGTTTCTGTCTGCTTTCTTGCTGTTCCTGCTTGCTTCTTTCTGGCTTCCTTCTTGCGTGAGAGGGGGATGCCCCCGGCCGCCGGAGCTCAAAGCAGAGTTGAGCAACTCCAGAGGTTGCGCGCAGGATGGCCGCCATGACCTCCACCGTGCGCCCGCTCCTCAACCGCCGTCTCGCCGAGTTCGGGACGACGATCTTCGCCGAGATGTCGGCCCTGGCCGTGAGCACCGGCTCCATCAACCTCGGCCAGGGCTTTCCCGACACCGACGGCCCCGACGAGGTCCGCGAGGCGGCCGTACGGGCGCTGCGGGACGGCCGCGGCAACCAGTACCCGCCGGGCCCCGGCATCCCCGAGCTGCGCGCGGCGATCGCCGTACATCAGGAGCGCCGGTACGGGCTCACGTACGACCCCGACACCGAGGTCCTCGTCACGGCGGGCGCGACGGAGGCGATCGCGGCCGCGCTGCTCGCCCTGCTGGAGCCCGGCGACGAGGTGATCGCGCTCGAGCCGTACTACGACTCGTACGCGGCCTGCATCGCGATGGCGGGCGGCACCCGTGTCCCCGTGACGCTGCGCCCGAGCGAAGGTTCGTTCCGCCTGGACCTCGACGAGCTGCGGGACGCGGTCACCGACCGCACCCGCCTGCTCCTGATCAACACCCCGCACAACCCCACCGGCACGGTCCTCACCCGCGAGGAACTCACCGCGATCGCGGCACTCGCCGTCGAACGCGACCTCCTCGTGGTCACCGACGAGGTCTACGAACACCTGGTCTTCGGCGAGGCCGAACACATCCCGCTCGCCACACTGCCGGGCATGCGCGACCGCACGGTCACCATCGGATCGGCCGGGAAGAGCTTCTCCTTCACCGGGTGGAAGGTCGGCTGGGTCAAGGCTTTTTCGCCTACCTATTCTCTTGGCACCACGGCGCTCGATCTCGCTGCCTAGCGGACTCAGCCTCATAGATCCCAAAGAGCGTGCACTCAATGACGCCTCACTCAACTGCGCACGCGCGCCTAGGAGAATCCCAAAGACCGTGCATCAAGCGTCGCGTGGGCCGTGTCTTCTACTGTCCTTCCTGACGCCGGGGATCGTGTGACTCGCTCGCGCTCTTGGAGATCCCCCTGATCTCAGGAAGGAAGCACGTGCAGCAGAAGTCGATGTACGTGATCATCGCGGTCCTCGTGGCGCTGGTTGCCGCTCTCGCCGGCAGCCTCGTGGCCGTCGTAGAGGGAGGGCGCCCCACGGTGGCTTTCAGGACCGGGGTGACGACCTTCGCCGGTGCCCTGACGCTCGTTCTCGGTGTCATGGTCTGCCTGGGCGTGGTGGGCTCGTGAACGACGTCGAAACCCTTCGAGGGGGTGCGCGTGACGAGGACCCCGCCGCGCTCAGGGTCTTCACGGAGGTGCGCCTACAACGCGAGCGTCTCTCCCGTCTGATGAACGCCCACGACGCGGCCCGGCTCGTCCTCGGGCTGCTCTACCTGAGCCGGACCGCGCGCACCGTCCCCGGGGCCGGTGTTCCCACATGGTTGTGGCTGCTGAGCGAGGCCGTAGAGCGTAGGTCGCCAATCGGACCTTCCCTGCGCAAGTGCCTTGCCCACTGGCTCCCCGCCAACGACGCCGGAGGCGACGATACGGGTACGAGCGACTTGATGCCCGTACCGCCTCCCGGCGCCGATGGCCCGCTGCGCGGTCTCATCCTGGCGATCGGCTCCGTCCAGCAGGTCGGGACGCTGCTCGACCAGTGCCTGCGCGACCTCTCGGCCGAGCAGGCACGCGGAAGCCACTACTTCACGCCCGGCGACATGGCCCGCCTCATGGTCGGCGCCGCCGCGCCTCAGGACGGTCACAACGTGCTGGACCCCGTATGCGGTTCAGGTGGGCTGCTGGTCGAGAGCCATCGTTACGTCCGCGAACGTGTCGGGCTGAACCCGACCATGTCTTTGCGGGGGAAGGATCAGCACGCCCATACCTCGCAGGTCGCCCGTATGAACCTCGCTGTACGGGGCATCGAGGCCCGTGTCTTCCCGCCTGGGGACAGCCTCGCCACGCCGGAGCCCGATCGGTACGACATCGTCCTGGCCAACCTTCCGTTCAACCAGCACGACTGGGCACCGGAGCGCCAGGTCACCCGGCTGGAGCGGTACTTCCCCACCGACCCCCGGTGGCTTGACGAGCCCCCGCCCAGGGGATCCGCCAACTCCGCGTGGATCCTGCACATCGCGCACGCGCTGGCCCCGCAAGGCCGAGCAGCCTTCCTGATGGCCGACAGCGTGGCCAAGAGCATCCAACCCGCCACACGAAGGCTGCGCGAACGGCTGCTGCGAGCCGACCTCGTCGAGTGCGTGATCGCACTGCCGCCCCGCGTGTTCGGCCATACCGAGGCCACCGCCTGCCTGTGGGTGCTCAACAAGGACAAGAGCCCACGACCCGGCTGGGGCAGCGTCGACCGTCGCGGACAAGTGCTGTTCATCAATGCGCGGCGGGCTTTCGAACCCGTCCCGGGATCGAGGGCACGGAGGCTGGGAGACAAACACACGGAGTCGATCCTGACCACCCTGGCAACCTGGCGGGGCATCGCAGAGAACCGTGCCACCTCCATGTCCTACCGCGATGAGCCGGGCTGGTCCCGAAGCTGCTCGACCGAGGAAATCGCCCGCCGCAAGCACGACCTCATGCCCACCTCGTACGCCGTGGAGCCCCCAGGTCCCGAACGCGACACACGGAGCCGGATCGACCAGCTCAAGCTTGAGCTGGTCGAGAAGCTCAACCAGGTCCATGCCCTCGAATCGCGACTACTGGACGCCCTGGAGGAGATCTGATGGACGCGACGGCCCACCACGACGGCTCCAGTACCGAGGGGTGGCAGAGGACCACCATCGCCGAGTTCCCGAAGGCGTCCATGTACACCACCTCCGGCGTCCTCGACGACAACGCTCCCGATCAGACAGGCATCGTCAGCTCGACCTACGTCAGGGACGGGAAGATTCACTCACCGCAGACCGGCAAGCGCGGTCTGGGGGACTCTCGCCCCAACCGGGCAACCCTCAAGGAGGGCGACCTGGTCGTCGTACTCGTCAGGCGGACGGGCGACGCCGCTTTCATCACCGCCGAGCACGCGGGTTGGACCGCGACCAGGTCGATCGGCATCATCCGCGCGGACCCGCACGTCGTGAGGTGGCTCCGCATCTGGCTGCAGACGCCCACGGCGAAGGCACGGATCGACGAGGACGTGACGGCACACGTCGAGCCCACGGTGAGCCTCGACACGCTCCGCCGCATGCCCCTCCCGCTTCCACCGCCGGACATCATCACCAAGTACCACAGGGCCTTCAGTCTCATCGAGGAAAAGATCGACCTCCACCAGGAGGCCGCGCAAAAGGCAGTGGAGCTGGCCGACGCGATCCACAACGACTGGTCCTCCGCGAGTCCGGCCTGGGAAACACGACTGCTCGACGAGGTCGCCAAGGCGAAAACAGGCAAGGGCTCCGCGCGCTCGCTCCCCCCTAGAACGAAAGGACCCGGCGTCGACGCGATCACCCCAACCGACCTCTTCGACCTCACGGTGCCCCACGTGGAGAGGTTCCGCCTGAGCAGCCCGGCAGATGCCGCGAAAGCGTGGCCTCCCGGCACCTTCATGTTGAGCACCCGACCCGACGGCGCGCACATCTCCGTGACGCAGCGCCCGGCGTCACCCACCAGAGGCGTCGTGGCGGTGCGGCCTGCGGACGACAAGGACAGCTGGTGGCTGCTCCACGAGCTGAGAAGCCGGAGCAGCGACGTCGCACAGGTGGCTCAGGGCCGAAACGCCCGGGAGATCTCCGCACGCGCCCTCTCGCGCTTGAGCATCACCTGGCCCGACTCGAGCACCCGCGCCGACTTCCACACCATGACCGACCCGCTGCACGCCGTGGCAAGGCAGCTGGTCTCCGAGAGCGCGACACTGCACGACCTGAAGGACGCGCTCCTGCGCGACATCTCGACAAAGGCCGGCGTTCTCCTGGAGCAGGAGGCGGAGCCCGACGAAAAGCGCGTATACCCCCCTCGGCCCTCTGTGGTCCCTTCACCGCGCGAGGCCACGACCGGCCATGAGTCAGGATGGTCCCCGGAGAATCGACGGGTACCCGAGTGAGAACGGTGGAGACATGAGCGCCAGGCCACTGCTGAACCGAAGGCTGGACGGACTCGGGACGACGATCTTCGCGGAGATGTCGGCACTGGCGACCGCGACGGGCGCGATCAACCTGGGCCAGGGCTTCCCCGACACCGACGGGCCCGAGGAGATCCGCGAGGCCGCCGTCCGCGCCCTGCGGGAGGGGAAGGGCAACCAGTACCCGCCCGGCCCAGGCATCCCGGAACTGCGGGTAGCGATCTCCGACCACCAACAGCGCTTCTACGACCTCTCCTTCGACCCTGACACCGAGGTCCTGGTCACCGCTGGCGCCACCGAGGCCATCGCCGCCACCATGCTGGCGCTTCTGGAGCCGGGCGACGAGGTCATCGCCTTCGAGCCCTTTTACGACTCCTACGCCGCCTGCATCGCCATGGCCGGAGCGAAGCGCGTACCGCTCACGCTGCGAGCGCCGTCCTTCCGCCCGGACTTGGATGAGCTGCGCGCCAAGATCACACCGCGGACCCGGCTCCTGCTCCTCAACACCCCGCACAACCCGACTGGGATGGTCCTCACCGCCGAAGAGCAGAGTGCCATCGCCGCACTCGCCATCGAACACGACCTGCTCGTCGTCACCGACGAGGTGTACGAGCACCTCGTCTACGAAGGCACGCACCATCCCATCGCGGCCCTGCCCGGCATGCGCGAGCGCACGGTCACCATCGGCTCGTCGGGCAAGACCTTCTCCTTCACCGGATGGAAGGTTGGCTGGGTCACCGCGAATGGCCCGCTCGTCTCCGCCGTCCGGACGGCCAAGCAGTACCTGACGTACGTCAGCGCGGGCCCGTTCCAGTACGCGATCGCCGAAGCACTGCGGCTGCCAGACTCGTACTTCGACGGATTCCGCGCCGACCTCCGCCGCAAACGCGACCTGCTCGGCGACGGCCTGCGCCAGGCCGGGTTCGAGGTCTACCAGCCCCAAGGCACGTACTTCATCACCACCGACATCGCCCCCTTCGGCGAGAAGAACGCCTATGCCTTCTGCCGCGCCCTCCCCGAACGCTGCGGCGTCGTCGCCGTCCCCAACTCCGTCTTCTACGACGACCCCGACGCCGGCCGCAGCCAGGTCCGCTTCACCTTCTGCAAGAGGGACGACGTACTCGACGAGGCCACCAGCCGCCTGCAACGCCTGGCGTCCTGATCCCATGTATTGGGCTGATTCCATCCTGCTCAGGAAGGAATCAGCCCAAGGCGTCCCGCAGATCTACCGGACCCCTCCAGTGCCTTCGACGTCACAGGGCGAGCGGCAGGGATGTGAGGCCGCGCATCAACCGCGTGTGCCGCCACTCCAGTTCCTCAGTGGGAACTGCCAGTCGAACGTCGGGGAAGCGGGAAATGACCGCCCCGAGCGCGAGTTCGGCTTCGGCTCGCGCGAGGGGTGCTCCCAGGCATCTGTGGATACCGTGGCCGAAGGCGAGGTGGCCGGTGGCACCACGGTTGAGATCGAGCTGGTCCGGCCCGGGGAATCGGGTGGGGTCGCGGTTGGCGGCACCGGGAGCGATGAGTACCGGAACGCCTGCGGGGATCACGGTCCCGCCAAGTGTGAGCGCCTCGGTGCTATAGCGGAACGTGGCGATCCCGACAGGCGAGTCGAAGCGCAGCAACTCGTCCAGGGCACTCCCGAGCAGCTGCGGTTCGACTCTCAACTGCGCGAGCGACTCTGGGTGTTGCAGAAGAGCCAGAGCCGCGTTACCAATGAAGTTGGTGGTGGTCTCGTGGCCGGCCACAAGCAGGAGCACGGCGAGCGATACGAGTTCGTCCTCGGTCAGCTTGTCCTGGCCGTCGCGCACGGCGATGAGGTCGTCGAGCAGGCTCTCGCCGGGCGAGCTGCGTCTGGAGGCCACAAGGTCGGTCATGTAGCCGCCAACAGAATGTGAGGCGGCGTCGATCCGCCGGGGATCTCCGGCGGCGAACAGCTCGCTCGACCACGTGCGCACGAGCCGGCGGTCGGATGCGGGTACGCCCAGCAGCTGACAGATGACGGTGACTGGCAGCGGTACCGCGAGGCTCGCAACGAGGTCCACCGGTCCGTGATCCGGCCAGGCGTCGAGCAGCTCGCCGACCAGGCCGGCGATGTACGGGCGCAACCGCGCGACGGCCCCGGTGGTGAACGCCTTCGTCACCAGAGCCCGCAGCCGTGCGTGGCGCGGGGGGTCGGTGGCGAGCATGTTCTGGGAGACGGCCGGATGGAGGTCACGCTGCGAGGGCCGGCCGGCGAAGAACCGCATGGTGTTCTTCGAAAGCCGAGGATCGGTGAATGCCTCCCGGGCCTCCGCGTAGCCCGTGACCAGGTAGCTGTAGCGCCCTCCTGAACCGGTGGGCACCTTCTGAACCGGGGCCGCGTTTCGCAGCCGGGCGTAGGTCGGGTAGGGATCGTCGAAGAACCGCGGGTCCTGCAACGGGTCGGTCACGCTTGCGAGTCCATTCCTGCGGGTGCCAGTTCGTCTGCGACAGTGCGCGTGATCTCGCCCTGTGTGTAGGCGCGGGCGACGAGGAGCAGCCACTCGGTCTCGGCGCGGAGGTTGCCCTCCCGGGAGGCGGCACCGGGGGCCGGCGGTGCGGCTTCTGTCTGCGGCTCGCTGTCGGCTTTCTTCTGCCGGTTTTCTTTGCGTGTACGGGCCTAGGGAAGCGCGGCGCTCACACCATCGGCGATCATCATCCACATGGGCTGACCGCCCGTGCCGAAGGCCGAGGCCAGGGCATATCCGACCGAGGCGTCCGCCGGCCGGACCTCCGCGTCCTCCTTCCACTCGGCGATGACCATCTCGTCACCGTTGGAGATGAAGTCCCCTATGTACGTGCCATCGCGGGTCAGCCGACTGCTGGGAACGGAGTCAGGGACCAGGCGGTACCTCGCCCCGTCGTATTCCACGTCCACCCGGTACGAACGCCTGGTCAGACCGCTCTTGGCCGGCTTGAGGGCGACCTCCGTGCCGTCGATCGTCATGGTGAGGTGGGCCGGGTCACGGCTGCCGATGGCGGTCTGCGGCTCCACCTCCGACTCGAGGTCGCGCTCCAGGGTCACGCGAGGAACCCCCTCGCCTTCGACCTCCAGGCGGTCCTGGCCGTCCTGGCGGACGGTGATCTCGCCGAAGAGCGTGTCCTCGATGGGCGTGGCGGCGGGAGGTGGGTCGTTCATGGGGTGAGTCCTTCAGCGTCGTCAGAACTGATGGGGCAACTCTGCCAGTTGAGTCGCGGCCAGCTCGCGGTAGAGATCGTTCCGCTCCAGCAGCTCACGGTGCGCCGGCGCGTTCAGCGCCGGCGGCGCCAGTTGTGTGTCTCGCCGCAGCGTGCGCGAACGCGGAGAACAACTCCCGCTGCCAGACGCAGAGAGAGCCCGAGCCCGTGGGGGGCGGCAGGCCGAGATCCACGGCCGCCACCGACCAGGCCCGACGATGTCCGACGACAGAGGTGCCGACGGCACGGCCGCACCGGGAGTCCTTCGTCAGCGGGCGTCCGCCTCGGGCTCCGGGCGCGGGAGTTCGTCGAGGTCGAGGGTGAAGGTGCGGCCGTCGGCCAGGGAGATGGGGAGCTTGCCCGTGCCGTACTTGTGGGTGTGCGCCGCGATGTAACCGGTGACGGTCGGCTGAGTGTGGAGGACGACTTCCTGGGCGTAGGGGTCCACAACCAGGTAGATCGGGATTCCGTAGCGTCCGTACTTCGCGGTGCAGTCGTCGTAGTCCTTGCGTGCGGAGGAGGTCGAGACGACCTCGGAGATCAGCAGGACGTCCTCGAAGCTGTAGCGCTTGCCTTCCCGGTGGGCGTCCTCGCGAAGAATCGCCAGATCGGGGGCCGAATTCTCGTCGGCGGGGAAGTCGATGTAGACGTCGGAGGTGACCTTCGCGTGACGGCCGAGGGCGAGAGCGGAGTCGATCTGCATCGATCTGATGGTGCTGGAGTGCTCTTCGCTCCGGGGAGTCATGATCACCTTTCCGTCGGCCCCGAACAGGACCGTGTACCCCTTGGGGAACTCGGTGTGCACGATCGCGTCGACGCTCATGGACGGCTCCTTCCCGTGTGTGGTCAGGATACGACGGACAGTGCCGCGTCACCGAGCCCTGCGGTACGGCTGCGAGATCGGTCCGGACACGTTCTGCGGCCGACTCAACGGCGGTGCTGGAGATCCCCTCGGCGGGGCTTGTCGCGCGACATACGAATGAGTGCATGAACGAGGCGTCGGCTGGATTACGGCGCCCCGGGAACTCGTCTCGGCCGTCCGCTCGGCCAAGCAGTTCCTGACGTACGTCGCCTCCGGGCCCTTCCAGTACGCCGTGGCCGAGGCGCTGCGCCTGCCCGAAGCGTACTTCGAGGAGTTCCGTGCGGACATGCGCGCCAAGCGGGACCTGCTCGCGGGCGGCCTGGAGCAGGCGGGCTTCAAGGTCTTCCGCCCGGCCGGCACGTACTTCATCACCACTGACATCCGGCCCCTCGGCGAGAGCGACGGCTTCGCCTTCTGCCGCGCGCTGCCGGAGCGCTGCGGGGTGGTGGCGATCCCCAACGCAGTCTTCTACGGCCACCGCGAGCAGGGCGCGCCCTTCGTACGGTTCGCCTTCTGCAAGCGGACGACGGTGCTGGAAGAGGCGGCCTCCCGGCTCAAGACGCCGACCGCATGACAGCCGGCAGGCGTACCCGCAAAGGGTTCCGGCCACACGGACACGGTTGCTCCGAGCCGCCGCGCACCCAGTGGCACGATGGATGGACGGGCACGACTGTTGACGCGGAGTTGCACGACCGGGTGAGGCGACTGGATTCACGGGGAGCTGTGGCTGCTCCCGTCCTGATTGGTTCGCCGATGGCTGGTTGGTTCGCCGACGGCTCGGGTTCACTGCCACCCTGGCGAACAGGCCCCCTGGCACCCGGCGGGCCGGTGCTCATGACCCGATGGAGGTTTCCCCGCCGGTCCTCCTGCTCGACCACCGGGCCGACCGGCCCCGCGCAACCCGCGCCGCCGCGAGCGCCCGGCCGCGACAGCTGCGCAACTGGCTCCGGGACAGCCTGGCCCGCTGCCCGCCGCCCGCGATCAGGGCGTTGACCGACACCATCGGGTCGCCTCCGACCGTCCGCGCCACCAAGGCCCCGACCACCAGCGGGACCAGCGCCACCGAGAGGGCCGAACCGGTGGCGGTGACCGTGGCGGTGACGTTCCGGAGGGGGCGCGGGCGTGTGGTGTCCGTGGTCATGACGACAGTGCACCAGCCGCCCGGATCCGGGGATACCGGGCAACATACTCAGTCGCTGCGGCCGGGATACTCAGGTCACGGGGCGGGCAGGGCGAGCGCGAGCTTGCCGATGACGCGGCCGTTGAGCATGCGTGCAGTCGATGACGTGGTCGGCGCCCAGGGCCCGTACCGCGTCGGGCTCGGGAGTGCTCGCGTCACCGAGCCCGGCGTCGCACCTCGTTCTCCCGGCGTCAGCCCTCGATGGCCCGGTACACCAGCAGATACCGCCAGAGCAGCAGGCGGCGCAGGGTCGAACCGGGCAGGAGGCGGGCGGATTCGGTGCGGGTTTCGGCGTACGTCATCGGGGGCGGCCAGACCATCGGGATCTGCACCGACGGGGCGGGGCGGCGCCGGCGCAGCAGGCGGTTCGCGGTGAGGAGGGGCTGGGCGGGGAGGGCCCAGAGGGCGTCGGTCGCCGACTTGACCGGGTAGAGCCCGAGCACCGCCAGGACTCCGCCTGGCGCGAGGGCTTTCCGTAACGTCAGCACCGTGTCGAACGGCATGTGGTGGAGGCTGGCGATGCAGGAGATGAAGTCGTAGTGGGAGTCGGGCAGTTGACTCTCGCGGACGTCGGCCTGACGGTAGCGGGGGCCGCCTCCGGTGGCTTGCGCCGCCTCGATGACGTCCGCGTTGGGGTCGACCGCGTCGACGTCCAGCCCCCGCTGCGCGAGCTGCCGCGCGAACTGCCCCGTACCGCAGCCGACGTCCAGTGCCGTCAGCGCGCCGTCCGGCACCTGTTTCAGGAGCAGCGGGTGGTAATGATCGTTCAAGTTGAAACCCATGCGGACGGAACCTACCCAGGCCCGTCTCCCCGCCGCAGCCCCGCGCGACGAACGGCGAGAGCCCGGCCGGGGCCCGCGACGCTGCTGGTCGCGACCCTGACCGGGCTCTCGTTCGCGTACGGAGCCGAGCCCCCTGCCGAAACGCGGAGACTACTCCTCGTCGCCCTCGGGCTTATCGGCGTCGTTGACCTCCTGCTCCAGGCCGAGCTGTTCGACAAGCCACTTGTCGAACTCGATGGCGGCCCGCACCCAGCTGACCGTCGAGGACACGAAGTGCTCCAGGCTGACACCGGTGCCGATCAGCATCTGCGCCTCGCCGATGAGGCGGACGGTGCCGTCGTCGTGCGTGTGGCTGTAGAGCTTGGGCCACAACGTGCGCCGGTTCCAGTCGTCGATCGACTCGAGGAGCTGGGGCTTCTCGTCGATCTTGTGCGGGCGGTCGTAGAACGTCCGCACCGAGAAGACCTGCTGGTCTCCCTCGCCACGGAACATGAAGTACGTACGGAACTGCTCCCACGGCGCAGCGAGGTCACCCTCGTCGTCGACGACGTACTTCAGCTCCATCTGGTCCAGGAGCTGCTTCACGAGGTCCTGATCCGGGACGACGGGGCCCGCCGGTCCGCCGCTCTGCGGCTCTGGCTCGGGCTGGCCCCCGAAGTTCGGAATCGAGGACGGGTCGATGGACATACTTGGACACTCCTGTGCTCGTCTGGCTCGTCCGGCCATAGCTGAGACCAGACGTACACAGCCCACCCTCTCTCTCTTGGGCCGTGACCGGCAACCGCCCCAGGCGAAGGGTTCCGAATGTGGCCGAATGAGAGGCGGATGGCCAGGGTGAGACGCATGTGCACGACCCCGGCCTGCCCTGCGGTCAGAACAGGCCGAGCTTGAGCATGAGGGCCCGGTCGAGTTCCATCAGCTCGTGAGCCTCAAGGGCGCCCTTGAACGCGCCGAAACGCGAACCCGGGTCGACGGAGTAGGTCTGATCCGTCAGAATCCGTGTCGCCTTGCCGTCGAGTTCGATCTCCGGGCGGTAGACGGTCGGCACGGCGCTGGTCGATGTCATGGCGACCGTCACGAGCGATGTGGCGAACTGGTCGGACTGGATCACCACCGCATATCGGTGGCCTTGCTGCTCATGTCCCCGCGCCCCAGGCATCGCCTTGAGCTCGTGGATCGCTCCCCGGAAGATCACTCGGCGATGCCCATGAAGCGTTGGATGGCGAGCATCTCCGCCCGGTCGTCAGGGTCGGCTTCCGCGCGCGCCGCGTCCGCCTTCGCCTGCTCGATCAGCTTCTCCTTGTAGGTGTGCAGAAGCGCATACCGCACGGCCTCCCTGCGGGAGCCGTACTCCTCCACCAGTGCGCTCAGCGCTGTCTCCATGGCCTCGTCCGTGCGGACGTTCAGAGTGCCCATGGAGACAGCGTATTGCGCCGTCTTACAGCGTCTTGCCCGTAGCCGGCCCCACGATCAGGCCGTCCCCGAACGAGTCCACCCGTACCGTGTCGCCGTCCTTCACCTCGCCCGCGAGGATCTCCTTGGCGAGGCGGTCGCCGATGGTGGTCTGGACGAGGCGACGGAGAGGGCGGGCGCCGTAGGCCGGGTCCATGCCCTCGTCTGCCAGCCAGGTCAGGGCCTCGTCGGTGACCTCCAGGGTGAGGCGGCGCTCGGCAAGGCGCTTGGTGAGGCGGTCGATCTGGAGCCTGGCGATGCGTTCCAGTTCGGGCTTCGTCAGGGCCGAGAAGACGACCAGGTCGTCGAGACGGTTCAGGAACTCCGGCTTGAAGGAGGCGCGGACCACCTCAAGGACCTGCTCCTTCTTCTCCTGCTCGCTGGTCATGGGGTCGACCAGGAACTGGCTGCCCAGGTTCGAGGTGAGGATCAGGATCGTGTTGCGGAAGTCGACCGTACGGCCCTGCCCGTCCGTGAGGCGTCCGTCGTCCAGCACCTGGAGCAGGATGTCGAAGACCTCAGAGTGCGCCTTCTCGACCTCGTCCAGCAGCACCACGCTGTACGGGCGACGCCGCACCGCCTCCGTCAGCTGGCCGCCCTCCTCGTAACCGACGTAGCCGGGCGGGGCGCCGACCAGCCGCGCCACGCTGTGCTTCTCGCTGTACTCCGACATATCGATCCGGACCATCGCCCGCTCGTCGTCGAAGAGGAAGTCCGCGAGCGCCTTGGCCAGTTCGGTCTTGCCGACGCCCGTCGGGCCGAGGAAGAGGAAGGAGCCGGTGGGACGGTCCGGGTCCGCGATACCCGCGCGTGTGCGGCGTACGGCGTCCGACACCGTCCGTACGGCCTCGGTCTGGCCGATGAGCCGACGGCCCAACTCCTCCTCCATGCGCAGGAGTTTCTGCGTCTCGCCCTCGAGGAGCCGTCCGGCGGGGATGCCGGTCCAGGCGGCGACGACGTCCGCGATATCGTCCGCGCCGACCTCCTCCTTGACCATCGTGTCGGACTTGGACGCCTCCTCCTCTTCCTCGGAGGCGGCCTCCAAGTCCCTTTCCACGGCGGGGATCTCGCCGTACAGCAGCTTGGAGGCGGTGTCGAAGTCGCCGTCGCGCTGGGCGCGTTCGGCCTGACCGCGCAGTTCGTCGAGCTTCTCCTTCAGCTCACCGACCCGGTTGAGGGACTGCTTCTCCTTCTCCCAGCGGGCGGTGAGGCCGCGCAGCTCCTCCTCCTTGTCGGCGAGATCGCGGCGCAGCTTCTCCAGGCGCTCACGGGAGGCGGGGTCGGTCTCCCTCTCCAGCGCCAGCTCCTCCATCTTCAACCGGTCGACGACGCGCTGGAGTTCGTCGATCTCGACGGGAGACGAGTCGATCTCCATACGCAGCCGGGAGGCGGACTCGTCGACCAGGTCGATCGCCTTGTCGGGCAGGAAACGGGAGGTGATGTAGCGGTCGGAGAGGGTGGCCGCGGCGACCAGCGCGCTGTCCGCGATCACCACCTTGTGATGGGCCTCGTACCGCCCCTTGAGCCCGCGCAGAATCGCGATGGTGTCCTCGACGGTCGGCTCGGCGACCAGCACCTGCTGGAAACGCCGCTCCAGGGCCGGGTCCTTCTCGATCCGCTCGCGGTACTCGTCGAGGGTCGTGGCACCGACCATGCGCAGCTCACCGCGGGCGAGCATGGGCTTGAGCATGTTGCCCGCGTCCATGGCGGAGTCACCGCCGGCCCCGGCGCCCACGACGGTGTGCAGCTCGTCGATGAACGTGATGATCTGCCCGTCGGAGTCCTTGATCTCGGCGAGTACGGTCTTCAGCCGCTCCTCGAACTCACCGCGGTACTTGGCGCCCGCGATCATCGCGCCGATGTCGAGCGCGACGAGCCGCTTGTTCTTGAGGGACTCGGGCACGTCCCCCTTGATGATCCGCTGGGCGAGTCCCTCGACGACGGCGGTCTTGCCGACGCCGGGCTCGCCGATGAGGACGGGGTTGTTCTTCGTACGCCGGGACAGCACCTGTACGACGCGCCGGATCTCCTGGTCCCGCCCGATGACGGGGTCGAGCTTGCCCTCACGCGCGGCGGCCGTGAAGTCGGTCCCGAACTTCTCGAGTGCCTTGTACTGGCCCTCGGGATCCGGTGTGGTCACGCGGCGCCCTCCCCTCGCTTTCTGGAAGGCCTCCAGCAGCTTCTTCGCACTGGCGCCCTGCTGGGAGAGTACGTCCCCCGTCTGGCCGCCCTTCGCGGCGATGCCGATCAGCAGGTGCTCCGTGGAGAGGTACTCGTCGCCCAGCTCCTTGGCCCGCTCCGTGGCATCGGCGATGACGGCGAGCAGCTCGCGGTTGGGCTGCGGCGGGGCGACGGTCGAGCCGGTCACGCTGGGCAGCGCGCTCAGTACCCGCTCGGCGCCGGCCCGTACGGCCGCCTGGTCCGCCTCTGTCGCGGCCAGCAGGTCGGTGATGTTCTCGTTCTCCTGCCCCTCGAGCAGTGCGAGCAGCAGGTGCGCGGGGGTGAGATCCGGGTGGCCCTCGGACACGGCACGGTTGCTGGCCGCGTTGATCGCGTCCCGGCTCCTGTTGGTCAGCTCGGCGTCCACGTCCGCTGTCTCCTCCTTGCGTCAGCCGTCGTCAGCCGTCGTTTGTCGTCGGTCAACACTGACTTCGGCAACGTACACAAAGTTGAGTCTATTCCACTCAAGGAGGCAGGCGGGAGCAGAACGGGGGACACCGCGCGCACACCAGGCTCGTACGGCTGAAATCAGCCCCGCTTCGAATGGCCCATACCTGGAGATTCCGCGCAAACTACAGCGGCGTCACCGTGTTCAGGTCACGGTGACGCCGCTGCGGGGGGAAGCACCTGCGCGATTTACTACGACGGGGGAATCGCGTCAGGCACTGCGGGGGGTGGCTGAGATGGTTCGTACGTCCGGGGCTTCCGGCTCGACCAGCTCGTGGTCACGCTGGTCGAGGTTCACAAAGATCATTCCGTACCGGATGGCACACCGCACGGGCTGCGGCGCTCCTCGCGGACGCCGCAGACACCGGTACGCCCGCACGTCGTCGTCCTCGTCCCGGGTGACGACGACCGGCTCTCCGAAGACGGTCACCATCAGTGAGTCGCCGCTGTGGGGGATGGCGGTGACCAGGTCGATGAAGTGCCAGCCGGAGCGGTAGGCCGTGGCCATTTCCCGGCGGAAGGAGCGGTCGTCCGGTGGAGTGGTCACGTCAAGCCCAAACGCTGTCGTCTTTGCCGGCGGGAGCCGCCAGCCACACGCTGTCGTCGGCGATCGCGACGGACGGCGCTGTCCTCGGCCATACGCTGTCTGCCCGAACATCACCCTCCGCGCCGGAGATACCACTGAGCGTCCCGAAGGCCACGACGGCGGAGAAGGCGGCGACAAGCACCGAGTGAAGCATTCTGTTCCGCATAGTCGGCTTCATCCTCACTTGAAGGTCCCCTCTTCCCCCGTCGAATAAGACGATGGCTCATTCGGGCACGTCATGGCCACACAATCGGTGCATCATGTTCCTGCACGTTCAGGACCCTGGGGGGTGGAGATTTGGCAGCGAATGGGACTAATACGACACATCCCCATCCGGTGACCGAGCCATGTGCGGACGGTGGCCGTCTTTATGCGAACGCCCTGCGTGCAGGACGCATCGCCCGTGAGGATGTGGAGCCCGCACCCTGTTTGATGGAATTCGCCCTTCTTTACCCCGATCCTGACGATGCGAACTGGCTGCGCCCGGTGCCTCCCTCGGTCGCCCTGGCTCAGCGTCTCAATCCCATTGAGCGCGAGATAACCGAACGCAGACGCATCTCGATCGAACTGACCGAAGCTTTCGAGCCGTTCATGGCCCTAACCGCCCAGGCGACGGCAACCACTCACTCGATCACGGTGCTGGAGGGCAAGGAACGCATCAACGCGGCGCTCGACCTGGCCACGGCCCAGTGCCAGACCGAGATGCTCACGGTCCAGCCGAGCGGCCACCGGCCCGAGCACAGCCTCATCCAGGGACTGGAGCGCGACCGGCCACTGGTCGAACGTGGCGTGAGCATCCGCACCCTGTACCAGCACACGGCCCGCTACAGCCCCGAGAAACAGGCCTATGTGGACCACTTCTCCAACGGCAAGGTGGAGTACCGCACCATCGACGAGCTGGTCGAACGCCTCATCATTTGCGACGAGACCGTCGCCTTCATCCCCACCCGCGACGACCAGAAGGTCGCCCTGGAACTGCGTCACCCGGGTCTCATCCGCTATCTGATCAAGGTCTTCGAGTTCATGTGGGGGCGAGCCGTCCCGCTGAGCGCCGGCGCCCCGTACGAGACAGCCCCCGACGGCATCACGGACATCCAGCACTCCATCGCGAAGCTACTCGTGGAGGGCCATGTCGACGAGGCCATAGCGCGCCGCCTGGGCATGAACGTACGGACCTGTCGAGCCCACATAGCGAAGCTGGCCACCGCTCTCGGCAGCGGCAGCCGGGCACAACTCGGCTTCCTCATCGCGCAGTCGGGGATCCTGGACCAGGATCACTGAACGCCGACGGAAGAGAGCCGCATGTGACGGGCGAGGCGCACGGCCACGGGCCGGAGGAACTGTGCGAGACGGGCACGCGACTGTACGCACAAGCCCTGCGGGAAGGGGACGTAGGCAGTGCCGACGCCCTGGAAGCCCCGTGTCTTGTCGACTTCGGGTTGTTGCAGCCGTCTATTCAGGACCTGAACCGGCTGGAGCCCGTCGCCCCGGCCGTCGCCCTCCACCGGCTGCTGCGCAAGGCAGAGGACCGCATCGCCGACGAACGGCGGCGCGAGGAGCGGCTGGCCACGGTGTTCGAGCCACTGATGCGGATCGGCGGCTGTCATACGGCAGCAGCGGGCACCCCGACGATCAGCACCCTCAGTGGCACACAGCGGATCAACGTGGCCATCACGCAGGCCATGGCCGACGGGCACGAGGAACTCCTCGCCATCCAGCCTCACATCGGCCTGCCCTCCAGAACCCTGACAGCCCTGGACCGTGACCAGGCAATGTTGGACAGGGGTGCCCGAATCCGCACCCTCTACCAGCACACCATCCGCCACTCGCCCCCGGTGATCGCTCGCTACGAACTGCTCGAAGGCGACGTCGAAGCGCGCACACTCGACGAAGTCACCCAGCGGCTGATCATCATCGACCGCACCGTGGCGTTCCTCCCGGCGAACAAGGAGCGCACACTCGCCCTGGAAGTCCGTAACCCGGCCCTGATCACCTTTTTCGTCACGACCTTCGAGCGCCTGTGGCGCCTGGCCACGCCCATGTACCCCGAGGCCGCCCGACAGCCCACCCTGAACGGCATCTCCCCTCGTCAGCGCGCCATCGCAAGCCTGCTCATCGAAGGCCTCACCGATACAGCCATAGCCGAACGCCTCGGCCTGAACGTCCGCACCGCCCGAGTCCACATAGCCAAACTCGCCGCCACCCTCGGCAGCGAAAGCCGCGCCCAACTCGGCTATCTCATCGGCCGGTCGGGGATTCTGGAGCAGCCGGACCAGGAGCGGTGAGAGGCTGAAGCTCCGTGGAGCGCGGCGGACCGTCGAGGCCCGCCTGGGCGATGCGGACCCCCAGCTGCGTACGGCTGGCGGCCCCCAGCGTCTCCGACAGCCGCGCAATGTGGGCCCGACACGTACGAACGCTGATCCCCAGTCGCTCCGCGACCACCGCGTCCTGGTGGCCCTCGGCCAGCAGCGCCGCGATGGAGCGTTCGCGGTGGGTAATGCCCTCGATGCCCGTGTCCGGGAGGGGCGCGGTGATGGGGATCGCGAGGCGCCAGAGCCGTTCGAAGACGGTGACCAGGTAGTCGACCAGCGCCGGGTGGCGCAGCTCCAGGGCGATCGTGCGGTCCTGGCTCGCGGGGATGAAGGCGACCGTGCGATCGAAGACGATGAGCCGCTCGGGGACCTCGTCGAGGGTGCGGGCCTCGGCCGCGTCGCCCATCAGCTCCATGTAGTTGAGCAGGCCCTGACCGTGCCGGGCCACGTGCGTGTACAGGTCGCGCATCCGTACGCCCCGCCGGCGGAGTGCGAGCGCCCGGTGCAGCCCTTCGGAGAGTTCGTCCTCGCGGCGGATGCCGCCCGGCTGCACGGCCAGCACCTCGGACGTGCACGCCTCGGTCGCCTCGTCCATGGCGGCACGGATCCGGGGCAGTCCGTCGAGCACCCGGATCGCCACGCCCTCGGCGGGCGACCGCGCGTTTCCGCCCAGGGACGCGTACCACTCGAAGGCGGACACGGTCGCCCCCATGCGCGACTGCGCCGCGACGACGTCCTCGTGCATCTCCCGCAGCAGCCGCGTCATGACCTCCTGCGGCGAGGTCGGCACCAGATACCGCATGTCGTCGGGGTCGGGATGCAGCAGCGCCAGCTCGACCAGGCAGGGCACGGTCTCGGCATCCTCACGGGACACCCGGCCACGCCGCACCGCCCGGGAGTACACCCGGTCCCCGGCATCGCACAGTCGGTCAGCACCGTGCGGATGCGCTTCCGTCCTGTGCCCGGCCATCTCCCCAACCCCTGGTTCCAGCCTCTTCGGAGCGCAACTATGCGCGGCCGTCCCCGCCTCCGCAACATGGCTCCGCCGCATCCACGCCCCCTATCGACACATTGGATCCATATTTGTCCGCCCCTCCGCATGGCTGGTTGCAACAAGCTGACGGTGGTGGCTGCACACTCAACCGGTGCATCGTGGGAGCGCTTCCGACGAGCGTCAAGGCAACCTGAGCGGCCTTGGCCAGATACCCCCCATCCGGCCAGGGCTCCCAGAGAACGGCGATGCATAGGCGACAGCTGGCGTTCTGGCTGCAAGGGATCATGAGTGACCCTGGAAACCGACAACCGCAACCGGCTGATCACGGCCGGGTGCGTAGCCCTGCTCGTCATCGCCTTGCTGCTTGCCGCGGCCGCGATCCTGGTGTCCCTCGCGGTACAGGGATTCTTCGACCGCCCCGAGGAACCGCCCGGCGAGGTCCTCGTCTCGAAGTCTCTGCTGACCGAGTACCGACTTGGCACCGCCATACGAGATGGCTCCCTCACCGCAGAGGAGACCGACCACGCGGCCGGCGACGGCCGTTGGAGCAGCGAGCGAGACAACGACGCCGTCCGGGTCACCGTCGACTACCCGGCCGACGACACATCGTCCGCTGGCTGCTACCGATTTACCTTGCCTCACCCCCTGAATGACCGCACACAGATAGAGCGCAAGCGGCTGCCCCGCTGCCCCGATGATCTGGAGAAGGAACACGCTTTCTGATTAGGGTCGGGGACTGGCGCGGTGACTGATGCTCCGTTTGCCTCCATCGACGGCGACTTCGAGGGCAAGTGCGCCTGCGACGAGCAGCCACTCCCCGCAGTCCACGACGGCTATCCCGGCGATCTTCGGATCTGACATCAGCACGATCTCGGCCATGCGTGGATCACGCCGTACGCCTCCATCGACTGCCCGACCCGCTTATCCCCGCTTGGGTCCGGTGATCGCCGCGTCGATCACGAAGCCCTTGGCGGGGCCTTCGGGGATGGTGACTTCGGTGCCGTAGGGGACGCGGTGGACGCCGACCCAGTCGGCCTTTTCGGGCTGGGGTTCGGTGAGGACGGTGACAGTGCCCTGAGTGTCGTAGTCGTCAATGATCACGTAGACGGGGATGCCGGCGCGGGCGTATTCGCGGCGCTTCTTCACGCGATCGCGCTCCCGGCAGCGCTTGTCGGGGGAGACGACCTCCAGGACGAGGCGTACAGCTGCGGCAGTGACGCCCAGGCCGTCGGACGTGACGTATCGATCCGTGTCCCTGGGGACGATGAAGAGGTCCGGCACCAGGGCGCTGCCTTCGTGGAAGACGTTGATGTCATTGCGGGCGACAAAGTCTCCGTCCCTCAAGAAGAGCACCAGCTCATCCCGAAGAAGATTGATGACGTTGCCGTGCGAATAACGGCCGGTGGGCGACACCTCGATGGCTCCCTCGATGATCTCAGCGCGGTAGCCCTCGGGGAGTTCCATGGCCTTCCATGCCTGCCACACGACCTCGTCGAGGCTGGGCCCGTTCTCGGGCACGCATACGGGCTCGGTCCTGATCTCAGTCATGGTCTCGGGCCTCTCGTGCGCAAGAGCAGTCATAGTGGCGTCACCTCCTCAAGTGTGGGCTTGGCGTGCTTGGGGCACAAGCAACGCGATCACGGTAGGTACAGGGGTGGGGCTGATCTGGGGAAAGTGTTCCGGGTCACTCAATCCGGTGACGACGGAACGGTCCGCCTCCGTGAGAGCGACGACCCCCGCACCGTACTCACCACCGCCCCGCAAGGCCTCGCCGCTCTGCTCGACAACCTTCGGCGAAGCGCCACTTAATGCCGGGGCGTTCGGCGACCACCGCGTCCTGACGGCCCTACGAGAGCAGCGCCGCGGATCTGGTGGCGGCGGCACGCACGCATCCATGCGGCGGGCCCGCGATCCGCCCGTAGCCCCGGCTCACTCCCCTCCATACAACCGCTCAAGGTCAATCAACTGAACGGACGGATCCGCACCAGCAGCGGCCCGGAGGCTGTCGCTGAACCCCGCCCCACTGAAGCACAGCAGCCGCGTACCGGAGGCATCCGTACCCGAGCGTTTACCCAACAGCTCGCGGATGCGGCGCAGTCGGTCGACGTGGCCTGCGCCCATGGTCTCGTTCCACTTGGCCTCGCCGATGGCCAGCAGGGTCTCGCGGCCGTCGTCCGTACGTCCGAAGACCGCCAGGTCGACCTCGTGGCTGGTCCTGGCTGTGGGGTCCGCGACCGTGCCGGACTCGACGCGGGTTCGCTGTCCGCCCAGGGTGTCGGCGGAGGCGTACCAACGGGCCCACGTGCGGCAGATCTGCTCGAAGTGCGGGCCGACGACCTTGCTGCGGAAGGTGGATTGCGACCGCTCCCAGACGGCCGGCGCCTGTCCCGGCCTCTCCAGGTCGCTCCACTCCGGGCGCATGACGGCGTAGTAGAAGGTGAGGATGGGCTCGGCGATCCGGTAGGCGGAACGCTTGCCATGGAAGGCGTCCGGATCGCGCATGATCAGGCCGGTGTCCTCAAGGACGGTCAGCGCGTGGCCGAGGTCGGTGGACTTGCGTTCCAGGAAGCTCGCGATACCGCCCCGGGTGTGGTTGCCCTGGGCGATGGCCGCGAGGACGCCGTGGTAGAGCGCGGTGTCGCGCAGGTCCGGCTCCTCGGCGAGGAGGAAGCGTGCTTCACGGAAGAGGGGGCGACCGGGGTTGAGGACGTTGCGCAGTATCCAGGGGCCGAAGTCGTCGAGGTCGGCGGGGGTGTCGCCGAGCACGAACTCACGGCCGTAGGCGGGGGTACCGCCCACCACGGAGTTGAGTACGAGAGCCAGGCGGGGGTCCTCGACGCCCCAGAACCGGGCGGCGGACCGGTAGTCGAGCGTCGGCACGACCAGCTCCAGGCTCGCCCGGCCGCGCAGCGGCGCCGTACCGGAGAGCAGGTTGCCCATGAAGGACAGCGCCGATCCGCACAGCAGCAGCCGGACGGGCCCGCCCTCCCGGCGCCCCTGCGGCCCGAGGGCGCGCTGAAGCAGGGACGGCAGCTCGGGCGAGGCCTTGACCAGGAACGGGAACTCGTCGAGTACGACGGGCAGTGGTCCGGTGTCCGGCGTCGCGAGCCGCATCATCGCCTCGACGGCCTCGTCCCAGTGCGCGAACCGGTACGGCGTCCGCCGCCCCTGGAACCGGGCCATCGCCGCGCCGAACTGCCGTAGCGATTCGGCCTCGGTGGCCTCACTGGCCGCGAAGAAGAACCCGCCGGTCGCCCGGCACACCCCGTCCAGCAGGAAGGTCTTGCCCTGCCGCCGACGCCCGGACACGACCCCCAATGTGGCCTCGGGCCCCTGGTAACCCGCATAGCGCACCAGTTCGGCCCACTCGAATTCGCGGTCGAACATGGTCTCGGGTTTGTGAATCACGGGGCCTCCGGATGTGCCGCGTCCTACCACGGGGATTCAATAGCAGGGAATCTATTATAGGCGTGCTTATTATTGGCCCCCGTGCGTCATAGGCGCAGTTGGCTCCTGCTTGCCACGAGATACCGAGGGGCACCATCGGTCCGGCCGGGCACGCTCCATCCATCCCGCCCTCGCCCCGCCCCTCGATCACGCCCGTGAGCTGGCGGAAATCACACAGTGATCGCCGCGTTACCTCCCACACCTACCGTCAGGCCATGGCGGACATATTTGACGCATACGCGTTGGCCGACGCGTGGGACGAGATGTTTGAGCGGCCGGGTGAGGTCAGGACCGCCTATGAGCCGGTACTGGCAGCACTCCAACCGATGGAACCGGCCGAACTCCGGTTCAGAGCCGACCAGATGGCCCGCGCCTTCACGGACCGCGGCGTCACCTACGCCTTCGCGGGCGAGGAAAGACCCTGGCCGCTCGATCTCGTGCCCCGGGTTCTCGACGCCCTCGAATGGGATCTGATCCAGCGCGGGGTCTCCCAGCGGGTCAGGGCGCTCGAGGCCTATCTCGCCGACGCGTACGGACCGTGCCGGGCCTTCGAGGACGGGGTGGTGCCCTGGAGACTTCTCCTCAACTCCGGGCACTTCCACCGGGCCGCGCACGGCGTGGAGCCACCGGGCGGTGTACGCATCCATGTCGCCGGCATCGATCTCGTACGCGACGAGGCGGGCGACTTCCGGGTCCTGGAGGACAACGTACGGGTGCCGTCGGGGGTCTCGTACGTCATCGAGAACCGGCGCGCGATGACCCGGATCTTCCCCTCCCTCTTCGCCGAACAGCACGTCCTGCCGGTCGACGGCTACGGGCAGCGCCTGCTCGCGGCGCTGCGCGCGGCGGCGCCCGACGGGGTCGGCGACCCGCGCGTCGTCGTCCTCACCCCCGGCCCGAACAACGCCGCCTACTTCGAGCACGCCCTGCTGGCCCGGCTGATGGGCGTGCAACTGGTCGAGGGCCACGATCTCGTGTGCCGCGGGAACCGCGTGTGGATGCGGACGACGCGCGGCGAGATGCCGGTCCATGTCGTATACCGGCGGCTCGACGACGACTTCCTCGATCCGCTCCACTTCCGCCCCGACTCGGTGATCGGCTGCCCGGGCATCATGAACGCGGCCCAGGCCGGAAACATCACACTCGCGAACGCCGTCGGCAACGGCATCGCGGACGACAAGCTCCTCTATACGTACGTACCGGATCTCATCCGCTACTACCTCGCCGAGGAACCGGTCATCCCCAATGTCGAATCGTTTCGCCCCGAAGAACCAGGGCAGTTGGAGGCCGTCCTCGACCAGCTCGACCAGCTGGTCGTGAAGCCGGTCGACGGTGCGGGTGGGCAGGGCATCGTGATCGGTCCGCATGCGGACAAGGCCACGCTGGATCGCGTACGCAAAGAGGTCATCGCCGATCCGCGCGGCTGGATCGCGCAGCGGCCCGTCGCCCTGTCCACCTCCCCCACCCTCTCCGGCGACCGGATGGCGCCGCGCCACATCGATCTGCGGCCGTTCGCCGTGAACGACGGCAGCGATGTGTGGGTGCTGCCCGGCGGGCTGACCCGGGTGGCGCTCCAGGAGGGCAACCTCATCGTCAACTCCAGCCAGGGCGGCGGCTCCAAGGACACCTGGGTACTCGCCGACGGGCCGACGGGCGGGCCGCGACCGGAGGAGCCCACGGCCGTACCGGACGTCGTCCCGCGCCAGCTCGGCCCGGAGGGTGAACGCCCCCTCGCGCAAGAGGGGGCACAGCAACAGTGACGACTCCCCATGGAGCGACCACTGATCGAGGAGGTACGGCCTTGAACCCTCCCCCAGCTGAAGGCAAGGGGATTCCTGGCTCACGTCGCCTGCGGCCCTGCGGACCAGCAGGTCTTGCACGATCAACACCAGCCGGGTTGGAACCAGCCCGGTTTGGTACTGCAAGTAAAGGAGCTGCTGTGCCAGCTTGGTTCTCGCTCAGCACGCCGAAGATCGTACCAGGCGTCTCGTGGGCGGTCGTTCGCCTTGGAGGTTCACGGTGAACGACGTGATCCTCTCCCGCATCGCCGAAGCACTGACCTGGACGGGCCGGTACGTCGAGCGCGCGGACGCCACCGGCCGCATCCTCGACGCGTATCTGCACCGGCTGCTCGAAGACCCCTGGCGGGACGAGGACGTGGCCTGCCGCTCGCTGTATGCGATCCTCGGCGTCGACGCGGGGGACGAACGCGTCGACATGCAGCAGGTACTGGACCAGCTGGCCTTCGACGCGCGCTCGACCTGCTCCATCGAGGGTGCGCTCGGGGCCGCCCGCCTCAATGCCCGCAGCGCCCGCGAGGCGGTCTCCTCCGAGATGTGGGAGTGCCTCAACTCCACCTGGCACGCCCTCGCCGACCAGCGCATGGCGGCCCGCCGCACCGGCCCGTACGCCTATCTCGAACTGGTACGCCGCCGGGCCGCGCTCTTCTTCGGCCTGGCCGACTCGACGATGAGCCGCGACGACAGCTGGCGTTTCGTGGTGCTCGGCCGGAGCCTGGAGCGGGTGGACATGACCGTACGGCTGCTGTCCGTACGAGTCCTGGACGCGGCCCATGCTCCCGACTGGCCGACGCTGCTCAGCGCGAGCGGGGCGGACGAGGCGTACGCGCGGGTGTACGGCGGCTTCGGGGACACGGCGCGGGTGGCTCAGTTCCTCATCATGGACCGGGAGTTCCCGCGTTCGGTGCTGCACGCCCTGACCACGGCGGAGGAGTGCCTGGCGGCGCTGGGGCGCCAGCGCCAGGATCCGGCGCGGCGGCCGATCGGCCGGATGCGTACGCGCCTGGAGTATCTGGACTCCGGCGCCCTGGAGGACGTACTCCCGTCCCTGTTGCGCGAGTTGCAGACGTCCTGCATGACCTCCGCCGAGGCGGTCGCGGAGAAGTTCTTCCCGTACCAAGGGCCCGTCGAGTGGGCCCAGGAAGGAGCGTGAGTACGCCATGACCCGCCGACTCCGCATCCGGCACACCACGAAGGTGTCGTACGCCCAGGCCGCGGTCTCCTCCCACAACGAGGTCCGCATGACCCCGCTGACGCTCCCGGGCCAGACCACGCTGGACGCCCGCGTCCTCGTGAACCCCTCCACCCCGACCTGGTCGTACTGGGACTACTGGGGCACCCAGGTCACCGGCTTCGACCTGATGGAACCGCACGCGGACCTGACGATCACGGCGGTGAGCCTGGTGGAGACGGCCCCGCCGGGCGGGCTTCCGGCGGCCCCGACCTGGGCGGAGGTTGCCGAACTGGTCGCGAACTCCCGCCTGTTGGAGTACGCGGCACCGACCTCGCGTACGGCCATGCCCGACGCACTCGTCGAGCGGGCGCGTGCCGCCGCGGCCGGCCTGGACCCGCATGAGACGGCGGTGGCGGTCTCGTCCCTGGTCGCCGACCACGTCAGGTACATCCCGGGCTCCACCGGCGTGAACACCGCCGCCGCCGAGGCCTGGGAGCAGGGCGCCGGCGTCTGCCAGGACATCGCGCACCTGACGGCGGGCCTGCTGCGTGCCCTCGGCCTGCCCACCCGCTATGTCTCCGGCTACCTCCACCCCGAACGCGACGCGGAACTCCACCGCCCCGTCGAAGGCCAGAGCCACGCCTGGGTCGAGTACTGGGCGGGCGACTGGACCGGCTACGACCCCACCAACCGCGTACGCGCCGACGAGTCCCACGTGGTCGTGGGCCGGGGCCGCGACTACGACGACGTGACGCCGCACAAGGGCGTGTACCGGGGAGTGGCCGGAGGGCCACCGGAGGTGATGGTGGAGTTCACGCGGGTGGCGTGACAGGGGCGGGCGGGCGGATGCTGTTGTTAGCTGTAGCCGGCCGTCTCCGGAGGTGATCGCGATGACGCACACGGCTGTCGGATGGCACGTGGAGCTGGAATTCGACGAGGACGACGACCGCACCCGCGCCGCCGCCCTCGTACGACTCCCCGACCGAAGCGAGGTCCGGGCCCACGGCTACGCCAAACGCCACCCCTCCGACTCCAACCAGCCAA
This sequence comes from Streptomyces pseudoechinosporeus, assembly GCF_054783935.1. Taxonomy (NCBI): domain Bacteria; kingdom Bacillati; phylum Actinomycetota; class Actinomycetes; order Kitasatosporales; family Streptomycetaceae; genus Streptomyces; species Streptomyces pseudoechinosporeus. The sequence continues at coordinate 361,715 of NZ_BAAGPS010000005.1, forward strand.
GGGTGGGCGAAGAGGTGGCAGGAGCCAGGGCCCTGAACGAACTCGCCATGAAACTCCTCACCAAGGCCCACGACGAAATAGACGAGGCCTCGGGCCGGATCTCACATCCGCTGACTCCGTGACCTGCCGCACAGCAGAATCCGCCCAGCCCCGTCCCGCGCCTCAGCCCCGCTTCGGGCCCGTGATCCCCTCACCGATCACGAAGCCCTTGGCGGGGCTTTCGGGTTTGGTCTCTCCCGCATAGCGTTCACTCTCAATCCATTGCAACGAACAGGAGTTGTCGTTGCGTTAAATTCAGAACCGTTGCAACGATTTCCTTGCCTTTACCTGCTCTGATGACGATTCTGCGCAACGAGTCTGTTGCTAGATCCTTGAACGCAACGTAGCTTTTCCTTCATCGGAAACAACGAGTTGAAGGAGAGCACGATGCAGACGTTCGCCACCCCCGCCCCGATCTCCGCCGTCCTGGACATCCCCGCCGGACGCATCCAGTTCATCGCCGCCGACCGGGCCGACACCACGGTCGAGGTCCTGCCCGCCAACGCCACCAAGAGCCGCGACGCGAAGGCGGCCGAGGAGATCGAGGTCTCCTACAGCGACGGCGTCCTGCGGATCCAGGCCCCGGAAGCGAAGAACCGGATCCTCGGCCACACCGGATCCGTCGAGGTGACCGTCCAACTGCCCGCCGGCTCCCGCGTCCAGGCGAAGTCGGCCGCCGCCGAGTTCCGCGGCGTCGGACGGCTCGGCGACGTCGCCTTCGCGGACGGCTACCGCTCGGTCAAGCTCGACGAGGCAGCAAGCGCCCGCCTCACCGTCCTCGACGGCGACGTCTCGGTCGGCCGCCTGAGCGGCCCCGCGGAGATCAGCACCCAAAAGGGCGACATCAACATCGCCGAGGCCCTCTCCGGCACCCTCGTGCTGCGCACCCAGATGGGCGACGTGTCGGTCAGCGCCGCGGCCGGAGTCTCCGCCTCCCTGGACGCCGGCACCGGCTACGGCCGGATTCACAACGCCCTGAAGAACACCGACGGCACCGCGGCCGACCTGACCATCCACGCGACCACCGAGCACGGCGACATCACCGCCCGCAGCCTCTGACCCACAGCCTCCAAAGGAGCACTCATCATGACCACCCCGGCCATCACGGCGAACGGGCTGCGCAAGTCCTACGGCGACAAGACCGTCCTCGACGGCGTCGACCTGGCCGTCCCCGAAGGAACGGTCTTCTCCCTGCTCGGCCCGAACGGCGCCGGCAAGACCACCGCCGTCAAGATCCTCTCCACCCTCATCACCGCCGACGCCGGCGACCTGCACGTCGGCGGCCACGACCTGGCCACCGACCCCCAGGCGGTGCGCGCCGCGATCGGCGTCACCGGGCAATTCTCCGCCGTCGACGGCCTGATCACCGGCGAGGAGAACATGCTCCTCATGGCAGACCTGCACCACCTCTCCAAACGCGAGGGACTGCAGGTCACCGCCGAGCTGCTGGAGCGGTTCGACCTCGTCGAGGCCGCCAAGAAGCCCGCCTCCACCTACTCCGGCGGCATGAAGCGCCGCCTCGACATCGCCATGACGCTCGTCGGCAACCCTCGGATCATCTTCCTCGACGAGCCCACCACCGGCCTCGACCCGCGCAGCCGCCACAACATGTGGCAGATCATCCGCGAGCTCGTCACGAGCGGCGTCACCGTCTTCCTCACCACCCAGTACCTGGAGGAGGCCGACGAGCTCGCCGACCGCATCGCGGTGCTGAACGACGGGAAGATCGCCGCCGAGGGCAGTGCCGACGAGCTGAAGCGGCTCATCCCGGGCGGGCACGTCCGGCTCCGCTTCACCGACCCGGCCGCCTATCAGTCCGCCGCCGTCGCGCTGCGCGAGGTCACCCGGGACGACGAGGCGCTGTCACTGCAGATCCCCAGCGACGGCAGCCAGCGCGAGCTGCGCGCCATCCTCGACTGGCTGGACTCGGCCGGCATCGAGGCCGAGGAGCTGACCGTGCACACCCCCGACCTCGACGACGTGTTCTTCGCCCTGACCGGCACAGCCAAGGTCCCCAACCAGCCCAAGGAGTCTGCCCGATGAGCTCCCTCTCCCTCGCCGTCCGCGACTCGTCCACGATGCTGCGCCGCAACCTCCTGCACGCCCGGCGCTACCCGTCCCTCACCCTGAACCTGCTGCTCACTCCTGTCATGCTCCTGCTGCTCTTCGTCTACATCTTCGGCGACGTGATGAGCGCGGGCATCGGCAGCGGCGGCGCGGACCGCTCCGCGTACATCGCCTACATCGTGCCGGGCCTGCTGCTGATGACCATCGGCAGCACCACGATCGGCACCGCGGTGTCCGTCTCCAACGACATGACCGAGGGCATCATCGCCCGCTTCCGCACGATGGCGATCCACCGCGGGTCGGTGCTCATCGGGCACGTCGTCGGCAGTGTGCTGCAGTGCGTGATGAGCGTGGTCCTCGTGGGGGCCGTCGGCGTGGCCATCGGCTTCCGGTCCACGGATGCCACGGCCCTGGAGTGGCTGGCGGCGTTCGGGCTGCTCGTGCTCTTCGCCATGGCGCTCACCTGGGTCGCGGTCGGCATGGGCCTGATCAGCCCGAACGCCGAGGCGGCCAGCAACAACGCGATGCCGATGATCCTGCTGCCGCTTCTGTCCAGCGCCTTCATCCCGGTCGACACGATGCCGGGCTGGTTCCAGCCGATCGCCGAGTACCAGCCGTTCACGCCCGCCATCGAGGCCCTGCGCGGACTGCTGCTCGGCAGCGAGATCGGCCACAACGGGTGGCTCGCAGTCGCCTGGTGCCTGGGTCTCGCGGTGCTCGGCTACTTCTGGTCGGCCTCGAAGTTCAACAGCGACCCGAAGTAACCCCCATGACAGCGCGGGCCACCTCCCGCAACTCGTCCCGCCCCAGGGCGGCGTACACCGACACCACGTCGGCGTACGCCGCCCCGTCCGCGTCTGGGGGAAACAAGAGTCCGGGCTCGACTGGCAGAAGTCGACAACCCCTACTTCTTCAGGCCGATCTCCTCGCACGCCGCCTCGTACTCCGATGTGCAGATGTCCGAGACCTTGTAGATGCCGTCGTCGATGACCGTGTTCTTGATGTTGTCCTTCGTCAGGGGGGCGACGAGGACGAGGTGCGCCGGGATGTTCTCCTCCGTCGGGCTGTCGACCTTGTCGCGGGTGAGGGCGTCGAACTCGATGCCCCAGCCGTGGGCCCGGGCCACGGCCAGCTCGGCGGCGGTCTCAGCCTCTTCGGGGTACGGCTTGTAGACGCTCATGTACTGCTCGCCGGAGACGATGCGCTGCACCGCCTCGAGCTCCGCGTCCTGGCCGGTGATCGGCGGCAGGTCGGTCACGCCGGCCACCTTCAGCGCGGAGACGATGCCGCCGGCCATGCCGTCGTTCGCGGAGTACACCCCGGCGATGTTCTCGGCGCCGATGGAGGAGATCGCGGCCATCATGTTGGCCCGCGCGTTCGACGGCTTCCAGTCCTTGGTGTCGTACTGCTTGGCGATGGTCACCTTGTCGCTGAGTTCGGCGAGGGCGGCCTTCTTGAACTCGGCCGCGTTCGGGTCGGTGACCGCGCCGTTCATCATGACGATCTTCTGGGACTTGCCGCCGTCCAGGGTCTCGGCGAGGGCCCGGCCCTGCACCTCCCCGACCTGCTGGTTGTCGAAGGAGATGTACGCGTCGATGGGGCCCTCGGCCAGCCGGTCGTATGCGATGACGGGAATGTCCGCGTCCTTCGCCTTCTGTACGCCGTCCGCGATGTCCTTGGCGTCCACCGCGTCCAGGAGCACCACGTCGACCTTGTCGTCGATCATCCGCTGGAGCTGCTTCTTCTGCTCGGCGGCGTCCTGCTCGGCATTGGCGTATACGACCTCGCCCTTGCCCTTGGTCAGCTCGTCGACCTTCTTCTTGATGATGGGGTGGTCGAACTTGTCGTAGCGCTGGTTCTCCTTCTCCGGCAGCAGCAGCCCCACCGTGATGTCGTCGCCCTTGGTCGGTTCCGCCGAGCCGCCCTCCGCGTCGCTGTCGAGCACGCCGCAGGAGGCGAGCGAGAGAGTCATGGTGGACACGGCCAGGGATATGGCGATACGACGCATACGGCTGCTCACTTCGGGGGTCTTTCGGGGTCTTTCGGACGAGGCGCAACTTTGCGACCCAGATGACCGAAAGCCAACGCGGACGTTTCGAAAGCGTCAAGGAATTCCGGTTAACGAGATCACAACAGCACTCTGCGTGCTCCCTGTGAAGACACAGAGGTGGAGGTCTGGAGGACCGGGGGGCAGCGGTGGAGCAAGCGTGATGGGGTGTCAATCGGCAGTTCACCATTCCCCAGGCTTGGGAGGTCCCGATGCGCAAGATCACCCTGAGTATGTCCGTGTCACTCGACGGTTACTTCGAGGGCCCGAACCGCGAGCTCGACTGGCACCTGGTCGACGACGAGCTGCACCGGCACTTCAACGAGCGCTCCAAGGCGATGAGCGGCTTCCTGCACGGCCGGGTCATGCACGAGCTGATGGTCGGCTACTGGCCGACCGCCGACCAGGACCCCGCGAGTACGGAGCTCGAGCGGGAGTTCGCGGCCATCTACCGGGACATGCCGAAGATCGTGTACTCCCGGACTCTGGGCCCGGGCCGTACCGAGTGGAACACGACCGTCGTACGGGAAGTCGTACCCGAGGAGGTCAGGGCCCTCAAGGAACAGCCAGGCGGAGACCTCGGGGTCGGCGGTGCGGAGCTCGCGGCGGAGTTCCGGCGACATGACCTGATCGACGAGTACCTGCTCTACGTCACGCCGGTCATCCTGGGCCGTGGTCGCCCCCTCTTTCCGGAATTGGACGTCACCACGCAGCTTCGCCTCGCGGAGACGCGCACTTTCGGCAGCGGGGTTGTGCTGTTGCGCTACGAGCGGGCCTGACCGTCGTCTGGAGGGCTGTGCGGAGGCTCGTGCGGTGGCCCCTCCGGACGTCCGTCCGGAGGTCCGCCCGGCGGGCGTTCCGGGAAGCGGAGGAGGCGGGCCGGTGGAAGCGGGAAGTGCTCGCTGTCGGGGTGCCGGCGCCGGACGGCGTCGGCACGGGGGTCTGGGGCGGACTCGGTGTGGGCGTCGGGGCCCTGCGGCTGCGTCGCGCGGGCGTGCTCGTGCCAGCCGGCGCGGAACCAGTTCAGCTGCTGCCGTTGCAGTTCCTCCTCGGTGAGGACGCGGACGCCCTCCGGGCCGGCCGCCCGGACCTTCTCGCCGAGTCCGATGAGCAGTTCGCCCAGCAGCCTGGAGACGCGTTCCGCCTCGTCACCCCGGCCGCCGCCGCCCGGATTCCCCATGCCGCACTCCCTCGACTCCCCCGCGTCAACCGCCCTCCGGCAGGAACTGCCTCGCCACCTTGGCGAACAGCTCCCGCAGTTCGGGCGGAACACCCATCCTGCGGGCCGCCTCCTCGGGACTCAGCGCCGTACGGCCGCCCCCGGCCGCGGGGTGCCCGCCGCCCGCGACGACCGGAAGGTCGTCCTCCGTCAGCCGTCCCGAGCGGATGAGCATCTCGCGGAGCGGTACGCCGAGTACGGCCGCGATACGCCGCATCGTCTCCAGATCGGGCATGGACTGACGCTGCAACAGCCGACTCACGGCGGCGCGATGCACGCCGGCGTCGTCGGCGAGCTTCGAACGGCCGCCACCGCGCGGGCTGTCGATGTCGTAGCCACGGCCGCGCAGCACGTCCTCGATCCAGCCGGCGAACTCCTCGAGCCCCTCGGCCCGGTGACTCTGGTCTGTACGGGCACCGGCCCGTGTGCTGGAACGCATGTGTCCGCTCTCCCCTCGTCGCGCGGACAACGTACCGATCGCACTCGCACCAAGGTGTGTGCGCGCTCGCGCGTAACCGTGGAGATTCGGCAACGGCCACAACGGTCGCCATGTCAGCGGCAGTTGACGTACGGGCTGAAGCGTCACCATCGCGCCCACCTCCACGGAGGGTAGTCACTTGCGTACGCGCTCGCACCATGCAAGTCTATTCGCTCGCTCCCTGTTATCGAACACATGTTCCCACACTCGGGGCGAAGAAGAGCGGAGACGCGCGGAGAAGAGAGGAGCACCACGATGACCGATGCCACGCGCAGAACGTTTCGTACGGATCGGCTGCTGCGCGGGGACGCCGGGACGGAGGGCGGCCATGACAGCGACTGAGGCCGAGGAGGTCGCGCTGGAGCTGGAACGCCTGCGCCGCTCGGTCGACGTCGGCTTCGCCACCACCCGTGGCGACCTCGCCCTCCTCCTCCAGCGCGCCGACCAGACCGACAAGACCCTCGACGAACACGAAACCCGCCTCGAAGCCCTGGAACGCGCCCGCTGGCCCCTGCCGTCCCTGGCAGCGATCACGTCGTGCATCGCACTGGCGGTGACGCTGTGGCAGGCGACGGGGCGGTAGCCCCGCACTGCGGGAAGGAGCCGGCGGATTCAACTCCCCGGCTTCTTCCCGCAGTCGGGCTCCTCAAGTCACTCACCGAAGCCAAAGGGGCCTGGAGGTTCAGGTGAACCTCCAGGCCCCTTCAGGCTGTTGCCCCGCACTAGTCCGACTGCTGGCGCTTCGGGCGCCACACCACCAGTGCGCTCGTCTGCTGGACGTCCTGGTACGGGACCAGGTCGCGGCGGTACGAGGCGTGGACCGCGGCCTCGCGTTGCTGCATCGCCGCGGCGGCGCCGTCCAGGGCCGTTTGCAGTTCCGCGACGCGGGACTGGAGGGCGGCGACCTGGTTCTCCAGTTCGATGATGCGTTTGATGCCGGCCAGGTTGATGCCCTCGTCCTGCGACAACTGCTGGACCGTGCGCAGCAGTTCGATGTCGCGGGCCGAGTAACGCCGGCCTCGCCCGGCCGTGCGGTCCGGGGAGACCAGGCCGAGGCGGTCGTACTGGCGCAGCGTCTGCGGGTGCAGACCGGAGAGCTGGGCCGCCACTGAGATGACGTACACCGGAGTTTCCTCGGTCAGCTCGTACGGGTTGCGTCGACGGCCATCCATGGTGTCCTCATGCTCCCTTCGCCGCCTGGAACAGCTCGGCCCGTGGATCCTCGCCCACGGTGGCCTCGCGGTACGCCTCGAGCGCGTCACGCGCCTTGCCCGACACGTCCTTGGGGACCACGACCTCGACGGTGACCAGCAGGTCCCCGCGGGTGCCGTCCTTGCGGACCGCGCCCTTGCCGCGGGCGCGCATCGTCCGCCCGTTGGGCGTGCCCGGCGGCAGTTTCAGCGTGACCGGCGGCCCGCCCAGCGTGGGCACGCGGACCTCCCCGCCCAGCGCCGCCTCGGCGAACGTCACCGGCACCGTCACCGTGAGGTTGTCGCCCTTGCGGCCGAAGACCGGGTGGGCGCCCACATGCACGATGACGTACAGGTCGCCCGCCGGACCGCCCCGTTCACCCGGCGCGCCCTTGCCGCGCAGCCGGATGCGCTGGCCGTCGCTGACCCCGGCGGGGATCCGGACCTGCATCGTGCGCGACGACTTGGCGCGGCCGCTGCCCTTGCAGATCTCGCAGGGGTTTTCCGCGATCAGACCGCGGCCCTTGCAGTCGGGGCACGGGTCGGTGAGCGAGAACCCGCCGCCCGTACCGCGCGCCACCTGCCCCGTGCCGACGCACGTCGGGCACACGCGCGGTGTGCCGTTCGCGTCGCCGGTGCCCGAGCAGGCCTTGCAGGGCGACTGCGAGGACATCCTGAGGGGGACCGTCGCGCCCTCGATCGCCTCGGTGAAGCTGAGGGTGACCTCGGACTCGATGTCCTGGCCGCGCCTGGGCTGTACGCGCGTAGTACCCGAGCTGCCCCGGTTGAACAGGCCCCCGAAGACGTCACCGAGCCCACCGCCGAAGCCGCCGCCGGCACCGCCCGCCCCGCCCTGGCCGGGTGCGCCTCCGAAGAGGTCGCCCAGGTCGAAGTTGAAGGTGCCACTGCCGCCCGCGCCGGGGCCCGGCCTGAAGCCGCCGTTGCCGAAGAGGGTGCGCGCCTCGTCGTACTCCTTGCGCTTCTTGGGGTCGCCGAGGATGTCGTTCGCCTCGGAGATCTCCTTGAAGCGCTCCTCCGCCTTGGCGTTCCCCTTGTTGGCGTCCGGGTGGTACTCCCGGGCCAGCTTGCGGTACGCCTTCTTGATCTCGGCCTCGGTGGCGTCCTTGGGGACGCCGAGGACCTTGTAGTAGTCCTTCTCGATGAAGTCCTTCGTGCTCATCCTCGACGTCCCTCCTTCCTTCTCACGCGCCGTACGGTCCGTACGTTCATTCGTACGCCCCCTACGTCGCCAACGTCAGCCCTCGTCCGGGCCACCGTTCTCCTTGTCGTCGGCCGCCGCTGTCGCCGTGTCCGCCTCGTCGGCCTTGACGGTCTGCGCGCCCGGCTGCGGCTCGGCCACCGCCACCCGCGCGGGGCGGATGGTGCGCTCGCCGAAGCGATACCCCGGCTGCAGAATCGCCACGCACGTCGTCTCCGTGACGTCCGGCGCGTAACTGTGCATCAGGGCCTCGTGGATCGTCGGGTCGAAGGGCTCGCCCTCCTTGCCGAACTGCTGGAGGCCCAGCTTCGCCGCGACGGTCTCCAGCGACTCGGCCACCGACTTGAAGCCGCCGACCAGTTCGCCGTGATCCCGCGCGCGGCCGATGTCGTCGAGTACGGGCAGGAGCTCGGTCAGGAGGTTCGCGATGGCGACCTCCTTGACCGTGATCCGGTCGCGCTCGACGCGGCGGCGGTAGTTCTGGTACTCGGCCTGGAGCCGCTGGAGGTCCGCCGTGCGCTCACCGAGCGCCGTACGCACCTGGTCCAGCTGCGCCGTCAGGGCCGCTACCTGCTGTTGTGCTGCCGTCTGGGCTGCTGCCGCGTCCCCGGCCGGGGCCGCCCCCTCCTGAGGGGCGGCCTTCGGCTCCGCGTCATCAGGGGTGGCGCCGGAAGGGACGTCGGGCTGCTGAGGCTGAGCCTGCGGCGGCTGTTGAGGCTGCTGCGGCTGCTGCTCGTCGAAGCCCGGGGTCTCCTCCGTCACGCGGCACCATCCTTCCGGTCCTCGTCGACGATCTCGGCGTCGACGACATCGTCGTCGGCCTTGGCCTGCGCGCCACCGCTGGCGGCACCCTCAGGACCGCCCGCGGCCTGCGCGCCCTGAGCGTCGGCGTACATGGCCTGGCCCACCTTCTGCGAGACCGCGGCGACCTTCTCGGTGGCCGTACGGATCTCGGCGGTGTCCTCGCCCTTGAGCGCGGTCTTCAGCTCCTCGACGGCGGTCTCGACCTCGGTCTTGACCTCGCCGGGGACCTTGTCCTCATTGTCCTTGAGGAACTTCTCCGTCTGGTAGACGAGCTGCTCGCCCTGGTTGCGGGACTCGGCGGCCTCGCGGCGCTTGTGGTCCTCGTCCGCGTACTGCTCGGCCTCCTGGCGCATCCGGTCGACCTCGTCCTTCGGCAGCGAGGAGCCGCCGGTGACGGTCATCTTCTGCTCCTTGCCCGTGCCGAGGTCCTTCGCGGTCACGTGCATGATGCCGTTGGCGTCGATGTCGAAGGAGACCTCGATCTGCGGGACCCCGCGCGGGGCCGGCGGCAGACCGGTCAGCTCGAACATCCCGAGCTTCTTGTTGTACGCCGCGATCTCGCGCTCGCCCTGGTAGACCTGGATCTGCACGGAAGGCTGGTTGTCCTCGGCGGTGGTGAAGATCTCCGAGCGCTTGGTCGGGATCGTCGTGTTCCGCTCGATGAGCTTCGTCATGATCCCTCCCTTGGTCTCGATACCGAGGGACAGCGGGGTCACGTCGAGGAGCAGTACGTCCTTGACCTCGCCCTTGAGGACACCGGCCTGGAGCGCGGCGCCGATGGCGACGACCTCGTCCGGGTTCACACCCTTGTTGGCGTCCTGGCCGGCGGTCAGCTCCTTGACGAGCTCGGCGACGGCGGGCATACGGGTGGAGCCACCGACGAGAACGACGTGGTCGATCTCGCTGAGCTGGATTCCGGCGTCCTTGATGACGTTGTGGAACGGCGTCTTGCAGCGCTCCAGAAGGTCGGCCGTCAGCTGCTGGAACTGGGCGCGGGTGAGCTTCTCGTCCAGGTGCAGCGGGCCTTCGGCGGACGCGGTGATGTAGGGCAGGTTGATCGAGGTCTCCGTGGAGGACGACAGCTCGATCTTGGCCTTCTCCGCGGCCTCACGCAGGCGCTGGAGGGCCATCTTGTCCTTGCCCAGGTCCACGCCGTGACCGCTGGCGAACTGCTTCACCAGGTAGTCGACGACGCGCTGGTCCCAGTCGTCACCACCGAGGTGGTTGTCACCGTTCGTGGCCTTCACCTCGACGACGCCGTCGCCGATCTCCAGCAGCGAGACGTCGAAGGTGCCGCCACCGAGGTCGAAGACGAGGATCGTCTGGTCGTCCTTGTCGAGGCCGTACGCCAGGGCGGCGGCCGTCGGCTCGTTGACGATCCGCAGGACGTTCAGGCCCGCGATCTCGCCGGCCTCCTTGGTGGCCTGCCGCTCGGAGTCGTTGAAGTACGCCGGGACGGTGATGACCGCGTCCGTGACCTTCTCGCCCAGGTACGACTCCGCGTCCCGCTTCAGCTTCTGCAGGATGAAGGCGGAGATCTGCTGGGGGTTGAAGGGCTTGTTGTCGAGCTCGATCTTCCAGTCCGTGCCCATGTGCCGCTTCACGGAGCGGATGGTCCGGTCTACGTTGGTGACCGCCTGGCGCTTGGCGACCTCGCCGACGAGCACCTCACCGTTCTTGGCGAAGGCGACGACGGACGGCGTGGTCCTGGCGCCCTCGGCGTTGGTGATGACGGTGGGCTCACCGCCCTCCAGAACGCTGACGACGGAGTTAGTCGTGCCCAGGTCGATGCCGACCGCACGTGCCATGGTTTTTTCCTCCAGCTGACTTGAGTGTGACGGGCTCAAGTGTGCACGACGCTGACCGCTGGGTCAAAAGGGCTGAGTCAGCTGGGCTCAACTTTTATGTGAACCTTAGCTTCAGGGGCCGTTTTTCGCCTACGGGGCGGGGGCCTCCGGCGGTTGGGCGGCTGCGGGTTGTGTGTGGCTGGTCGCGCCGCTCCCCGCGCCCCTTGGGGTCCGGTGGTGGGTCGGGACCGTGGGCCGGTGCGTCAGCCCGTCGCAGGCCGGGCATACGACCCGGTGTTGGTACACGGTGCGGGTTCTCCGAGACCGAACCTAAGCGACGGGCATACGACGCACCGGCCCACGGCCCCTCCCGCCGGTGGGAGGCTGCGGGTAGTTGGGGGTGCAGGCTTTCAGGGGCGCCGGGTCTTCGGGGCGCGTGGAGGCGCAGGCTTTTAGGGGCGCGGGGCTGTATCAATTTGCGGCTCCGCCGCGTGGGCGCGACCAGCCACGACGGGCTCGCACTCGCCCATGAACCGAACCCACCCACCCGGTAGGCGCCCCCACGGAGTGCTGAGGTGACCCTCAGCGATACAGATCACCGCGCAGCTGGCTACAGTGCGGCGGAAGATATGGGTAGTCTCAGACGGACCGCATAAGTTACCGCTTAGTAATGAACTTCGAGCCGAGCTCGAAGACCCCTCGCAGGCCCGAGGAGCCCCAAAATGCAACTCGCCGCGATCGTCGTGTCGATGGTCCTCATGACAGTCGGCGTCGCCCTTTTCGGCCGAGCCATCCTGCAGATTTTCCGCTTCGTGATGCTCGGCCAGCCACTCCCGGCCGGCGCCCGGACCAACGACCCCGTTCTGCGCACCATCACCCTGGCCAAGGAGTTCCTCGGCCACACCAGGATGAACCGCTGGGGCATCGTCGGCATCGCGCACTGGTTCGTGGCGATCGGCTTCTACACGCTGCTCCTGACGATCGTGAACGCCATCGGCCAGCTCTTCGTGGCCGACTGGGTGCTGCCGATCATCGGTGACTGGGCGCCGTACAACGTCTTCGTCGAGTTCATCGGCACGATGACGGTGGTCGGCATCCTGACGCTGATCGCCATCCGGCAGCTGTCCAGGCCGGGCAAGGCGGGCCGTAAGTCCCGCTTCGCGGGCTCCAACACCGGCCAGGCGTACTTCGTCGAGACGATCATCCTCATCGTCGGCGTCTGCATCTTCATGCTGCACGCGCTGGAGGGCGCCCAGCACCACGTCGACGGCTATGAGGCCTCGTTCTTCATCTCGTACCCGGTGGTCTCGGCGCTTGAGGGGCTGGACCTCTCCACGCTCCAGAACCTCACCTACCTCTTCGCCGGCGTGAAGATCGCGGCCTCCTTCATCTGGATGATCACGGTCTCCCTGAAGACCGACATGGGTGTGGCCTGGCACCGCTTCCTGGGCTTCCCCAACATCTGGTTCAAGCGCAACGCCGACGGCTCGACCTCGCTGGGCGCGCTGCTGCCGATGACCAGCGGCGGCAAGCCCATCGACTTCACCGACCCGGGCGAGGACGACGTCTTCGGCGTCTCTCAGGTCGAGCAGTTCTCCTGGAAGGGCCTGCTGGACTTCTCGACGTGTACGGAGTGCGGTCGCTGCCAGTCGCAGTGCCCGGCCTGGAACACCGGCAAGCCCCTCTCCCCCAAGCTGCTCATCATGTCGCTGCGCGACCACGCGCACGCCAAGGCCCCGTACCTGCTGGCCGGTGGCGGCAAGACCATGGAGGGCGAGGAGAAGGCGAGCGAGGAGCAGCTCAAGGACGTGCCCGCCGCCGCGCTCGCCGAGGCCGAGCGGCCGCTCATCGGCACCCTCGAAGAGAACGGCGTCATCGACCCCGACGTGCTGTGGTCCTGCACCACCTGCGGTGCCTGCGTCGAGCAGTGCCCCGTCGACATCGAGCACGTCGACCACATCGTCGACATGCGCCGCTACCAGGTGATGATCGAGTCCGCGTTCCCGAGCGAGGCGGGCACGATGCTCAAGAACCTGGAGAAGAAGGGCAACCCCTGGGGGCTCGCGAAGAAGCAGCGCCTGGAGTGGACCAAGGAAGTCGACTTCGAGGTGCCGGTCGTCGGCAAGGACATCGAGGACCTGTCCGAGGTCGAGTACCTGTACTGGGTCGGCTGCGCGGGCGCGCTGGAAGACCGCGCGAAGAAGACGACGAAGGCCTTCGCCGAGCTCCTCCACATCGCGGGCGTCAAGTTCGCGATCATGGGCGGCGACGAGAAGTGCACCGGCGACTCGGCGCGGAGGCTCGGCAACGAGCCGCTGTTCCAGGAGCTCGGCATGGAGAACGTCGCGGCCCTGAACATGGCGTACGGCGAGGACGAGGACGATCCCTCGACCAAGAAGCCGAAGTCGGCGAAGAAGATCGTCGCGACCTGCCCGCACTGCCTCAACACCCTCGGCAACGAGTACCCGCAGCTCGGCGGCGACTACGAGGTCATCCACCACACCCAGCTGCTCCAGCACCTCATCGACGAGGGCAAGCTCATCCCCGTAACCCCCGTCGAGGGCCTGATCACGTACCACGACCCCTGCTACCTGGGCCGCCACAACAAGATCTACACGCCCCCGCGCGAGATCATCGGCAAGGTCCCGGGCCTCAGGAACGAGGAGATGCACCGCCACAAGGAGCGCGGCTTCTGCTGCGGCGCCGGTGGTGCGCGGATGTGGATGGAGGAGCGGATCGGCAAGCGCATCAACAACGAGCGTGTTGATGAGGCCCTTTCGCTGAACCCCGACATCGTCTCCACGGCCTGCCCGTTCTGCCTCGTGATGCTGACCGACTCGGTCAACGGCAAGAAGAACGACGGCAAGGCGAAGGAGTCCATCCAGGTCGTGGACGTGGCGCAGTTGCTCCTCGACTCCGTCAGGACACCGGTCGACGACGAGCCTCCGGCGGGCGAGACCGAGTCGGAGAGCGAGCCGGAGCCGCAGCCGGTGAAGTAGCGGCTCAGGTAACGGCGACCCGTCGGCAACGGGTACGGCTGGATAACGAAGCACCCCATGTCCCTGGTTCACGCCAGGGACATGGGGTGTTGTCGTGGGATGAGAGCGACAAGGGGTGCGGTTCTGGTGACGTGCGCCGTCCTGTCACGGTGAACTTCTCTGTCAAGTTCAGCGTGTTGAGCTGAGATGTTTCTCTCCAGCCGCCGGCCATTCGACGGTGCGCTGGACGAGTTGAAGGATGTTGACGGAGCCCGCAGGCGACGGCATGATGACCGACTGCGTGGCCTACGCCGAACCTCCCGCGACCGTCCCCAGCGCGGTCTCCCATCGGAGGCAAAGGGACCAGCGTCTCAGGTCGTTGTTGCAGCCCGATCGCCTCGGGCGAGGTTGCTGGGGAGCCGTCGCTCAAGGCGTGGAAGGCCGCGATGACAGCCCGTAGGAACTTCAAGCGCCAGGTGCGTGCCCGCGCCGCCAAGACCGGCGAGTCCTACACGTCCGCCCTCCGGCACTTCCGTCCGACTCCATCAGGAGACGTCATGTCGGAAGCAAGGAATCCCAAGAGCGTGCGGCTTGCCGTAGCGCAGACCCCCGTACGCGATGACCCCCGAGACGTTGAAGCGCTGCGCGAAAGCGGGCGTGAGGTCCGTGCTCTGATGCGCGAGGCCAGTACTCAGGGAGCGAGGATCGTGCACTTTCCGGAAGGCGCGATCTGCTTTCCCAGCAAGCTTGTCATGTCCGTCGACGGCCCGGACGCGGTCGGCCCGGCGGACTGGGACCGGTGCCAGTGGCCGGTGCTCCAATCGGAGTTGGCTGCGATCGCCGAGTTGGCCCGCGAGTTGCGGTTGTGGACGGTGATCGCATCGGTGCACCGCTTGACCGGCCCGAACCGCCCACACAACAGCCTCTACGTCATCTCCGATCGCGGCGAGGTCGTCACGCGTTATGACGAGCGCCTGCTGTCGAAGACGAAGGTCTCGTACATGTACTCGCCGGGCTTCTCACCGGTGACCTTCGACGTTGACGGTGTGCGCTTCGGCTGCCTGCTCGGCATGGAGATCCACTACCCGGAGTTGTTCGCAGAATACGAGAAGCTGGATGTCGACTGCGTCCTGTTCTCTACAAGCGGCACCCCGGGTAACACCGCCGCCCAAGCCCAAGGCCACGCCGCGGTCAACAGCTACTGGGTCAGCTTGTCGGTGCCCACACAGCACAGCGCCACCGCACCGTCCGGAATCATCGCTCCCAACGGCGACTGGCTTGCGCGGTGCCCCCCGGACGACTCGCCATCGGTAGCCGTCGTGAACCTCGACGACAGTTCCGAGGCCGCCGCCGAAGCAGTGACCTGGGCGCGTCCCTGGCGTCGTGAGGCGCGCGCGGGCATCTACACCGAGCACCAGGTGACCGACCCGCGCAGCGAAGACCGGACAGCGGCCTTCTAGCTCAGAAACAGAATCTGAGGAGTTCGCGCGTACGGGATGGTTCCCGGCGCTGCGAACACCTCGGTTTCAGTCCGTCCCGCACCTTGGTGAAACGGCTGGTTGAGGTCGCCCCCGCCATGGCGACAATGAAAAGGCTCTCCCAACTCGCCTTCGTCGCCCAGCAGTTCGGATACGAATACGCAGACATACGGCAGGGCGGCGGACCACAGGGCAACGGGTACGTGATGTTGATCGTGCCCGACCCCAGCCCGCAGGCCCGCGCGCGAGCCGCGCAGAACTGGGCGCAGTATCCGAACGCGAGCGACGGGGGCGCGCTGCCGCCCCTCGTGCCCGAAGCGGTCGAGCTTCTCAAGGCCCGCATCACGTTCGACATCACCGCCATGTACACCCCCAAGCAGCTGATCTTCCTCTCAGGTATCGCCGCCGTTCCGCTGGCCGTGCCCATCGGCTTCGCGCTCAGCGCGGGCACCACTGCCGTTGTCCTCGCCGGCACCGTCTGGGCCGCACTGATGGCCCTCCTGCCCGTCGGCTTCGCCGTCAACCGCCACTACAGAACCAAGTACGCCGCCCTCCTGCAGGCCGTCGGGTTCACACTGATGACCGACCAGAATGGGCGGCAGCGGTATGTGCCACCGGGCGGGCAGCTTCCTGGGCACGGCAATCCGTTCGCCGTAGGGACGTAGCGTCGACGATGCCGGGCCCGCCGCCACGCCCGCCTCCGTAACACCACATCTGTGGTCACCACCCCCGCAGCTCGCGACACCTCAACGTGCGAGCGAGTTGGTGTCGGTGCGAGGCGGCGCGATCCGGCTCGGGACGGGTCCCCGGTCGGATACGTACCCTCGCGGACCATGACTTCGTGGCTGGGGCTGCTGTTGCGGGGTGTCGGGGTCCTGCTGATGTCGATCGGTGGCCTCGGTGTCCTGGCCGGTGTGCTCGTGCTGTTCGATGCGCCGTGGCTGGACGGCGTCAGCTTCGCCGGGGTGAGTGCGATCGTCGCGGGTGTGGGGTGGGTGGTGCTGCGGGTCGGGCGGCGGCTCGGTCCGACGCCTCAGGCCCTGGTCCGGGCCGGAGAGTGGATCAGCTGGTCCCTCGTTCCTCCGCTGGCTGCGTTCGGGCTTCGGGCGGGGATGGCTGCGCTGGGGGTGGGCTTAGTCCTGATCGGGATGCTCGCCGGGCAGTCGCTGTCGTATCGACTGGTTGCGTTTGGTGTTGGCGGGTTCGTTCTCGCCATCGTTGCCCTGCTCCTGGTCAGCGATATCCGGTCGCGCTGGGGGCGTCCGGTGTCGGACAAGCCGCATGGGGACGACGCACCGGACGTCGAGGCCGGCGGGCGGCCCGCGCGCCTGGAGTGGACGCTGCTGGTGCTCTTCAACGGCCTGAGCCTGACCGTACTCACGGCCGGGGTGCTGGACCTGAGCCGCGGCGGCAGTGAGGACCTGCTGCTCATGGGCGTGCTCATCACCGTGGTGAGTGCGGTTCCTTCGATGGACCTGATAGCGCGCTGGCGGCGCAGCCGTTCAGCCAGTCCGTAGTTGACGTAGGTGACGTATGAGGGCGGCGAGGCCGGTACCAGCGGTTGCTATTACTGTGCCGGGCTCGTCGCTTTCGCGGAGGAGTAGGAGGCCCTCGCGGGCGGTGAGTTCGACACAGTCCGAGTGGTCACTTCCGCCGGAGAACGAAGACTTCTGCCAGGCGTCCTGTGCCATGTCGAGGTCCTTCACATCTGTTGTACGAGGCGGTGGATGAGGTCTCTCGACTCTACGACCCCCAGCGCCATGTCCTCCATCGTGCGGAGGATCACCCGATACCGGCTGAGCTGCGCCTCGGCGTCGAGCAACGTCCCACCGTGCGCGGTGTCCACCAGGACGGTGTCCAACCGTGGAACCGGGCCGCCTGCGAAAACCAACGGCGCAGCGATCCCGGCGAAGCCGTCCACGTCGAACGGTACGACACGCACTGTCACTTGGGGTCGCTCCGACTGCGCCAGGATGTGCAGCAACTGGTTTCGGGCGACCTTGCTGTCAGCGGCCCGGATCCGTAGCGCTGCTTCGTGAATCAAGGCTTCGTACCCGATAGTGCCGAGGGTCTCCTGGCGGCACAGCCGAAAACGTACCCGTACCTCGCGTTCGTCCTCGGGCAGCCTCGGTACCGGTGAGGCGAAGATCGCCCGCATCTGCTCCTCGGTCTGCAAAAGCGCCGGGATGTGCACGCTCTGAAATGTCCTCAACTCGACCGCGTGGCTCTCCAGTTCCGCCACGTCCAGGTACCCCGACGGCACCCGCCCTCGATACTCCTCCCACCAGCCCTTCCCACGGTCGGTCGCCATGGCCACCAGCGCATCAACGAGAGGGGCGTCATCACACGCGTACTGGTTGGCCCAATGCCGTACGCGCTCGCCGCTCACCCCGACCCGGCCCACCTCCGTAGCGGAAAGTTTGCTCTCGGCGATCCCCAGCACCCGCGCCGCCTCCCGGCCGGTGAGCCCCGCCCGCTCCCGGAGCTTGCGCAGCTCAGCACCGAGCCGTTCCTGACGTGCCGTGATGATGCTCCGTGCTGGCATGTGCCCGTTCCCTCCTGGGAGTTGAGGAGCCCCAGTATCCCGGTACAGCTTGACGGGAATCAAATGAACCCCATACCGTCAGTGACGCGCCGCACACGCTGCGGAACCGCCGGGACCCCGGAAGCGCACCGCACCGCCATGCCATGGCGGGCGCGACAAAGACACCGCCCGACGCCGCCGCGCCTCACCCTCTGCACCTCCACCCGCCCTGGGAGGCCCGTATGCCTGCACCCCTCTGGGAATACACCCTCTACGTCCCCAACGACCCCCGAGCCGTCCCCATCAGCCGCCGCACCCTCCGCGACATCCTCACCACCCACCACCTCCCCACCCTCATCGAACCCGCGGAACTCCTCGCCTCCGAACTCCTCTCCAACGCCATCCGGCACACCGAAGGACCCGCGGCCCTCAAGATCAGACAGTCGGGCCCCTCGTTCCGCCTCGGCGCCTGGGACACGGACCCCACACCGCCCACGCCCTCCCCCGCTTCCACCCCCGTCCGCGACGAGCACGGCCGCGGCCTGCGCATCGTCGACGCGTACGCCGACGACTGGGGCTGGTTCAAAGTCAACGGCTCCGGCGGCAAGTTCATCTGGTGCGAGCTCGGAGCCCGCGAGGGCTCCTGACGCCCCAGTGGCCCACCCGGCGGCAGAGGCGAACAATTGCCTACGTAAGCCGCATACCGACCCAAGCCACGAAAGGTGGCGAGCACCATGGCTGAACATCCGCACGCAGCACTGGTACGCAAGGGCTACGAGGCTTTCCAGCGCGGTGACATGGACACCCTGCGCACGCTGATGTCCGGGGACGCCGCGCACCACGTGCCGGGCAGCCATCCCCTGGCCGGCGACTTCAAGGGCCAGGACGCGATCATCGACATGTACCGCCGGCTCAACGAGGAGACGAACGGCACCATGCGCGTCGAACTGCGCCAGGTCCTCGTCGACGGCCGGGGCCACGCGGTCACCGTGCACCGTTTCACGGCCGAGCGGGGCGGCAAGCAACTCGACGAGAACGGAGCCATCGTCTTCCGGATCGTCGGAGACAAGATCACCGACCTCGACGAATGCATCGAGGACATCGAGAAGAGCAACGACTTCTGGTCGTGACGCCCTCAGGACGCACGGCAACGGCAATGGAAGCCACGTACCGCAAAACCCTGAGCCGACCCTGAGCAGCCACGGAAAACCGGCTGGACAACCCCTTAGGGGATGTCACAGCTCAGCGTCAAAGCCGGGTCCGTTCCCCCGGGCCCGGCGCACGACACTGCGGGACCAGGTACGTTCGATTACGTGGCTGGATTCAGGATCGGACGCGGCCGGGACAACCGCACCCGGCAAGCAAGTCCGCAACAGCAAGCGCGGCAGCAACCGTACGGACAGCAGGCGCCCCCGGGCCGCCCGTCGTACGGCTACCCCCCTGCGCCGCAGCCGTACCCGCCGCAGGCGCAGCAGTACGGCAACGGCGGGCAGCAGTGGCCCCAGGCGAACGCCCACGGCGAGCCGGAGTACTTCGGCGACCACGATCACCACGCCCAGGGCCCGGACCCGTACGCGGCGAACAATCCGGGCCACACCCAGGCGTTCGGGATCGGCGAGGACCCGTACAGCCAGGGCGGGACCTACCGCGCCGGCCAGGCGCCGGCGCCCCCGGTGGGCCCGCGTCTGCACTGGAAGGAACTGCTGAGCGGCGTCATCATGCGCCCGAACCAGACGTTCCTGCAGATGCGCGACTACACGATGTGGGGCCCGGCCCTGATCGTGACGTTCCTGTACGGGCTGCTGGCGGTCTTCGGCTTCGACGGCGCGCGCGAAGACGCGATCAACGCGACGCTCTCCAACGCGGTCCCCATCGTCCTGACGACGGCGGTCGCGATCGTGCTCAGCGCCTTCATCCTGGGCGTGGTCACCCACACCCTCGCGCGCCAGCTCGGCGGCGACGGCGCCTGGCAGCCCACGGTCGGCCTCTCCATGCTGATCATGTCGCTCACGGACGCCCCCCGCCTGGTCGTGGCCCTCTTCATGGGCGGCGACGCGCCGTTCGTGCAGATCCTGGGCTGGGCGACGTGGCTGGGAGCCGCCGCCCTGTTCACGCTGATGGTCAACAAGTCCCACGACCTTCCGTGGCCGAAGGCCCTGGGCGCCTCGGCGATCCAGCTGATCGCACTGCTGTCGATCATCAAGCTGGGGACGTTCTGAGCCCAGGCGG